>DHWS01000004.1:11641-25421 GCA_002413305.1 Actinobacteria bacterium UBA5176 | reverse complement strand
GCCATCCGTGTGCCTTCGACCATCTGCTGGAGCTTGCGGTAGGCCACGTCCCATGAACGGGTCCGCAGGCCGCAGTCCGGGGTGACTTGGATCCGGGAGGGGTCTTCGAACACGTCGACGGCGTAGAGGATCCGGTCCCGGATCAGCTCGGGCGACTCGATGAAGTCGGTATGGATGTCGATGACCCCCAGGCCCAGGGCCGGCCGGTAGGAAAGGTCTCGGAACCTCTTGATGACGACGTAGCCGGGCCGTGCCTCGTCGGAGACCCCCAGCTCGCGCGAGTCGTAGTTCGCGAAGCCCACGCAGTACTGCTTGCACTGGGTCATCGCCTCGATGCCCGGGAAGAACAGGTTGTAGTCGCTGAAGCACAGGTGGGTCGAGAAGACCGCGCCGGAGAGCCCTTCGACGCTCTCGTTGAAGCTCTCCGCGAACAGTTCGAGCTCCTCGGGCTTGGTGGAGCCACCCGGCTCGTCGATCTGGATCCACTTCGCGCCCAGGCCGATCAGCGCCTCGTTGTTGGGCCGGATCATGTTCCGGGCCACATCGACGATGAACCGCCGCCGGGCCTCCAGCCGCTTGGCGTTCCGGTCTCCGTGCGCGTGGCTCATGTCGTGGTCCTTGAAGTATCGCTCGTCGAACGACCAGTCGGCGATGGTGTACGCCCCCGTGATCGGGACCTTCAGCTCGGCGGTGGCCACGCCCCGCAGGAACGCGAACTCGTCGTTGTGATACGGCTCGGTCAGCGAGATCTCGCCGGTCACGGCCGCCTTCGAGTAGTACTTGTTGTCGAACGCCCGCACGCTGCCCCGCCATTCGAACCCGTTCGAGTGCTGGATGGCCCAGGCGTACATCTCGGTCCGCTGCTGCTCGCCGTCATACACGGCGTCCAGGCCCGCCGATTCCTCCAGGCGGAGCGCGTAGCGGCTGGACCACTGCTTGATCTGCTCCCGGCGGGTCCGGTCGGTCGACGGCGGCTGGCGGAGCAGGTCCAGCAGCGCTTCGTGGTCCTCCACGCCCAGCCGTTCGCCCCAGGTCTTGGCGTCGTCCAGATCCTTGTCGGCCAGCGGTTTACCGGCGAACGCCTTCGTCCGCCACAGGGGCTTGTCGAGCGATCCCACCTCGTGGGTCAGCAGGGGGACCGAGGTCAGGTCGGTCTCGGTGGCAGTCGGCGTCATGCCAGTTCCTCCTTCAGTCGGGCGGAGACCTCGCCGAGCCGCAGTACCTTCTGGCGCGCGAGGTCGCGGGGCAGGAACTCCAGTTCGCAGTTCGAGGAGACGAACACCGACAGGGGCTGGAGCGTCTCTGCGACCTTCTTCACGAACGCCACGGTGCCGTCGGTGGACTCGATCGGCGAGCTCCGTCCGTCCAGCACGCCCGCCACGATCCCGACCTCCCAGTTCGAACCCAAGCTCTCGACGTCGGTCGCCACGAAGTCGATCCCGACGGCGTCGACCGGCAGCCTGCGCAGACGGTCCACGTGGGGCGCGGCGTCCCCGAAGTACGCGTGCAGCACGAGCGTGGCGTCGCCGGTGGCCTCCCGTAGCTCGCCGAGAGCCTTCTCGAAGTCGTCCCAGTCCGCGGACTCGATCCCGAAGTAGGGCACCCACGGCTCCTGGAGGTGGATCACGCGGTAGCCCCGCTCGATCAGCGCCGACGCGACGGGCCGCAGGACCTCCCGGGTCAGGTCCATCATCAGCGCGTTCCGGTCCTCGTCGGACTGGGCGGCCCGCGAGAAGAGGTACGGCGACGGCAGGGTGGCCACCTTCGGCCCGGGGAGGTCGGAGTCGTCGGCCATGACGGCCGGTACCGCGCCGGACAGCACCAGGTCGCCGGTGACCTCCGGGGCCCTGAAGAACGAGTTGTTGTCGAACCAGCGAACTAGCGTCCGGGCGTCCAGACCGCCGCAGAGCTCCACTAGCGGCCGGAAGATGTCCTGCCAACGCAGCAGCCCGTCGGAGAAGTAGTCGAGCCCGGCCTCGCCCTGCGCCGCGAGGAAGTCCTGGCGGTCCGCGGCGTTGGCCTGGGCGACCTCTTCGGCGCTGGTACGGCCTCGCTCGAGCCCCCGGGTGGCTGCGACCACAGCCTCGGACCGCGGATAGATGCCGTGTTGGTACGCGGCGACGGAAGTCGTCATCGGATTCGGCCGTCCTCCTCGTGTCGGCAGGGCCGGGGACCGCCACCTGGGCAGCCGCCGCGGGAGAGCCCCGCGCATGTCGAAGGAGAGAGATTACTAGCTGGATGGCAGGGCGAGCCGGAGGCCCTTCGGTCTTCGGACTGAGGTCTTCGGCCCTCGGGTGCTGCTCGGCAGGGCGTACAGTAGAGGGGCAGGACCCCATGTGCCGCTGAGGAGTGAGATGACCACGACCAAGACCGCCATCGAGAAGGAGCGCGTCGTCGTTCGGTTCGCCGGTGACTCCGGCGATGGGATGCAGTTGACCGGAGACCGGTTCACCAACGCCACTGCCATCCTGGGGAACGACCTCGCCACGCTGCCGGACTTCCCGGCCGAGATCCGGGCCCCGGCCGGCACTGTTGCCGGCGTTTCCGCATTCCAGATCCACTTCGCTTCGCGCGACATCGTCACGCCCGGCGACGCGCCGAACGTCCTGGTGGCCATGAATCCGGCCGCCCTGAAGGCGCATCTCCGCGACCTCGAGAAGGGCGGGGCCCTGATCGTCAACGAGGACGCGTTCTTCGACCGGAACATCGAGAAGGCGGGGTACGCGTCCGATCCGCTCACCGACGGTTCGCTGGACGGCTATCAGCTGTTCCGGGTGCCGATGACCTCGATCACCGTCCGGGCCACCGAGGGCCTCGATGTGAGCAAGAAGGAGGCCGAACGGGCCAAGAACATGTTCGCGCTGGGCCTGGTGTCGTGGATGTACTCGCGCCCCACCGAAGTGACGCTCAAGTGGATCGAGCAGAAGTTCGCCAAGCAACAGGCCATCCGCGACGCGAACGTCGCCGCCTTCAAGGCCGGCTTCAACTTCGGGGAGACCACCGAGCTCTTCGCCCACACCTACGAGGTCAAGCCCGCACCCGCCTCGCCGGGCGTCTACCGGAACATCACCGGCTCGACGGCACTGGCGTGGGGGCTGGTCGCGGCCAGCGTCCGCAGTGGGGTACCGATCTTCTACGCGAGCTACCCGATCACGCCGGCCTCCGATCTGCTCCACGAGCTCTCCCGGCACAAGAACTTCGGGGTCCGGACCCTGCAGGCCGAAGACGAGATCGCCGCCGCCGGCGCGGCCCTGGGCGCATCCTTCGGGGGGCACCTCGGCGTGACCGGCACCAGCGGGCCCGGCCTGGACCTGAAGCAGGAGATGATCGGGCTCGCGGTGATTCTCGAGCTTCCGATGGTGATCGTGGACGTCCAGCGGGCGGGCCCGTCGACCGGCATGCCGACCAAGACCGAGGCCGCCGACCTGTTCGCCGCCCTCTATGGCCGGCACGGAGAGTCGCCCCTCCCGGTCGTGGCCTCCTACACCCCCGCGAACTGCTTCGACGCGGCGATGGAGGCCGCGAGGATCGCCGTGAAGTACCGCACGCCGGTCATCCTGCTGTCGGACACGTTCCTCACGAACTCGTCCGAGCCGTGGAAGCTGCCGGAGATCGACGCGCTGCCGGTGATCGAGCCGAAGTTCGCCACCCAGCCGAACCACGACGACGGGTTCATGCCGTACCTCCGAGACGACAACCTGGCCCGGCCGTGGGCGGTTCCGGGTACGCCCGGCCTGATCCACCGGATCGGCGGGCTGGAGAAGGAGGACGTGACCGGCAACATCTCCTACGATCCGCAGAACCACCAGCGCATGACGGATCTGCGTGCAGCGAAGATCGCCAAGATCGCCGGCGACATCCCCGAGCTCGAGGTCGAAGACCCCGACGGGGACGCCGAGATCCTCGTGCTCGGATGGGGTTCGAGCTTCGGCGCGAACAAGGCCGGCGTGCGGCGGGCCCGCGAGGCGGGGAAGAAGGTCGCCTTCGCCCACCTCACCCACCTGAACCCGCTCCCGCGCAACATCGAGGAGGTCGTCCGGCGGTATCCGAAGCTCTTGATCCCCGAGATGAACTCGGGCCAGTTGGCGTTCATCCTGCGGGCGAAGTTCCTGGTCGACGCGAAGAGCTACCCGAAGATCCAGGGCCAGCCGCTCCACGCCTCGGAGGTCATGGACGAGATCCTGAGGAGCGTGGACCGATGAGCGAGGGGAACGGGCACGTGGGTGGGAACGGCGACGGCGCGGCCCCGATCACGCTCACCAAGAAGGAGTTCACCAGCGACCAGGAGGTCCGCTGGTGCCCCGGCTGCGGCGATTACGCGATCCTGTCCACCGTCCAGGGGTTCATGCCGGAGCTCGGCGTCCCGCCACACAAGGTGGCCTTCGTCACCGGGATCGGATGCAGTGGCCGGTTCGTGTACTACATGGACACCTACGGGGTGCATTCGATCCACGGACGCGCTCCGGCCGTGGCGACGGGACTGGCCACCGCCCGCCCCGACCTCTCGGTGTGGATCGTGACCGGCGATGGGGACGCGCTGTCGATCGGCGGCAATCACCTGATCCACGCACTCCGCCGCAACGTGAACCTGAAGATCATCCTGTTCAACAATCAGATCTACGGGCTGACGAAGGGCCAGTATTCGCCGACCAGCGAGCAGGGGAAGGTCACGAAGTCGACCCCGTTCGGTTCGCTCGACCATCCCTTCAACCCGGTGGCGCTGGCGCTGGGGGCCGAAGCCACGTTCGTGGCCCGCTCGGTCGACAACGACCGCCAGCACCTGCTGAACGTGCTGCGGGCCGCCGGCGCCCACGAGGGAGCGGCCTTCATCGAGGTCTACCAGAACTGCAATGTCTTCAACGACGGGGCGTTCGACTTCCTGCGAGAGAAGGCGGCGGGGGCGGCCCAACACCAGATCCGGCTGGAACACGGGAAGCCGGTGACGTTCGGGGCGGACGGCGAGCGGTGCGTGGCCGTGGAGTTCGACGGGACGCTGCAGATCGCCGACACGGCGGACGTGCCCGAAGAACTCCGCTACGTCCACGACGCGCACGCCGAGAACCCGTCGCTGGCGTTCGCCCTGGCCCATCTGTCGACCGGGCCGACCCAGCCAACCGCGATGGGGGTGTTCCGCGACGTGCGCCGCCCGTACTACGGCGAGCTGATGGAGCGACAGATCGAGACGGCCACCCAGAAGATGGGTCCGGGCGACCTGGCGAAGCTCCTGCACTCCGGGGATACCTGGACCGTCAGCTGACGGAAGCGGAACCCGGCGCGCCGTCAGCGAGCTCGAGGGCGATCTCCGCCGCCACCCGCGCGTTGTTCTCCAGGAGTGCGAGGTTCGCCTCAAGGCTCGCCCCGTTCGTCCGTTCGGCGAGGCATCTCAGCAGGAAGGGCGTGAGGTCCTTCCCGGTGACCTGCAGCTCCTCAGCCCGCCCCTCGCATGCCCGGACAGCCTGGGCGACCTCGCCGGCCGGCATGGCGTTCGCCTCGGGGATGGGGTTGCAGACCAGCACAGCCGAATCGATGCTCAGCTCTCTCCTGGCCCGGACGAAGGCCGCCGCCTCCTTCGGCCCGCGGACGTGGTGCTCCAGCGCCACGTCCGCCTCCCTCGCCAGGAAGAACGGGAGGCGCTCGCACCGGTAGCCGACCACCAGCACCCCGAGCTCCTCCAACCGCTCCAGCGTGGCGAGCGGGTCGACGATCGACTTCGGGCCCGAGCACACGACGGTCCCGGGGGTGGTGGCCATCTCCAGGAGGTCCGCCGACACGTCCCCGGTGCCCAGGTGCACGCCACCGATCCCGCCGGTGGCCATCACCTCAACCCCGGCCCGATACGCGATCCACAGTGTGGCCGACACGGTCGTCGCGCCCAGCCCGGCGCCGGCCACCACCGCCGGAAGATCCCGCCGGGCGACCTTCGAAGTCGGGACCTGCGGCGATCCGAGCCGCTCGACGTCGTCCCACGCGGCGCCGAACCGAACCCTGCCCCCCTCGACCCACGTCCACGCCGGCACCGCACCCGCGTCGCGGATGGCGCCTTCCATGGCCCTGGCGGCGTCCAGGTTCCGCGGATGCGGGAGGCCCTGGGCCAGGACGCTGGTCTCCAGGGCGACCATCGGCCGGCCCTCGGCCAGGGCCTCCGCGACCTCCGCCGAGACGACCTGCCTGGCCGTCACGGCAACTCCGGCCAGGGGTTGGGGCTGGAGGCGGCCTGCGCGCCGGCCAGGCATGCATCGCGGAGCGCGTCCTGCACGGCAAGGCCTCGGACCAACGAGGCCAGCAGCGCGCCGTCGAACGCGTCGCCCGCCCCGGTGGGATCGACGTCGGGCACCGGTGAGGTTGGCACCCGGAGGGGAGGCCGGTCCGCGGAGAGGTACAGCGCCCCGCGCCGGCCGAGCTTCACACAGACGTGCGCGTAGTGCTCCAGGAGGTTGTCGGGCAGTTCGGCCAGCGCCATCGCCTCGCGTTCGTTCACCAGCAGCAGGTTCGCACACACCGTCGAGTCGAAGAACCGCGCCCGACCGTAGCGCGCCAGCAGCGGCCAGGACGCGCCCTCGACCGCGATCAAGGGCGCTCCGGCCCGCTCCAGAGCCGCCACAGCCGCCTCCTCCGAGCCCGGGTCGAACAGGAGGTAGCCGGAGACCAGCACGGCACCCGCCTCCAGAGAGGACGGCAGGTCGCCGGCGTCCAAGTGGGCGTTGGCCCCCCGGTCGGCCACCATCGACCGTTCGCCCTCCTCGCGGACCACCAGCATCGCGCCGGTCCGAGCCACGTAGTCGACGGACAGCGCCGCCTCGACCCCGCGCTCCCTGAGGGCCAGGGTGAGGAGCTTTCCCATGAGGTCGTCCCCTGTCCGCCCGTACAGCCGGACGGCGGCCCCGCGCGAGGATGCCCACACGGCGGCGTTCGCGCCCGCCCCGCCGGGCCGGATCTGGACCTCGCCATGCACGTCGCCCCCCGGCGCCAGCGTGCCCGCTGCCACCGTGACGTCGGCCATGACGTCGCCCACCACCAGGACGTCCGGGCGGGAGTCGGTCATCGCCTCAGCCGAAGATCGCGCCGAGCGACTCCCGGGCCTGGTTGTCGAGCTGAAGGTCGCCCGCCCGGGCGTTCGCGGAGACGTGCGTGGGATCCCGGCTGCCGGCGATCGCTGCGGTCACGCCAGGCTGTTCGACCACCCACCGCAGGGCCAGTGTGGCAGGCGAGGTCGCCAGCTGTTCGGCCACCGGTCGCATGCGCTCGACCCGTTGGAGGTTCCGTTGGAACGCGCCCGGCCCGAACAGCGCCCTGACGTCTGCATCCGCGCTGCGCCAGTCGGCGATCGTCGAGTCCTTCGAGAGGGCCCCGGTGAGCAGGCCGAAGGCGAGCGGTCCGTACGCGAGGTAGCCGATGCCCTCCGCCTGTAGCCAGGGCAGCAGTTCGGCGCCATCCTCCTGGAACAGGAGCGAGAACTGGTTCTGGACCGAATCGACGTGGCGGATGGGAAGGCAGCGCTCGATGAGCGTGCGATCGAAGTTCGACACGCCGATGTGCGCGGCCAGGCCTTGGTCCTGGAGTCCGGCCATCGCGTCCCACGAATCCTCGAGGGGGACGCCGGACGAGTCGGGCCAGTGGATCTGGTAGAGGTCGACGTGATCGGTGCGGAGCCGGCCGAGCGAGGCCCGGATGGCCGAACGGATCTCCTCGGGTCGTAGCCCCGTCCCGCCACCGCCCGTTTCGCGCGGGGCCACCTTGGTGAACACCCGAACCTGGTCCCGCCGGCCCTCCACGGCCCGGCCGACCAGCTCCTCCGACCGGCCGTTCCCGTACACCTCCGCGGTGTCGATCCAGGTCATTCCGGAGTCGATCGCGGTTCGGATCGCCTCAATCACCAGCTCGTCGGAGCGGTTCGGGCCCCACGCGTCGCCGCCTGCCTCCCATGCCCCGAACCCGACGACCGAGATCTCCGGTCCTTCGCGTCCGAGCGCGCGCATCTCCATCGAACCATCCTCCCTGGTCTCTCCGGTTCCGCGTTCCATCCCCGCGGCCGGGGGCACGCCGACCCCCGCGCCGCGGTCGGGGAAAGGGGCTGGACAGGTCGGGTATCATACGCTCGCATCGGTTCGGGGGCGCCGGACCTGACGTCTCGCTGGCGGGGGGAGCCCTGCCGGATCGTTCGAGCCCGCCTGTCGCCGAGGGGATACCGTCATGGCGAAGGATGCGAGAGAGCTCCCGCCCCCGGCCGGGGACGAGGGGGCGGCGGCAGAGAGGTCGCTCGCCAAGAGCACCGGGCAGCGGACGTGCTCGGTCTGCGGCGTGACGCTCTCCCAGTACAACCCCGGGCCCCACTGCTGGCAGCACACCGTCGGCTGGCCCTGGCGGGGCCCGTCAGCGAAGCCGCACTACTGACCCCCCCTCGCGGTCCCGGCGCTCAGGCCTCGGTCTCCACCTCGGCGCCAGGCGCCGCGGGCAGGTCCTCTTCCGGCCCGCCGCCGATCGGAACCTCGTCGCGGGGCCCGGCGATTTTGCGGTCCCGGAGGAACGACAGCCAGTACACGGCGGCGGCGATGATCCCACCGGTCAGGGGTCCGGCCACGTAGACCCAGAAGTCGGTCCACTTCCCGGCCAGAAGCGCCGGTCCGAAGCTCCGGGCCGGGTTCATGCTGGCCCCGGTCAGCACGCCGCCGAGCAGGATGTCGAACGTCAGCACCAGCCCGATGCCGAAGCCCGCGATGGACTTGAAGGCGCCCCGGTCGTCGATCGCGGTCGCGAACACGGTGAAGACCAGGAAGAACGTCAGGACCGCCTCCAGCAGGACGGCCTTGCCGTTGGTCATCACCTGATGGTTGACGAGTGTCGCGCCGAGCGAGGTCCCCCTCCACACGGTCTCCCGGAACACTGCACGGAGCATTGCGGCTCCCGTGGCGGCTCCTGCCAGCTGGACCACCAGGTAGACGATGGCGCGGAGCGATTCGATCTTGCCGGCCACCCACACCCCGACCGTGACGGCCGGATTGAAGTGTCCGCCCGAGATGTGCCCGAGGTTCGTGATCATGATGGCCAGGACCAGGCCGTGGGCCACCGCGATCCCGAGTATCCCGATGCCGGTCCCGCCGGCCACGATCACGGATCCAGCCCCGATGAAGATCAGGGCGAACGTCCCCACGAACTCGGCGATCGATTGTTGCCAGATCGACTTCAAGATCACGCCCCCTTTGCCCACGGATCGCGTTTGGTACCTTCGCCGTCGTGCAGCGTGGCGGGTCGAAGCCTACCGCCTCCCGTCGTCAGACCGCAGGCGGCGAGTCGAGCCATAGGTAGAATCTCCGCCTGTGAAGATCCTGCTCGTCTCGTCGGACGCGGCCACACGCCGGCTGGCGGCCCTCACGGTTCGGGGCTTGGAGCGAACCGCGGGCGAGCCCGTGCAGTTCATCGAAGCCACCGACGGCGTGAAGGGGATCGCCGCGGCGTGGAAGTACCTCCCGGACGCGGTGATCGCGGACGAGATCATGTCCCGCGCCGGGGCGTTCGCGCTGGCCCGCGACCTGAAGGGCGCCACGAGGCCGTTCCCGGGCGTGGTCGTCATCCTGCTGGAGCGCTCCCAGGACGCGTGGCTCGCGTCGTGGTCGGGCGCCGACCTGTGGTTCGTCAAGCCGGTCAACCCCTTCGACCTTGCCGAACGCGTGGCGAGGGCCCTGGAGATTCGTCACGAGGAGGCCGTGTGAAGATCAAGGTCGTCCACACCCTGTGTGGCCGCGAAGTGTTCGTGCAGCAGATCCTGCAGACCGGCGGGCACTGTCCGTGGGACGGGAAGCCCTTCGAGAAGGACTACACGGCGCTCCTGGCCGAGGCGCTGGCGGCCGCGGAGGACGCGGGCAGCGTGCTGGAGAACGCGCTCGAGAAGATCGCGGGGATGAACCCGGCGATGCGGTTCGAGGAGTCGTCGTTGATCCAACCCATCCAGCGGTGGGTAGACGAACTGAAGGCCGCGAACACCACGCCCGCCCTGGACCGGGTTTGAGACAGGCATGAGCGACAACCCGCACACCGTGCACGTCGCCGAGAGTGGGCGGGGCTGGGAGGTTCGGATCCTCGGCCCGGACGGCGGCGTCGTGTTCACCCGGGAATGCCAGGACGAGACCGAAGCGCGGACGTTCGCCTCCACCGTCAAGCAGCACGTGTACTGGCTGTCGTCCGAGAAGTTCCGCGAGTACTACCGGCTGGCGGAGCCGGTCTAGAGAGGGGTCATCGGTGGGGTTCAACCCGATGCAGCCCGGCAAGCTGAAGCGCGGCGATCTGTTGATGTTCGCCTTCGGGCTGGCGATGATCGCCGGCCTGCTCGTCTACGCGTTCCACTGACCCGCTCCCGATGAGGCGTTCCCCATGACGGATTTCTGGCCCGCGACGCTCTCCCGGCTCCTGGCCCGCGAGGACCTGGACACCCCGGTGGCCACGGACGCGATGCGCCGGATCATGAGCGGCGAAGCGACCCCCGCCCAGATCGCGGCGTTCGTGGTGGCCCTCCGGGCGAAGGGCGAGACATCGGCAGAGGTGGCCGGGCTGGCGGCGGCGATGCTGGAGCTGGCTCCCACCGTCGAGACGCCCGGGCCGGTGGTCGACACGTGCGGGACGGGGGGAGACCGAGCCGGCACGATCAACGTCTCCACCATCGCAGCCATCGTGGCGGCCGGGGCCGGAGCGGTGGTGGCCAAGCACGGGAATCGGGCCGCTTCGTCGCGATGCGGTTCGGCCGACCTGCTGGAGGCGCTGGGCGTGAAGGTCGCCCTCCCGCCGGACGGGATCTCCCGCTGCCTGACCGAGTGCGGGATCGGGTTCATGTTCGCGCCGGTGTTCCACTCGGCCATGGCGCACGCGGCCGGTCCGCGCAAGGAGATGGGCATCCCCACGGTGTTCAACTTCCTGGGACCGCTGACGAATCCGGCCCGGCCGGCGTCCCAGATCGTGGGTGTGGCCGACGCCCGGATGCAACCGGTGCTCGCCGGGGTGCTGGCCCAGCGGGGTACGCGGGCCTATGTCGTGCGGGGCGGCGACGGGATCGACGAGATCACGCTCACCGGCCCGACCGAGGTCCGGGACGTCAAGGAGGGTTCGATCGAAGCCACCTCGCTCGACCCGAC
Source organism: Actinobacteria bacterium UBA5176 (assembly GCA_002413305.1). Classification (GTDB taxonomy): domain Bacteria; phylum Actinomycetota; class UBA4738; order UBA4738; family UBA4738; genus UBA4738. The sequence continues at coordinate 14,301 of DHWS01000004.1, read as the reverse complement.
ATCCCTCGGCCTCACGCTGGTCGCGCCGGAGGCGCTGGCCGGAGGTGATCCCGCCCACAACGCTGCGGTCGCGCGGAGTGTCCTTCGTGGCGAGCCCGGCCCGGCGCGCGACATCGTCTCGTTGAACGCCTCGGCGGCGCTCACTGTCGCCGGGGTGGCCTCGGACCTGGGCGACGGGTTGCAGCGTGCCGCGGAGTCCCTCGACAGCGGCAAGGCCGTAGACGTCCTGGACCGGTGGATCGAGGCTTCGAACCGCTCGTGAGCTGACCGGGATCGGACGGGTTCGTGCCGCTGACCCGGCCGGGGCTGTCAGGAGCCCTCTTCGAACCCCACGCTGAACATCGCTTCGAGATCGTGCTTCGAGTAGACCTGGAAGGCGATGAGGGTCTCCGTGCTGACCACTCCCGGGACCTTGCCGAGGCCGCCGGGGATGACGCGGGCCAGCTCTTCGTGCTCCCGGACCCGGATGATGGCGACCAGGTCGAACTCGCCGGCCACCGAGTAGACCTCCGAGACGCCCTCGATCTCCGCGATGGCCTCTGCAGCCTCGGCGATGGCGTCGATCTCGCACTGGATGAGCACGACCGCGTTCACCATGGCAGCTCGAATCCTATCCGGTCGGGATCAGGACCGTTCGAGGGCGATGGCCATGCCCATCCCGCCCGAGATGCACAGCGTGGCCAGCCCCAGGGCGTACCCCTTCTCGCGCATCTCGTACGCGCAGGTGAGCACGATGCGGGCGCCCGTGCAGCCGATGGGGTGCCCGAGCGCGATGGCCCCGCCGTTCGGGTTGAGCTTGTCGTGGTCGAGCTTCAGCTCCCGGTCGCAGGCCAGAACCTGGGCGGCGAACGCTTCGTTGAGCTCGATCACGTCGAAGTCCGGCAACGAGAGACCGGTCTTGTCCAGCAGCGCGCGGGTGGCCGGCACCACGCCGATGCCCATGTACGCGGGGTCCACGCCGGCCGATGCGTAGCCGATGATCCGGGCCAGCGGTTCGCGGCCCTCGGCCGATGCCCTCGACTCGCTCATCAGGACCAGCGCCGCCGCAGCGTCGGTGATGCCGCTCGAGTTGCCCGCGGTGACCGTCCCGGACTCCTGGTCGAACACCGGCTTCAGCCTCGCCAAGTCCTCCAGCGTGGTCTCGGGACGGGGGTGCTCATCGCGTTCGACCAGCCGCGAACCCTTCCGGTCGCTCACTTGGACCGGCGCGATCTCCAGGGCCCGACGCTCCCACGTCGCGCCGGCCTTCTCCTGCGATCGCAGCGCGAACTCGTCCTGCTCGGCCCGCGGGATCTCGTAGCGGCGGGCCAGGTTCTCGGCCGTCTCGCCCATGATGAGGCCGCACAAGGGGTCCAGGAAGCCGTCCTTGCTCATGCCGTCGTACGCCGGCGCGTTGCCCATCCGGTAGCCGGACCGCATCCGGTCGAGCAGGAAGGGTGTCCGGGTCATGTTCTCCTGGCCCCCGGCGATCACCACCTCTGCGTTCCCGAGCATGATCTGCTCCGCCGCGAGCTGGACGGCCTTGGTGCCGGAGCCGCACGCCATGTTCACCGTGAAGGCGGGTGTCTCCTCGCCCAGGCCGCTCCGATAGGAGACCTGGCGGGCGGGGTTGGGACCGTTCCCGGCCTGGCGGCCATGGCCGAAGATCAGCTCGTCCACGTCCTGGGGAGAGATCCCGGCCCGGTCCAGAGCGGCCTTGACCGCGTGTACCCCCAGGTCGACCGCCGGGACGTCGGAGAATGAACCGAGGAACTTGCCGATCGGCGTTCGGGCGCCCTCAACGATGACCGCGCGCTCCACGGTTCCGAGTATAGACGCGGGTTCCGGGAGGCCCGAACGGGCCGAAGAACCCCTAGGCGACGTGCCGGATGAGGCGGCGGCGTTGCTGCTCGGTGGTGCCGCCCCACACGCCGTACCGCTCGCCGTTCTGGAGCGCCCAGGCCAGGCAGATCTCCTTGACCTGACAGACGCCGCAGTACGAGAGGGCCAAGCCGGCCTCTTCCTCGGTGGTCGGGAAGAAGACTTCGGCGTCCAGGCCGTAGCAGGCGGACCGTTCCTGCCAGTGATCCGGCGGGCTCACCTGCTGCGGCAGGGCCTGGAGATCGATCTCAGGTTCCGGCATCAGGCCCATGGTAACGGGAGCGCCGTCCGATGACCAGGTGCCGATTCCGTCCACCACGGACCTCCTTCGCGGGCCGCGGCTCGGCCTTTCAACCCTCGGACGAAGCGTAGGGGACCCGACCCGGCTGCGACCTTACCCCCTCGCCATCGGCCTTACACCTTCCGGCCGGCATGTTCACCGAACGTTCGCCCGGCGGCCACACCCCCCGGGTTTGGGGGTCGTCGGCGAACTTGTCGGCTGCGATCTCCTGGACGACGATGAACGCCGGCTGACGGGATCTTGTTGCTCGAGTTCTCGCAAGGAGCGTGGTGACGGTTTCGGCGCCCCTCGGACGGGGTCCGCTGGCGGGCCTCGTCGTCCTCGATCTGACGCGCCTCCTCCCCGGGGGCTATTGCACGCTGCTGTTGTCCGACCTGGGAGCCGGCGTCATCAAGGTGGAGGAACCGGGCCGCGGCGACTACATCCGCTGGACGCCCCCGCTGGTCGACGGGGAGAGCGCGGCCCATCGAGCCCTGAACCGGGGGAAGCGTTCGATCAC
>DHWS01000004.1:11247-11448 GCA_002413305.1 Actinobacteria bacterium UBA5176 | reverse complement strand
AACCGGGGGAAGCGTTCGATCACCCTGAATCTGAAGGATCCGGCCGGGGTGGCGATCCTTCGGCGCCTGGCCGCCCGGGCGGACGTGCTGGTGGAGAGCTTCCGGCCGGGGGTGACCGACCGGCTCGGGGTGGGCCACGCGGAACTGTCCGAGGCGAACCCTCGGCTTGTGTACTGCGCGATCACCGGGTACGGGCAGGAC
>DHWS01000004.1:0-10931 GCA_002413305.1 Actinobacteria bacterium UBA5176 | reverse complement strand
GGGCCACGACATCAACTACATGGGCTTGGGGGGGGCGCTGTCCATGACCGGGCCGGCGGGCGGACCGCCGGTCGTGCCGGGCGTCCAGGTCGGGGACCTGGGCGGGGGCGGGATGCTGGGGGTCATCGGGATCCTTTCGGCGCTGGTGGAGCGCGCCACGACGGGCCGGGGGCGGTTCGTCGACACGTCCATGCTCGACGGGATCGTGTCGTGGCTGACGATCCACGCGGGCCAGGCGCTGGCCACGGGCCAGAACCTCCCTCTCGGCCACGGGCCCCTGAACGGCGCCTACGCCTGCTACCGGGTCTACGCGACGTTGGACCGCCGGCACATCACGGTGGGGGCGCTGGAGCCGCAATTCTGGCAAGCGCTGTGTGGCACCCTGGGGCTTCCCGAGCTGATCGACCGACAATTCGGTCCGCCGTCCGAGCAGGCCGAGATCGCGGCGAAGCTGCAGGAGCGGTTCGACACGAAGACCCGCGACGAGTGGGTGGAGGTCTTCCGGGACGTCCCCGCCTGCGTGGGGCCGGTGAACGACGTGCTTGAAGCGCTGGCCGACCCCCAGGTGGTGCATCGAGGGATGGTGGCTTCGGTGGATGGGGCCGCCGTGGGGCCGGGGCCGGCCGTCAAGCTGTCGGGGTTCGAACCGAGCCCGGCAGCGCCGGCTCCCGGGTTGGGGGAGCACACGTCCGAGGTGCTGGCCCGGATCGGCGTGGCCGAGGACGAACTGGTCGGCCTGCGGGCCCGGGGGGTCGTCTAGGGCCCGTGGCCGTCACCGACGCCACCAGCGCCATGCCGGACACGCCGGCCGGCCCCGACATCCCTCGAACGCTGGTCGTGACCAACGACTTCCCGCCCCGGGTGGGCGGTGTCCAGCAGTTCGTATGGAACCTGGTCCGGGAGCTGCCTGCCGACCGGGTGGCCGTGCTGGCGCCGAACTGGCCCGGCTGGCGCGAACACGACGCCGCGCAGCCCTTCCCGGTGCATCGCTGGCCGACGACCTTCCTGTGGCCGACCGGCGAGCTCGGCCGGCGGGTCCGGGGCCTGGCGGCGGAACACGGCGCGGAGGTGGTGCTGTTCGGGCACGGCTTCCCGCTCCCCCTGCTCGGGCCCGGGCTGGCGTGGAGCGGGCTCCCGTACGTCGTGGTGACCCACGGCGCGGAGGTCTGGCAGGCCTTGGTGCCCGGGTTCGCCCAGCCGTTCCGCCGGGCCATGGCCGGGGCCAGCGAAGTGACCGCCATCACTCGCTACACGGCCCGCCGGCTCCGCTCGGCGGTACCGCCCTCCGTTCCGCTGACGCTGCTTCCCCCCGCCGTGGACCCGGAGCGGTTCCGGCCGGACGTGGATGGGTCGCGCGTGCGCGATGGGTTCGACCTCCAGGGAGCTCGGATCGTGCTGTGTGTGTCGCGACTGGTCCCTCGGAAGGGCCAGGACACGCTGATCGAGGCGATGCCGGTGGTGCGCGAACTGTGCCCCGATGCCGTGCTGCTGCTGGCCGGCGGAGGGGAGTATCGCCAGCGGCTCGAACAGCTGGCCTGGGCCGTTGCTCCCCCCGGTTCGGTGGTGTTCGCTGACGAGGTGTCTGACGACGAGCTGCCCGCGTACTACGCGGCGTGCGACCTGTTCGCCATGCCCTGCCGGTCACGGTTCGGCGGCTTGGAGGTCGAGGGGTTCGGCATCGTGTTCTTGGAGGCCTCGGCCACGGGGAAGGCCGTGGTCGCCGGGCGGTCCGGCGGGTCGGACGAGGCGGTGGAGGACGGGCTGACGGGCCTGCTGGTGGAGGGGAGCGAACCGAAGGCCGTGGGGCTGGCCATCTCCAGGCTGCTGGAGGATCCCGCGCTTCGCAGGCGCATGGGGCAGGCCGGCCGGGATCGGGTCGAACGCGGTTTCACCTGGACCAATCGGGCCGAACAGCTGGCGGACATCCTCCGGCGCGCGGCACGATAGGCTTCGCTCTCCGGAGGCCACAGCCGAGCAAAGGGGGCGGGATATCCGATGGGCGGCGAGACGGTCTGTTCGAGGTTCCACGGCCAGGTTGCGCGCATCCCCGACCGGATGGCCATGCGCCACCGGGGCGAGGACGGCCAGTGGAAGGACATCACCTGGGCCGGGTACGGGCAGGCGGTCCGGGAGGTCGCTCTGGGGCTGGCCTCGCTGGGCGTCCAACCGGGCGACGCGGTCGCGGTGCTCTCGCGGAACCGGCCTGAATGGCACATCGCCGACATCGGCGGGATGTGTGCCGGTGCCATCACCGTCCCGGTCTACGTGAGCAATTCGCCCTCCCAGGTGGCGTACGTGGCCGGCCACTCGGAGTCGAAAGTCATCTTCGTCGAGAACCACGACCAGCTCCTGAAGGTCGAGAAGGAGCGCGACGAACTGCCGGGCCTTGAGCACGCGGTCATCTTCGACGGGGAGTCGTCGGCGGACGGGTTCGTGGTGGCGTGGGATGAGCTCCGGGCGAACGGCCGGGCCCACGACGCTGAGCACCCGGGCGAGTTCGACGAACGGTGGCAGGCGCCGGAACCGTCCGACCTAGCCACGATCGTCTACACGAGCGGGACCACCGGGCCGCCCAAGGGCACGATGCTGACCCATTCGAACATCGTGTGGACGGCCGACTCGCTCCTCCAGGTCTTCCACGACGACGAGAACGGGCGGCGGCTGTCCTATCTCCCGCTGGCCCACATCGCCGAGCGCATCACCAGCCACATGACCCAGATCATGATCGGCTCCCAGACGTGGTTCGCCGAGTCGCTCGACACCCTGGTCCGAGACCTGGTCGACTGCAAGCCGAACGTGTTCTTCGCCGTCCCGCGGGTCTACGAGAAGATGCACGCCGGGATCCTGGCCAAGCTTGCCGAACGCGACGAGGCCACCCGGCAGATGGCCGAGGGACTGATGGAGATCGCCAAGGCGGTGGTGGAGATCCGCCAGGCCGGCGAGGAGATCGCCCCGGACATGGGGCACTCGCTGGAGATGGCCGAGGAGATGATGTTCAAGCCGACCCGCGACGCGCTCGGGCTGGGCGAGTGCCGGTTCGCCATCTCCGGTGCGGCACCGATCAACCCGGAGATCCTGAAGTTCTTCCACGCGCTGAACCTGCCGATCGCCGAGGTGTACGGGCAGACGGAAGGAACCGGCCCGACCTCCTTGAACCCGCCGAAGCGCATCAAGATCGGGACCGTCGGGCCACCGATCCCAGGCGTCGAGGTCCGGATCGCCGAGGACGGCGAGATCCTTGTCTGCGGGGGTAACGTCTTCCCTGGCTATTTCAAGAACCAGGAGGCCACCGAAGAGATGCTCGATGACGGATGGATGCACTCGGGCGACGTCGGCCACCTCGACGACGACGGCTACCTGGTCATCACCGACCGGAAGAAGGACCTGATCATCACCGCCCAGGGCAAGAACGTCGCCCCCCAGGAGATCGAGAACCGGCTCAAGTACCACCCGCTGATCTCGCAGGCCGTGGTGATCGGAGACCGCCGGCCGTACCTGGTGGCCCTGATCACGCTGGATCCGGAAGCGACCCCGAAGTTCGCCGCGGAGCGGGGCATCTCCTATTCGGACCTGTCCGAGCTGGCAACGAACGCGGAGGTCGAGGCGGCCATCGCCGGGGCGGTGGAGGCGGTGAACGGGGAGTTCTCCCGGGCGGAGGGGATCAAGCGGTGGCAGATCTTGACCCGGGACTTCCTGCAGGAGGAGGAGGAGCTGACTCCAACCCTGAAGGTCCGGCGGCGGACGATCATCGCCCGCCACCAGGACCTGATCGAGCAGCTGTATGGCTGAGGGCTTCGCCGAAACGGCCGCCGGCGGGCGGCTGTGGTACGAGGCGGCGGGCGAGGGACCGGGGGTGGTGTTCGTCCACCCCGGGTTGTGGGACGCGCGAGTCTGGGATCCGCAGTGGGATGCCTTCGTTGCGGCCGGCTATCGCGTCGTCCGATACGACTTGCGGAACTTCGGCCGGTCGGACGACATCACCGGGCCGTTCTCGTCCCGGCAGGATCTGGCCGACGTGATGGACGCGGCCGGGGTGGATCGGGCCGCGGTGGTGGGCTGCTCGATGGGCGGCGGGATCGCCATCGACTTCGCGCTGGAGTTTCCGTCGCGGGTCCAGGCGCTGGTCGCGGCGGCGCCGGGGGTGTTCGGCCTGGAAGACATCGAGGACGACGAACGGACCGTTGCGCTGGAGAAGGAAGCCGGAGCGGCGATGGAAGCCGGCGACGTCCTGGCGGCGGTGGAGTTCGAGCTGGAGATCTGGACGCCCGCTTCTGACGACCCGGAGAACGACCGGCTCCAGCACGCCATCGCCATGGACAACACCCGGGCCATGACGGCGGACTGGTCGAAGCACATCCGGCTGGACCCGCCAGCGGGCGAGCGACTCGATCAGGTCGCCGCGCCCACGCTCGTGATCCTGGGCACCCGCGACGCGGCGGTCATGGAGGAGATCACCGACGTGGTGGCGGAGCGGGTCCCCGGCGCGCGCAAGGCGGTCATCGAGGGCGCCGACCACCTGCCGATGATGCGGCGCCCTGAGGAGTTCAACCGGCTGGTGCTGGAGTTCCTGTCGGCGAACCTCCCGGGTCTGACCGAGAGAGCGTGACGGTGGAGACCTGGGACGCCATCCGGGGACGGCGATCGGTCCGGGCCTTCGCGCGGCGGCCCGTCGAGCCCGAGCATCTTCGGCGCATCTTGGACGCGGGCCGGCGCGCGCCGAGCTCGAAGAACACCCAGCGGTGGGAGTTCGTCCTGGTCGAAGAACGCGAACAGCTCCGCCGGCTGTCCGAGGTGGGTGACTTCGCGGGGCACCTGGCCGGGGCGGCGGCCGCGGTGGCCCTGATCGTCCCGGACACGGCGGACCCGAGCCTGCGCGAATGGCTGGCATTCGACGCGGGACACGCCTCCGAGAACATGATGCTGGCCGCCCGGGACCTCGGGGTCGGGTCGGTCCACGCCGCCGTGTACGACGAAGCGCTGGCCCGGGAGATCCTGGGACTGCCCGACGGGTGGCGATGCTTCGTGCTGATCTCGCTTGGCTACCCGGAGGGTGCCGAAGCGTTCGAGCGCCCGGCGATCAAGGGCAACCGGCGGCCCCTCGACGACATCGTCCACCGGGACCGCTGGCAGCTACTCAACCCTCCCGGGTGGCCGCCTCCAGGAGCCGCGTCGCCGTCCGCTCCCACGTCCATTCCCGGGCCACGAACCGCGAGAGTTCCGAGCCCAGCCGTTCCCGTTCGTCGCCGCCGAGCCCCAGGAGGCGTTCGACGCCCGCGACGATGCGTGCGGTGTCCCCCGGTCCCGGCTCGAACGAGAAGAGTCCGGGCCGGGCGACCGCTCCCTCCAGGGCGGCGGCCACCTCCGCTAGACCGGAGTGGCGGGCCACCAGTGGCAGAACGCCCGCCGCTGCAGCTTCGGCGGCCACCATGCCGAACGCCTCCTCCAGGACCGAGGGGACGACCATGACGTCCATCGCGGCCACCGCCGCCGGCGCGTAGCGATGGTCCAGCCGGCCGGTGAAGGTCACCCGTGACGCGAACCCCGCCGCGGCCCGAGCCTCCGCCGCGCTGAGTTCGACCTGGAGCCGGGACGAAAGGAAGGCCAGGTCCCGCTGGTCGGCCCGGTCCAGGGCCATGACCAGGGCTTCGAGCCATTCGCGCTGTGAGCCGAACCCCACCACCAGGCCGCGGACCTCGGGCTCGAGGAGCGCCAACGCGCAGAGGTATCGGTCCACGCCCTTCTGGGGGATGAACTTGCCCACGTAGCCGACGACAGGACCCTGAACGCCGGCCAGGCCCCGGAGGCGCTCGGCCGACGAACGGTCCGGCGACCACTGGTCGTAGGTCGCGGCCAGGGAGTCGAGCGCCTCTCCGTCGTGGCTGCCTAGGGCCAGAGCCACCGCGCGATCGACCGAGTCGGACCTGCCCCGGACCAGGTCGGGGTCGGCTTCGAGCAGGGTGGTGGCCAGCTCGAGGCCCTGGCGGCGGGGGAGGGGGCGCCACCGTTCGACCTCCACCCCCGGCGGGATCGAAACGGTCTTCCCCCGGACCTCGGGGACCAGCTCGACGGCGCGTGCGAGCACGTCGGAGCTCGAACCGGAGATGGCTCTGGCCCCGGCCGCCCCGGACCCGGCCAGGATCCGGTAGCGCTGCTGGGGCCGGATCGCGTACTCGAGGTCGCTGCCGTGGATCTTCGCCAGGTACCGTGGACCGAGGGCCTGCCGGGCGATCTCTGCCGCCGGGACGAGGTGCCCGACGATGGTCGCCTCCGGCCGGTGCCACGCCGCGGCCGCCGCCAGCGCCTCGACGTTCAGGTCGAGATAGACCGCCAGCTCCTGGTCGGAGAGATCGACGAAGCGCTTGACCTCCTCGAACCCTTCGTACTCGTCCAGGACGAACACCGGCAGGACCGGGCCGATGCCGGGCCTGAGCGCCACCAACCGGCCCGCGGCGGACGGGTGGCCGGTCGGTTCGATGCCGGAGACGCCGGTGCCGTCGACCGTGCCCCAGCCGTCCACGGAGCGGATCGCCTGGGGCCGCGGCTCCTGGCAGAGGATGACCACGTCGTGGCCGGCCGCCCGGAGCGCCCCCGCGGTCTTGGCCGCGTAGACGTTCGACCCGGTGCCATCCAGCAGCCAGCCGTGCCACATCAGGACCCGCATGGTGGGGGAGTGTAGAGGCCGATGCACAGGCGTCGGGCGCGTCCGAACCTGCGCTCGCCGCGCCTCAGGTGCGGGCCTGGGTGGTCTTTCCGTGGGCTCGCGGGGGGCCACCCCAACCGGCGAGCACGACCGGCAGGTCGCTGAGATGCGCGATCACCGCGTCCGGCTTCGCCTCCCCGTCCTCCTCCTGCCGGAACTGGTGGGTGAGCACCGTTCGCATCCCAACGGCCATCGCCCCGCCCACGTCGTCGTACAGGCGGTCACCCACGAAGGCCGTCTCCGCGGGCGACGCCTTCAGCCTGCGCAGGGCCTCCTGGAAGATCTGCGGATCCGGCTTGCGCACCCCGGTCTCGCTCGAGAAGACCGTGGCCCGAAGGTACGGCGTGAGGCCGAGCCGCTCGAGGTCCTCCCGCATCAGGTGGGGGAGCAGCGAGACGTTCGACACCAGCCCCATCGCGTACCCATCCGCGTCGAGCGCGCGCAGGGTCTCTACCACGTCCGGCTCGACGGCAAGCGACTTCGAGTACGCCGAGTGGTCCAGCGCGATCACGTGGTCGATCACGTCGGGCGGGAGGTCGAACCCGATCCCGGCCAGCGTCCCGCGGAACACCTCCGGCAGGTTCAGCTCCTGGAGCCGGCCCTCCGCGTAGGACTCGGCGACCATGCGATCGACGCCGTACGCCACGCGCTCGATCAGGTCGAGCAGTTCGGGCACCTCCATGTAGGCCACGGCTTCGATCCGGGCCCGGATCTGCTCGTACGCCTCCCGCAGCGCCTCCTCGGTCCGGCGGAAGTCGACCAGTGTGTGCCCGAAGTCGAACAGGATCGCGCGGACCGGCGGGCGCGCAGAACCACCCTCGGAGGAGGTCATCTCGGACCGGATGCTACCCTTCGGCCCATGCGCGTGACGGCGATCTCGGACCTGCACGGGGCCGTCGAACACCTTGCCGCGGTGGGTCAGGGGTGCGACGCGCTCCTGGTCCTGGGCGACCTGATCAACGTCCTGGACTACCGGACGATGGACGGCATCCTGGTCGAGGTCTTCGGACGCGAATCGGTCGCCGCCGCCGCCGAGTTGCGGGCCCAGGGCCGGTTCGACGAGGCGCGGAAGGCCTTCCGGGAGCGGGTCCCGGACGCCGCGGAAGGGCGGGCGCGGTTCGTCGAGCTCGCCCGCCAGGACTACGAACGCGTCTTCGCCGCCCTCCCCGAGCACAGCTACGTCACGTTCGGCAACGTCGACATCCCCGAGCTGCTCCAGGCCGTGAAGCCGCCGGGGATCCGGTACCTGGACGCCGAAGCGGTGTCGCTAGGGGGATGGACGTTCGGGTTCGTCGGCGGCGGGGTCCGAACCCCGCTGGGCATCCCGGGCGAGGTCGACGAAGCCGACTACGACGCGAAGTTCGAGAAGCTGGGGCCGGTGGACGTGATCTGCACGCACATGCCGCCCCGCCTGCCCTTCTACGCGTACGACACGGTGGCCGGCAAGTTCGAACCCGGCTCGGTGGGCCTGATCGGGTACGTCCAGGAGCACCAGCCGAGGTACGCGCTGTTCGGGCACGTCCACCAGCCGTTCCTCAGCCGGGGCGGGATCGGGTTCACCGAGATGGTCAACGTGGGGCACTTCCAGGGCACCGGAGTGGGGTTCACGTTCGACACGCCGGAGTGACGGGAGCGGCGGACAGCGGCCGGCCGAAGAGGAGGGTGGGATGGCGGAGCAGACCAGCGGCGAGATCGACATCAAGGCCACGCCCGATGAGGTGCTCGAAGTCATCCTCGACTTCGACGCGTACCCGACGTGGGCGAACGGTGTGAAGAAGTGCGAGGTGACGAGGAAGGACTCCAAGGGACGGCCCAGCGAGGTGTACATGGAGGTCGGCTCGATGGGATTCGGGTCCAAGCAGACCCTGAAGTACTCCTACAAGGCGAAGGGTCTCTCGTGGGCGTCCACGAAGGCGGAGGGTGCGGTGAAGAGCATCGCCGGCGCGTACGGGCTGGAGGAGACCGACGACGGCACGCACGTCTCGTACTCCACGACCATGGAGCTGGCCATGCCGCTGCCGGGGATGATCAAGCGGCAGGCCGAACGCATGATCATCGACACCGCGCTGAAGGGCTTGAAGAAGCAGGTCGAGAAGGCGAGATAGCCGCCGCCACGCCGGCCGGGTAGGCTAGTCTGACAGATGCGCATCCTGCTGTTCACCGGCAAGGGCGGCGTGGGCAAGACCACGGTCGCCGCCTCCACCGCCGTCCGCGCGGCCGAAGCCGGCCACCGGACGCTCATCATGAGCACCGACCCCGCCCACTCCCTGGCTGATTCGTTCGACGTGCCGCTGACGTCGCGGGCCCAGGAGCTCACGCCCAACCTGTGGGCGGAGCAGATCGACGCCCAGGAGCGCCTGGAGGCGAACTGGCGCGACATCCAGGAGTTCGTGATCGCGTTCCTGAACTGGGCCGGCGTGGACGCCATCGAGGCCGAGGAGCTCTCCGTGATCCCCGGCCTGGACGAGATCTTCAGCCTGACCGACGTGAAGCAGCACGTGGACAGCGGGCGCTACGACCTGCTGGTCATCGACTGCGCGCCCACGGCCGAGACCCTGCGGCTCCTCAGCCTGCCCGAGGTCATGAACTGGTACATCGAACGCATCTTCCCGGTGGAGCGGCGCTTGGTGAAGACGATCCGGCCGCTGCTCACGAAGCTCACCTCCATGCCCATCGCCGACGACCGCATCTTCCAGGCGGTGGAGCGGCTGCACCGGAACCTGGACGGCGTCCGGCAGCTGCTGACGAACGAACGCATGTCCAGCGTCCGGCTGGTGGTGAACCCTGAGAAGATGGTCATCGCCGAGGCCCGCCGGACCTACACGTACCTCAGCCTGTTCGGCTACCGGGTCGACGCCGTGGTCGTGAACCGCATCATCCCGGACGAGGTGGACGACCCGTACTTCGGCAAGTGGAAGGACATCCAGGCCGGCCACCTCCAGACCGTGCGGGAGAGCTTCGAACCGGTCCCCATCCTGCGGTGCCGGCTGTTCGACCGGGAGATGGTGGGTGTCGAACTGCTCTCCGAGCTGGGAGCCGAGGTGTACGGGGAGCTCGAACCGACGGACATCCTGCACGTCGACGAGCCGATGCGGGTCCGCAAGCGAGGAACCTCGTACGTGCTCAGTCTCCGGTTGCCGTTCACCGAGAAGGGCGAACTGGACGTCCACCGGAAGGCCGACGAGCTGTACATCCGGGTGGGGCCGTACAAGCGGAACCTGGCGCTTCCCCAGACGCTGCAACGGCTGGACGTGCGAGAGGCGAACTTCGTGGGGGACCGGCTGGAGGTCCGGTTCGACCGCGACGAGGCGCCGGCCGCCGCGCGGGCCGGCTCGCAGAAGGGCCGGTAGGTGGCCGAGAGACATGCTCCGTCGACCCGGTCCGGCCGGCCGGGGCCGACCCGCCCGCCGCGTGGCGCGCCGATCGGGGTGCCCGTGGAGTTCGAACCGGACCGGGATCAGGGTGGACCGTCGGATGGGTCGTCGTTGTTCGACCCGTCGCGCGCCGAGCGCGGCCACGAACCGGAGCCTGGGACCCCATCGGCTTCTCCCGCCGCCCCTCTCTGCTCGTTCGGGCTCTGTCCGATCTGCATGGCGCTGACGGCGCTGGGAGACGCGCGGCCGGAGCTCATGGAACACGTCCTGCTCGCGAGCCGGGAGATGCTGCTCGCCCTCCGGGCGCTCATCGACGCGAGGCTTGAGGGGACGGCCGGGCCGTCGAAGACCAAGCTCGAACACCTGACCATCGGGTGAGGCCCCCTTCCGGCCCGCCCGCTCGCCCAGCCGGTAGTCGGCTCCCGGCCGGTCCGATACGCTGCCGCCCATGTCGCACGGGCTGGCCATCGGCGTGGACGCGGGAGGGACGAAGGTCGCCGCCCTACTGGTGGATTGCGCGGACGGAGGGCGCATCCTGGACCGGCGGCACGTGGACACCCCCGCCGAGGACGCCGAGGCGACGACCAGGACCATCATCGCCACCGTCCGGGAGCTGATGGCCGGGCGGGAGGACGTGGTGGCGATCGGGGTGGGCGCCGCCGGCATGGTCGATCTGGACGGTGTGCTGCGCTTCGCCCCGAACGTCGCCTGGCGCGAGTTCCCCCTGGCCGCGCGGGTTCGCGAAGCGGCCGGCCTCCCCACCACGGTGGACAACGACGCGAACGTGGCCGCGTGGGGCGAGTTCCGGTTCGGGGCGGGGAAGGGTTCGACCGACATGCTGCTGCTGACCGTGGGAA
>DHWS01000121.1:3729-3916 GCA_002413305.1 Actinobacteria bacterium UBA5176 | reverse complement strand
GAGGAAGCCGGTGACGCCGGTCACCAGGACGCGCTTGCCGGCCAGACCGGCGCGGATGGGCGAGGGCGACCCGTTCTCTACCACGCGGTAGATTATGAAGACGCGCCAGCCCGGAGGGCAAGTCGGCGCTCCGAGAGCTCGGGCCGGCGAAAAGGACCCCACAAACGGAACTGCCGGAGTCCGAAGA
>DHWS01000121.1:0-3502 GCA_002413305.1 Actinobacteria bacterium UBA5176 | reverse complement strand
ACGGAACTGCCGGAGTCCGAAGACCCCAGCAGTTCCAACCCGTTTATACCGTGCCCGGGTTCCGGGGGTCAAGCCGGGCCCCGGTTCTTGTCAGCCTTTCTGCGCGGGCCGGCGCCGCCGGACGCTTCCCGCCCGCTCCCGGCGGCGGAGCTGGCGCCACGCCGAATCGGCTCGCTGGGCCACCGTGAGCGCGCCGAGACCGGTGATGACGGCCAGCACGGGGACCAGCGCGCCGGGTGCGGTCAGCCCGACCATCAGGAGCACGTAGCGTTCGAGCCGCTGCATCAGCCCCTCGGTCAGGGCCAGGTCCATCGCTTCGGCCTCGGCCCGGATGTGGCTGATCAGCAGGGTCACGATCAGGCTCGACAGGCCGAGCGCGGCGGCCAGCCGGTGGCGCTGGCCGGCCAGGGCCCAGAACAGGCAGCTGAAGAGCACGACGTCGGAGATCCGGTCCATGACCGAATCGAGGAACGCGCCCGCCCGGCTCGCCTCGCCGCGGAGGCGGGCCACGCCTCCGTCGAAGATGTCGAACACGCCGGCCACGATCAACAGGAGCCCGGACACGAAGAAGTGGCCGCGGATCAGGAGCCACCCGATGACCACGTTCGTGGCGAGCGAAAGGATGGTGAGCTGCCACGCGCGGAACCCCGCCCGGTACAGCCCGGCCAGGCCGATCCGGTACGGCCACGTGAAGATCGTCCGGAACGCGGGAGCCAGCATCCCCTTCGATCTCCGGGGCTGCGGCAGGTCGACCAGCCGGTGGGCTTCGGGCGGGCGCCTCGCCCGGCCCCGCTCCCGTGACCCTGGGGGTCGTTCGTCCATCAGCCGAAGGGTACGCCTTGCCTGGATGCGCGTGGTAGTCGAGACTGCAGACGTCGAAAGGAGGCACCGATGAGCAAGCGAGCGAAGGACCTGGCCCAGGCGGCCGCGGCCGCGGTCACTGCGATGGCGTCGAAGGCTCCCGCGGCGGCTCGGAAGGCGGCCGAGGTGGGGCCGAAGGTGGCCAGGGAGGTGGCCCGTCAGGCGCCGGGTCTGGCGAAGATGGCGGCCGGCGAAGCCCGCAAGGCTCCGGCGCGGGCGCGCAAGGCAGCCGAGACCGCCTCGCCGACCGTTCGCAAGGCAGCCGAGCGAGTGACGAAGGAGGGTTCGAGGGTCGCCCGGTCCGTGGTGAAGAAGGCACCGGAGATCGCGATGAAGGCCGGTGCCGCGGCGGCCGCGGCAGGAACCGCCCTGCGGAGCCGGGCGCGCGGTTCCGCGTCCGGTGCCAGGGCCTCCGCGCCGGCAGCCGTTTCATCCGCCGCGCCGGCCGCGAAGTCGGCCGCCACGTCGGCCAAGTCCACCGCGAAGAAGACGGCCACGCGGGCGAAGACCACGGCCAAGAAGACGGCCACTCGCGCGCGCACGACCACCGCGAAGGCCAAGACGGCGGCGAAGAAGAGCTCGTAAGGGACCGGGGGGCACGAGGGGGGCTTCAGTCCGCCGGAGCCGGGGCCTCCGCCGCGTCTTCGGTCGATCCCGCTTTCTGGTGTCCTGCCTCCTCGGATACGGGTTCCTCGTGGGCGGGTTCCGCGTAGGGCTGGACCGCCGCGGCGGGCACGAGCGGGACCCATCCGGGCTCCCGACGCGAGAGCAGCCAGGCGACGACCAGCAGGGGCAGCCACGCGATGAACAGTGGCCAGACCTTGTGGGTCGCGGCGGCCAGCGCGACCAGGCCGATCGATGCCAGGAAGAGCAGCACCGTGCCGAGGAGCTTCCGGTTCGCGGTCACGGGCACATGCTATCCGGAGAACCTGAGGAAGGGCCTTCGGAGGCTCCCCCGCCTAGGGACCGATCGCGACGCGGACAATGGAATCGTTGGGTCGGAAGTCATCGCACAGATCTCTGTTCGCGCGCATCCGATCCATGAATGCCTCGCAGCATCTTCCAGAAACCGAACGTTCGCGCGGCAGGGTGGGCAGCTCATCGCTCGACCCACTGAGAGCGCCATTCCGGCGCCTCGAATGGAGCGGCGAAGTAGGTGGTCTGCCGCCAAACCTTCCCGTCCCGGATCTCGATGATCGCGACCACGTGCATCGGTTCCCCGGTCTGGTACCTTGCGGTCCCCTCGAACGTGTACGTGTCACCACTCCCAACCACACGAAGCACCGCGAAGAAGGCCACGGGCGCGGCCAAGCTGGGCGCATAGATGTCCCGATCGTCGCTCCCGACGATGCGGCGTGTGCCCAGTCCAGACTCAGGAAGCCCACTCGGGTAGTTCTCCAGGATGGCACGCTTGTTCTCGAACCCCCGAATCGTCTCCCCCGATTGAGGCCATTCCTCCACATAATCGGGGTGCACGAGGGAACGCATCAGTTCCCAGTCCCACGGAGCCTGGTGGCTCTCAGCGTAGCGTTGCGCTAGGGCTCGTCCCTCCACAGATTCCTCCCCTCAACCGCGACTGCACATTATCTGCTCGTCTCCGCTTCTTGCCCAACCGCTTCGGCCGAAGGGCTCAACTGGCACTGCGGGCAGAAGTAGGTGGTGCGCCCGGCGGCGACGGTTCGCTCGAGAGGCGTCCCACACCGGCGACACGCCGCGCCGGGCCGGCCTCGCACGTACGAGAGCCACGAACGTTTCCGGTGGAGGTAGTCGTAGCCCTCGATCGATTCGCGGAGCACCCGCTGCAACTCGCGGTGGAGGGTCCGCCGTTCCACCTCCGAGAGCGAACCGATGAGCCGCTTGGGGTGGATGCGAGCGTGCCACAGCGTCTCATCGGCGATGATGTTGCCCACACCAGCCACGAACGTCTGGTCCATCAGCGCCGCCTTCACCTGGCCGCGCCGGGACCCCAGGAGGCCCAGGAACTCGGCCCGTGTCAGGCCGAGCGCGTCCGGCCCGAGTCGGCCGAGGACCTGCGCCACCTCGGCGCGGTCATGAGCCAGCCACACGCCGCCCAGCTTCCGCATGTTCCGGTACCGGAGCTCCGTCCCGTCGGTGAATCCGAGCGCGAGCCGATCGTGGCGGTGGCGGGCCGGTTCGTCCTGCGACCAGATGAGGTCGCCGGTCATGCCGAAGTGCAGCAGGAGCGCCGGTCCGCCGGTCCAGCCGATCAGCCACTTGCCGTGGCGGTCGGGGTCGGCGAACGTCCGTTCCCGGAACGCGTGCAGGAGGGCGCGTGGGGTGGCGTTCCGCACGATCGTCGGATCCGCCCACACGGCCCGAACGGTGTGTCCGGTGGCGTGCAGTCCGAAGAACCGCCGGAACGCTTCCACGTCGGGGAGCTCGGGCATCCCGCCAGTGTGACCGAACCCGCGGGGGGCCGGAAGCGCATGGGTTCGTAGAGTGTTCGTCACGTCGTGGCCAGCTCAACCCGAACCTTCGTCATCGTCGGCGCGAACCTCACCGGTGGCGCGGCGGTCACCACGCTCCGGGACGACGGCTTCGACGGGCGTCTGGTGCTGATCGGTACCGAGCCGCACCCGCCGTACGAACGCCCCCCGCTGTCCAAGGAGTACCTGCGCGG
>DHWS01000052.1 GCA_002413305.1 Actinobacteria bacterium UBA5176 | reverse complement strand
GCCGCCCACAGCGCCGCCGCGGCCCCGGTGCTGGCGCCCAAGCACCCCACCGGGAGCGCCGCCGTCCGTTCGTCCGATCCGAGCCAGGCGATCGCGGCTTCCAGGCGACCGGCCAGTAGGGGGATGTCGAACACGTTCGCCCGGTCCTGGGCCTCGGGCTCGGTCAAGAGGTCCAACAGGAGCGTGGCCATCCCGCGCGCCCGCAGCGCCGAGGCGACCTGCCGGTTCCGGGGGCTCAGCCGGCTGCTTCCGCTCCCGTGGGCGAAGGCGGCCACGCCGACGGCACCGTCCGGCACGATGAGCTCACCGGGAAGTACGACGGACCCATCCGCCGAGATCCCCAGGGCTGCTTCGCGTTCCACCATGCCACCCACAATCTTCCCCGACCGCGAGCGCGCCGTTGGCGACCATCCCGACCGAGCGGGATGCCCATACCATCGGGCTGAACCCGGATGACCACACCATCTACGCCTTCCTCCCGGCGAGTGAAGGCGCCGCGGTGTACGCGGATCGATGAGGGAGACCGGGAGCTGATGACTGGAGCTGACGCTTATGGCGAAGAGAGCGCGGCCCTTGGCCAACCGCCGTCGAGTCCCCGGCCGAATTGCAGGCTCGTGGCGCGTCGCGATCCTACCAGGCTTCCATTTCGGACCACCCGGGTTAGCCTCTTGCCATGGGTGGCAAGCGCCGGCGCGGTCGCGGGGACACGGTGCGGCGGCGACCCCAACAGGACCCATCCGTCGCTTCGGTGAGGGCGGAGCGACCGGCAACCCGAACGTTCGGGCGCCCGAGGCGATGGGCGATCGGCGCCGCGACCGGGCTGGTCACGGCCGGTCTCGCCATCGGGGTGGCCCAGCTGGTGGCCTCGTTCGTCGGAGAACTGTCCTCCCCCTTGGTCGCCGTGGGGGAGGCCGCCATCGACCTGGCCCCGCCGGGGCTGAAGGACTTCGCCATCCAGGCGTTCGGAGCGAATGACAAGACGGTGCTCCTGATCGGCATCGGTGTGCTACTGGGCATCTTCGCCGTGGCGATGGGGATCCTGGCCACCCGTCGCAGATGGATCGGCTACGCGGGCCTCGTCGGGTTCGGGGCGATCGGGGTCGCCGCCGCCCTGACCCGACCGACCCGGGACACCCTTTCCCCGGTCCCATCGATCGTCGGCATCATGGTCGGCGCGTACGCGCTGCGAACCCTGTTCCGAACGTGGCACGCCGCTTCCTCCCCGGTCGGGCACGCTGCCGCGCGATCTCCGGTCGCCCCAGGTCGCCCGGCCCGGCAAGCCGGTCGAACGCCCACCGTCGCGAACGATCCGCTCGTCCTCGACCGCCGGCGGTTCCTGCTGACGAGCCTGGCCCTCGGTGGTGCGGCCGTCGTGACGGGCCTCGGTGCCCAGGTGGCCGGCGGGGCCACGTCCAAGGCGGTGGCGTCGCGCGCGTCCCTTCGCATCCCGAAGCCCTCCGACGTCACCACGACCGTGGCCGGGTCCGGCTTCTCCCTCCCCGGCCTGAGCTCCTTCTACACGCCGAACGCGACTTTCTACCGTGTGGACACCGCGATCGTCGCCCCGAAGGTCACCGCGCAGGACTGGAGCCTTCGCATCCACGGGATGGTCGACCGGGAGATCGTGATGAGCTTCGCGGAGCTTCTTGCCCGTCCCCTGATCGAGCGGGACGTGACCCTGACCTGCGTGTCGAACCCCGTGGGCGGCCCGTATATCGGCAACGCCCGTTGGATCGGAGCACCCATCGCGCCCATCCTGCAGGAGGTCGGGGTCCACCCGGCCGCCACCCAACTCGTCTCCCGTTCCGTCGACGGGTTCACCGTGGGCACGCCGGTCGCGGCCCTCCTGGACGGACGGGACGCGATGCTCGCCGTGGCCATGAACGGGGAACCCCTCCCGATCGCCCACGGCTTCCCGGTCCGGATGGTGATCCCCGGACTGTACGGGTACGTCTCGGCGACGAAATGGGTCGTCGAGTTCGAACTGACCACCTTCGAGGCCTACGACGCCTATTGGGTGCCACGGGGATGGGCCCAGCAGGCTCCCATCAAGACGGAGTCTCGGATCGACACCCCTCGACGCGGAGCGACGATCCGGGCAGGCACGGTGAGTGTCGCCGGCGTGGCCTGGGCGCAGCATCGAGGGATCGATTCGGTCGAGGTGCAGGTCGACGACGGCCCCTGGCGCGGGGCGGAGCTCGCCACCCAGGACAGCATCGACACGTGGCGGCTGTGGCGCTACGAGTGGAACGCAGCCCCGGGAAGCCACAAGCTCCGGGTTCGGGCAACCGACCGGAGCGGCCGCGTCCAGACCGCCGAAGAAGCACCGCCTCCACCCAACGGGGCGACGGGATGGCACACCGTGGACGTCACGGTGACGAGGTAGCGCTGGGCGGTCCCGCAGACTCACCCCCATCAGCGTGGTGGGCGCAACAGCGCCATGGTTGTATGAGGCCCCTGCTGGGTCGATCACACCACGCGATCCATCGGGATCCAGATGAGGCGCAATCGTGATTGCAGGCACCGGCTTCCACCAGGCCGACGCCATCGCTTCGATCGTGATCGCCCTACTCATCCTGGTGCCGGCACCGTCTGTCGAAGATCATCGGGGTGCTGAACGAGCGATTCGGGGTGGCGACGGGTCCATAAGCGCGATCACGTTCCGAAGATGACCTGACCCGCGCTAGATCGCCCCCTGGCGCCCGGACCTCAGCCAAGGCAACGGTCCCCGCCCATGATCGACCATCCGCTCCGCGATCCCGCGCGTCCCGTACCCTGTTCGACCATGGACGCGGCCAAGGTGGAGTTGCTGTTCGGTCGGGTTCCGACGTGGGCAGATCCGGATGACCCCGAGGATCGAGGGGTCCTGCTGGCCGAGCAGGGGCTGGGGAACGACGCGGACGGGCTCGGGCGGTTTCGCCGGGCCATGTACGAGGTGATCGCGAACCAGATCGCCGACCAGGAACCGCCGGCGGTATGGGCCACCGCGCAGCGGCTCCTGGGGATGGGGCTGGACCGCCGGCGCGTCCTGCACAGCCTGGCGTTGACCTTCGAGGCCCAGGTGCAGGCCTCCCTGGGGGAGGATCGGGCCTTCGACGTGGCCGCGTACATGGCGGCGCTCGCTCGTCTGCCGCTCCCCACGGCGGAGGAGGTCGAGGAGGCGATGGTGGCCATCGTTCGGGACCGCCAGCCGATCGACGTCGAGGAGCTCGAGTCGCTGGCCATGGACCGGCTCGGCCTGACCCGCGGCCAGGAACCGTTCGAGACGCTCCTGGACACGGTGAGCGACCGGGCCATGGACCCCGAGGGCCCCCTGGCGTTGCTCGCCGGCGACCGGGTGGTGGAGCCCCGGTCGCTGTTCGCGGGCATCGTCCTCACCCACCGGTTGAGCGAAGCCGAGCAGGCCACCGATTCCCTGACGGTGGGGGTCGACCTGGCGGGCTTTGGCCGGGAGGAGCCTCATCTGACGAACCTCGGTGAGGCGCTGAGCACGTTCTCCCTCCAGCCCGGCCATCTCGCCTGGGGAGGTCCGGAGGGCTGGCTCCGCCGGTTCGAGGCCGGAAGCCTGCTCGCCCTGAGCATCGAGGCCGAGACCGTTTCGATCGACGTCCAGGCCCACGACGTGCCCGGTGACCCCGCCCTGGTGGCCCTGGTCCGGACCGCCTACGACACCGAGGTGGAAGAGCCGTGGCTGCCGGTGAGGGCGGAGGACCTTCTCCTTGCGCTTCTGGTCGGCGATCGGGGCCTGTTCGCCGCCCCCACGCCGCCCCTTTCGGAACTGTGCGAAGCCGCCGGCCTGGAGATCCGGGGCGACTCGCTCGCCCACGAGGAGTCGGTCTGGGAGAACGGCCGCAGGCTCCATCGCGCCCACCGGGTCTTCGATCGGCTCGGGCCCGGGGACGATGCGCAGGCCGCCATGGACGTCCTGGACCGCTTCGACGAAGCGGCCGACGATCCCATCACCCTCCGCCGGGTGCTTGTCCATCTGCGCGAACCATCCGTGCTGGAGGTGGCCCTGGACGACATGCTCGGCCTGGATGAAGACCCCGAACGGCTGGAGGCCACGGCGGCCTTCTCCGAGCGCATGCTTGGGGTCGCCCGGCGGCCTCCGGAGGTCTGCGTGGCCCGTCTGCTGGCCGCGGTGGTGGCCGAGCGCCGGGGTGACCCCCTTGAGGGCGAGGCGCATCTGCACCTGGCGGCCGAGGCGGACGCAGGCTGGGGCCCGGCGATCGACCGGCTCGCCTGGTACGCGTCCGACCGGGGCGACGCGGCCGAGGCCGTTCGACTGTTGCGGCTCCTGGGAGCCGATCCCGATGAGGACGAGGACCTGCGAACCGTCGAGCCCTTCAGCGGGCAGTCCGGACGGAGGCTCGGACGCAACGAACCGTGCTGGTGCGGGTCGGGCCGCAAGTTCAAGGCCTGCCACCTCGGCCGGCCGGAACTGGCTCCCCTCCCCGACCGGGTGGGATGGCTCTGCCGCAAGGCAGTCGCCTACCTCGAACGGCGGGGCGGGACGGCGGCCCGGGACCTGTTCGACCTCGCCTGGGCCCGTGTGGGGGACGAGGGCGACGACGCCGAGCCGTCCCAGGCGCTGGAGGACCCCCTCGTGATCGATCTCGCCCTGCACGAGCTCGGGTGGTTCGAGCGGTTCCTCGCGGAGCGCGGGCCGCTCCTGCCGAAGGACGAGGCGCTCCTGGCCGACTCGTGGACGCTCGTCGACCGGACGGTCTACGAGGTTCTCCGCATTGACCCCGGCGTGGGAGTCGAGGTCCAGAACCTTCGAACCGCGGAGCGCCTGGAGGTCCGGGAGCGCACGTTCAGTCACCGAGCCCGTCCGGGGATGATCGTGTGCGGCCGGGCCGTTCCCGACGGCCAGACCCATCAGTTCATCGGCGGCCTGTTCACGGTGGCCCCCGGCACCGAAGCCGGGCTGCTGGACCTCCTAGAAGAAGGCGATGCCTTCGAGCTGGTCGAGTACCTGGCGGCCCGGGAACGCCCACCGACCCTGGTCACCCGGGAGGGCGAGCCGCTGGTGGCATGCGTCCTCGAGCTCGAGGTGCCCGAACCCCTCGCCGCCCGAGCCCTGCTTGACGATCTGTACGGTGCTGATGAGCCCGGCAGGTGGGTCGAGATGCACGCCCTGGAAGGGGGCGAGGTCATCGTGCGGGCGACGCTGCACCTCGATGGCTCCCGGCTGAGCGTCCAGACGATGAGCGAGGCCCGAGCCGACCGGGTCCTGTCGGTCCTGCGGCACGAGATCGAAGGGCTCCGCGTCATCTCCGACGAACGCCGGCCGGTCGACCCACGCCACCTACAGAGAGACACGCCGTCTCCGGTCCCGCTCCCACTGGACGATCCTGGGGTGCGCGGCGCCCTGAAGGAATGGCGCGATCGCCTGGAGGAGCGTTGGTGTGACCAGCCGGTTCCCGCCCTGGCCGGGCTCACGCCTCGCCAGGCGGCCGCCGACCCGACCCGTCGGGAGGCGGTGGAGCGGCTGCTGGCGAGCTTCGAAGACCTCGAGGGCAGCGCCGCCCCCGAGGGCGCCGTCACCATGCGCCCCGCGCGGCTTCGCAGCCTGCTCGGCCTCGACCGGTGAGGAACGCGGAGCACCTCCATGCCGCGGTGGTCGCTGGGGCGGCCCGACGCCGTGGTGACGTGCTCACGAGCGATCCCGGAGACCTCCGCCCCTGGCGGCGGTGGTCGGCCCCGTTCGAGGTGATCAAGCCGCAGGGGACGAGCTCGCACGGGGGCGACCGCCCGGCTCCGACTCATTCAGGACGAACCACACCAACCTGCGCCCCATATTCGGCCGGACGAGGTTCGGGGTGTCGAGATGTTCGGGTGCCTAGTGGGAGCCGACGAGTGAGGCGAAGACGACGATGTTGTCGACGTAGTGACCTGTCGCGTAGTCAAATGACCCCCCGCAGGTGATCAGCCGCAGGGCTGCGTGGTCGGTGTTGCCGTAGACCAGCAGCGTCGGGAAGTGGTCCTTCGGGTAGCGGCGTACCCCGTCCACGCTGAAGACCGCGACCAGCCCGTCCGCGCGGGTGACCAGGACCTCGTCTCCAGGCCGCAGGTCCCCGAGGTTGAAGAACACCGACGGGCCCTGGGCCGCCGAGTCGACGTGCCCCAAGATAACCGCGGGGCCGAGTGAGCGGGAAGCGACCCCGGCCGGGTGGTCAGCGCGTAGATCGCGTACTGGGAGAGAAAGTACCAGGCCCCTTCGACCCCGACGCTCGCCCCGATCAGGACCCACCCGATCGAGTTGTCGGGGCGGTTCGACGCGATCACCGCGCCGACCGTGGCGAAGACGAGGGTGGCGATGGCCTGCGCCACGTCGAAGGCGGCGTTCGACCCCGCGATCTGTCCGCGGTTCAAGATCGACAGCACACTCGCCCCGGCGGCAAGCGCGGCCACGAACCCCCACAGGCCCCAGGCGAAGCGTCGGCCGAACACGGCGGCTGCCGGTCTGCCCTCCATAGAAGGAGATTGTGACCCTGCCGGGGAGCCAGTGGGAAGGGTGCTGACAAGAAGGATGGACGGTGGGCTAGCCGGTTCCCCGAGGGAAGCCGGACCCCGTAGGGGTCGAAAACCCGGTTCATCATGCCGCGACCCCGTGGGGCTCCCCGCCGGGACCCGGTTAGTCTGCTGGGGTGAACGATAAGGCCTCGGCCCGTCCTCGATCCATCCGAGGTGGCTGGGTGTCTGGGCCGATCGCTTGGACGCTCCAACCCAGGGCCTCGCGCCCGGCCGGCCCTCCGCGCTCGCGACGGAGATGACGATGCCGCCTCCCGTTCCGGCTCCCTTCCCCGATCGTGACCCGACGCCGGGTTAGCTCAAGCAGCGACTTTGGTCCCGGCCTCCCTGCGGACGCCCGCCGCCCACCCGAATCAATGCAGGTGACCCGCCGCGCCGGTCATCGTCCGGCTCCCGCTTCGGCGGACGAAGGAGGTCGCAGCGCGTCTGGGCGGCGATGAATCGAGCGGCATGGATGTACGGCGACGAATCACCCAGGCTCGACAGTTCCGGGCTGCTGCCTGGGCCCTTGAGATGAACCCTCGGATCCATTCCATTCTGAGGTCCGTGCGTGTACCGTCGGACGCGCCGAGGCCGAGCGAAAGGGAGGTGGGTGACCGCTGCGGCTTGACGGGTAATGGATCTTGATGAGGTGGAAGGGGCGAGATCGATGGCCGTCGACATTCCGAAAGAGCTTCGTGACCCGCATACTCCCGACGAGGTGGTCATCTCCTCCGAACCGCGGGTTCCCGAGACCGATCCCACCCTCGGGGTGACGGTCCCGCCGGTCGTGGACGGGATCCCCCGGAACCGACTGGTGAGCATCGGCGACTCGCTCACCCACGGGTTCCAGAGCGCCGCGATCTTCAACACCGACATTTCCTATCCGGCGTTGATCGCGAACGAGCTTGGATGGCTGGCCGAGTTCCGACGGCCACACTACCCGGGGTTCGGCGGACTTCCATTGAACATCGAGTACCTCGTCCGCGAGCTGGAGCATCGGTTCGGCGACCGCATCGACTGGTACGAACTTCCCCTCGCCCTCTTCCACGCCCGACACTGGATGGCCCAGGCGGAGCAGTACTGGGAGCATGGTCCCGGGTCTCAGATCCCTCGCGTCGCCTTGATCAACCACAACTTGGCCGTCTTCGGCTGGGACCTCAGGGACACCCTGGAGCGGACGTTCGACTATTGCTACGGGGAGATGCAGGAGCCCAAGCAGCAGCTCATCCCGAACATCGAGAACGGCAACAATCTGGCCGCCCTTCGCGTCCTCCCATCCGGGGACAACCACCTCCGGGGCCTCACTCCGCTCACCGCCGCCGCACAGCTCGGCGCCGAGGGGACGGAGGGGACGCCGGGAGAGGGCGACGGCATCGAGACGCTCATAGTGTTCATCGGCGCGAACAACGCACTGGGCAGCGTGACGCACTTCAAGGTTCACTGGAGCGACGTGGGGTACGACGACCTCAAGAAGAAGGACCAGTACAACGTGTGGCGCCCATCCCACTTCAAGAGCGAGTTCGATCTCGTCGCCAAACAGGTCGAGGAGATCCGCGCTCGCCACGTCATCTGGGGCACGGTCCCTCACGTGACCGTGATTCCCCTCGCTCACGGAGTCGGGGAGGACAAGCAACACCCGGGCTCTCGCTACTTCGCGTACTACACTTGGCCGTGGATCAAAGACTCCTCGTTCGACCCGAACACCGACCCCAACCTGACGCACCAGCAGGCACGGGCCATCGACAGCGCCATCGACATGTACAACCAGCACATCGTCGACCGCGTTCGCCAGGGGCGCCAGGCCGGCCATGACTGGTACCTGCTGGACGTCGCGGGGATCCTCGACCGGCTCGCCTACCGCAGGTATATCCTCGACCCGGCGGCGCGGCCTGACTGGTGGACACCGTATCCGCTCCCGCCGGAAGTGCAGGCCCTCGGCATCGACTCGCGATTCTTCCGGTCCGATCGGAACGGGAGGACAGAGGGCGGAATCTTTGCCCTGGACGGAGTGCATCCCACGACCGTGGGATATGGGCTCATCGCTCAGGAATTCATGAACATCATGTACGCTGCCGGTGTGGCGTTCCCGAAGGCCGCGCCGGGGGCCCCGAACCCCCCAACGCTCGATTGGGGACGAACCATCGCGCGGGACACGATGATCTCCGCGCCGCCCATCTCGCTGGGGGCCGACCTTAGAACGATCGGGTGGCTCGACGAAGTGATCGAAGTCTTCCAACACCTGTTCCGGCGGGGAGCCTTTGCGTAGGGCGGGGAGGTTGGGGACAAGCCTCTAGCCGAGCAGGACGGCGCACGCGACCGAATAGAGGCGGCAATGCAACCGCCGAAACTTCGAGGGCACACAATGCAACCGGTTTAGCAAACCGGCGCCATAGACCGGACTAGGCCGTTCGATCCGCCTGCTAACGGGCCACGGGATCACGGGTCCGAGAGCTGATCCTGCGCGTGGGCAGGGAGAACCCACGGTGGGCGAGCCTTCGTACAACGCCATCAGCACGCCGGACACGCGGTGGACGTTCGACGGGCACG
>DHWS01000107.1:11932-13782 GCA_002413305.1 Actinobacteria bacterium UBA5176 | reverse complement strand
GGCCGGCCATCAACGTCGGCATCAGCGTATCGCGGGTCGGCGGGAACGCGCAGATCAAGGCCATGAAGCAGGTGGCCGGCCGGCTCCGGCTGGACCTGGCGCAGTACCGCGAGCTGGAGGCGTTCGCCACGTTCGGCTCCGAGCTCGACCGCGCCTCCCAGGCCCAGCTCGACCGGGGCGCGCGCGTGGTGGAGATCCTAAAGCAGCCCCAATTCCAGCCCATGTCCGTGCAACACCAGGTGATGTCGATCTTCGCCGTGACGAACGGGTTCCTCGACGACCTCCCCGTCGGTGACGCGAAGCGGTTCGAGACGGAGTTCCTAGCCTTCATGGACTCGCGCCATCCGGAGATCGGCGGGGCCATTGCCGAGAGCGGCGCCCTCGGTGACGAGCTCGAGACGGCCCTCCGCGCGGCCATCAAGGACTTCCGGTCGAACTTCGTCCCCTCCGAGGGCGCGGCGGCGTTCAAGGAGAAGCCGGCCGAGGCGCTGACCGACGAGGAGAAGGAAGCGCTGAAGAAGTTCCGGCGCCCCACCCCCGACGAGATCCGGGAGAAGGCCGGCCCGGCCGGCGAGAGCTCCGTCCAGCTCCCGGGGTAGGAGAGGACCGTGGGCGCCAAGCTTCGGGAGGTTCGCCGGCGGATCCGGTCGGTCCAGTCGACCATGAAGATCACGCGGGCGATGGAGCTCATCGCGACCTCGCGGATCATGAAGGCCCAGCAACGCGTCGAAGCCGCCCGCCCGTATGCCGAACGCTTGACCGCCGCCATCGCCGACGTCGCGGCGGCCACCACGTCCCTCGGCCATCCGCTCCTGGAGGAGCGCCCCGACCGGAAGACCGCGCTGGTGTTCGTGGTGACCTCGGACCGCGGCCTGGCCGGGGCCTACAGCTCGAACGTCCTGCGGCGGGCCGAGGAGCTGTTCTCGCTCCTCAGGTCCGAAGGCAAGGAGGTCAAGCTCTTCGTCTCAGGCCGCAAGGGGATCTCGTACTACCGGTTCCGGGAGCGGCCCATCGAGCAGTCTTGGTTCGGGTTCTCCGAGACCCCCACCTACGAGCAGGCGAAGGAGATCGCAGACGCGTTGATCGAGATGTACACCTCCGGTGAGGCCGACGAGATCCACGGCGTGTTCACCAACTTCGTCACCATCGTCCGACAGCGGGCGGTGGCCCGGCGGTTCGTCCCGATGGTGATGGAGGAGGTCGACCGTCCGGAGGAGCAGCGCGGCCCGCTGGCCCAGTACCTCTTCGAGCCGGAGCCGGACGAGCTCCTCAGCGCGCTGCTGCCCCGGTACGTGGAGACCCGCGTGTTCAACGCGCTGATCGAATCGGCCGCCTCCGAGCACGCCGCGCGCCGGCGGGCCATGAGCGCCGCCACGGAGAACGCGCAGGAGCTCATCAAGGTGTTGACCCGGCAGGCTAATCAGGCCCGCCAGACGGAGATCACGACCGAGATCATGGAGATCGTGGGGGGAGCGGAGGCCTTGCGACAAGCGGCCGCCGCCGCCGCCGCTTCCGAGTGAGGAGCTGAGACGCACATGGCTGAGGCGAACGAAGGCGGAAGGGCGAACGGGCGGGTGGCCCGGGTGATCGGCCCGGTCATCGATGTGGACTTCCCTCCGGACCAGCTGCCCGAGATCAACACGGCGATCGAGGTCGACCGGACGCTCGGCGACGAGACTTCGACCATCGTGTGCGAGGTGGCCCAGCACATCGGCGACTCGATGGTCCGGGCCATCGCCATGCGTCCCACCGACGGCGTGGTCCGCGGGTCGCCGGTCCGCAACACCGGCCAGTCCATCCGGGTCCCGGTCGGTCCGAAGACCCTCGGCCACGTGTACAACGTGCTCGGC
>DHWS01000107.1:11111-11722 GCA_002413305.1 Actinobacteria bacterium UBA5176 | reverse complement strand
CACGCCGGCGTGTCGGTGTTCGCCGGTGTGGGGGAGCGGACCCGCGAGGGCAACGACCTGTTCATCGAGATGACCGAGTCGGGCGTGCTGGAGAAGACCGCGCTGGTGTTCGGCCAGATGGACGAACCGCCGGGCGTGCGGCTGCGGGTCGGGCTGGCCGCGCTGACCATGGCCGAGTACTTCCGGGACCACGAGCATCAGGACGTGCTGCTGTTCGTGGACAACATCTTCCGGTTCGTCCAGGCCGGGTCCGAGGTGTCCACGCTGCTCGGCCGGATGCCGTCGGCGGTGGGGTACCAGCCCACCCTGGCAGACGAGATGGGCGAGCTGCAGGAGCGGATCACCTCGACTCGGGGGCGTTCGATCACCTCCTTGCAGGCGGTGTACGTGCCGGCCGACGACATCACCGACCCTGCCCCCCACACGACGTTCGCCCACCTCGACGCCACCACAGTGCTATCCCGGGCGATCTCCGAGCTCGGGATCTACCCTGCGGTGGACCCGCTGGCTTCGACGTCCCGGATCCTCGATGCGCGCTACGTCGGGCAGGAGCACTACGACGTGGCCCGCTCGGTCCAGGAGATCCTCCAGCGGTACAAGGACCTCCAGGA
>DHWS01000107.1:7041-10958 GCA_002413305.1 Actinobacteria bacterium UBA5176 | reverse complement strand
CCATCCTCGGCATCGACGAGCTGAGCGAGGAGGACAAGGTCATCGTGGGCCGGGCCCGGAAGATCCAGCGCTTCCTGTCCCAACCGTTCTTCGTCGCCGAGCAGTTCACCGGTATCTCCGGCAAATACACGCCGGTCGACGAGACGATCGCCTCGTTCAAGGGCATCACCGAGGGCGAGTACGACCATCTTCCCGAGCAGGCGTTCTTCATGGTCGGCGGGATCGAGGAGGCCGAAGCGAAGGGCGCGGAGCTCTCGAAGGTCGGCGCCGAGGCGTAGGGCCGATGGCGCCGACGTTCGACGTGTTCCTGGTCACGCCCGAGCGCGAGCTCTGGCACGGGTCTGCCACGTTCGTGGTTGCCCGAGGGGTGGAGGGCGAGGTCGGTATCCAAGGGGGGCACGCGCCGATGCTCATCCAGCTCGACATCGCCGCGCTGTTCATCGATCCCGAAAGCGGCGAGCGGATGGCGGCCGCGGTCCACGGCGGGTTCCTGCATGTGATCACCAATGGCTCGGAGACGAGGGTCGACATCCTCGCCGAGCACGCCGAGCTCCGGGACGAGATCGACCTGGAGCGAGCCCGCCGGGCGAAGGAGGAGGCCGAGCGGCGGATCGCCGCGAACCACGATGCAACGGCCGAGGGCGATCTGGCCAAGGCCTTGACCAGGATCAGCATGCGCGGCTGACCCGTGATCGTCACAGA
Source organism: Actinobacteria bacterium UBA5176 (assembly GCA_002413305.1). Taxonomy (GTDB): domain Bacteria; phylum Actinomycetota; class UBA4738; order UBA4738; family UBA4738; genus UBA4738. Next base: position 10,256 of record DHWS01000107.1, on the reverse strand, counting down.
CAGCTACCCTCTCCCAGATCCTGCCCGAGGAGGATGTGATGTCGTCGAAAGGGTCATCCACGCCTCCGTTGCATACAGTGCTGACCGGCCTCGTGTTCCCCGAGCAGCAACGCTGGCACGAGGGCCGTCTCTGGTTCTCCGACTGGGGCACGCAGGACGTGATCGCCGTCGACCTCGATGGCAAGAGCGAGGTCATCCTCAAGGGGCCGTCGTTTCCGATGTGCGTCGACTGGCTGCCGGACGGGCGCTTGCTGATCGTATCCGCGCGCGGCGGGCTTCTGCTGCGCCGAGAGCCCTACGGCTCGCTGGTGACGCACGCCGATCTGACCGGCGTCTCGAAACTCCCACCGGGGAACGAGCTGGTGGTGGATGGGTCGCGGCAACGCCTACGTCAACGGCGCGGGCTTCGACCTGATGGCCGGTGGGGAATTCGCCCCCGGGACCATCGCCCTGGTCACCCCCGATGGCTCCGCCCGACAGGTGGCCGATGACATCGCCTTTCCCAACGGCATGCTCGTAACGCCCGACAATTCGACGCTGATCGTCGCCGATTCCTACGCCAAGAGGCTCACGGCCTTCGACATCGAGGAGGACGGGGGCCTGTCGAACCGGCGGGTCTGGGCCGACCTCGGCGACGGCGTCCCTGACGGCATCTGCCTCGATGCCGAAGGAGCCGTCTGGTACGCCGACGTCCCCAACGCGCGCTGCGTGCGCGTTCGCGAAGGCGGCGACGAGCTGCAGACGATTGAGCTCGACCGCGGATGCTTCGCCTGCGCGCTTGGGGGTGCGGAGCGCAGAACGCTGTTGATGATGGCGAACGAGTGGAGCGGTCCCCAGAACATGTTCAGTGGGCCGCGAATGGGCCAGGTGCTGAGCGTTGCGGCGCCGGCATCGGTCGTCCCCTGGCCGTAGCAGATCGATCCCACAGAGTGCTGGCTCGCGAGCGGGGGATCCCCCGGAAGCGCCTGATGGCCACCCCGGCCCAGACGATCTCGACGACTCCGAACGGCCAGGCTCCTGACAGGAACCCGTATGCGCTCGAAAGGGCACAAGCGATGGCGAAGGCGATGACGAAGCGCGGACCTCGGTGTTCGAGGGCATACGTAACCAACATGAACGTGAGCGCGGCGATCCCGAAGATGGTCACCGGGTCCATGTCCAGGATGATAGGGGCGGCGCGGACCTACGCGAGATTCTCGGCCGTGTGCTCCTCGTCTGGCGCATGATTGGCCCGTGCGGAGTGATCTTCCCTCTGGAACGGTGACCTTCCTGTTCAGCGATGTGGAGGGTTCGACGAAGCTGCTGCACGAACTGGGCGCCGAGGCGTACGCGGACGCGCTCGCGGAACATCGCCGGACCCTCCGGCGCGCGTTCACAGCGCACGGGGGTGTCGAGGTGGATACCCAGGGAGATGCGTTCTTCGTCGCCTTCGCGACGGCGACGGGCGCGGTTGGCGCGGCCGACGAAGCGGTGAACGCGCTCGGCTCCGGCCCGATCCGCGTTCGAATCGGCGTCCACACCGGGATACCACACCGGACGGACGAGGGGTACGTCGGAGAGGCCGTCCATCTGGCCGCGCGCGTCGCGGCGGCCGGGCACGGCGGCCAGGTGCTGCTCTCGAAGGCGACGCGCGAACTCGTCAGCGCCGAGCTGACCGACCTCGGCGAGCACCGCCTGAAGGACTTCATCGAGCCGGTCTGGATCTACCAGCTCGGGCACGAGCGCTTCCCGCCCCTGAAGACGCTTTCGAACACGAACCTGCCCCGCCCGGCAAGTTCCTTCGTCGGCCGCGAGCGCGAGCTCGCCGAGATCGTCGCACTCCTCCGGGACGGGACGCGGCTGCTCACCCTGACGGGGCCCGGCGGCTCGGGCAAGACGCGGTTGGCGATCGAGGTTGCCGCCGAGCTGGTGTCCGAGTTCCGAAATGGCGTGTTCTGGGTCGGGGTGGCGACGCTGAGGGACTCCGCCCTCGTGTTGGGCACGATCGCCCAGACACTCGGGGGCAAGGACGGCCTCACCGAGCACATCGGCGAGCGCGAGCTCCTGCTCCTGCTCGACAACCTCGAGCAGGTGGTCGAGGCCGCTCCCGAACTCGCCTCCTTGCTCGAGGTCTGCCCGAACCTGAAGCTGCTCGTCACGAGCCGGGAGCTCTTGCGCGTCCGAGGCGAAGTCGAGTACCCAGTACCACCGCTCGCCGAGCCGGAGGCGGTCGAACTCTTTTCCAGCCGCTCCCGGCTCAAGCCGGACGCGACGATCGCCGAGCTCTGCCGGCGCCTCGACAGGTTGCCGCTCGCGGTCGAGCTCGCCGCTGCACGGACGAAGGCGCTCTCTCCTGCCCAGATCCTGGAGCGGCTCTCACAGCGGCTCGACCTGCTCAAGGGAGGCCGCGACACCGAAGCTCGCCACCAGACGTTGCGCGCGACGATCGAGTGGTCGCACGACCTGCTCGCGCCCGAAGAGCGAGACCTGTTCGCGCGGCTCGCCGTCTTCCGCGGCGGCTGCACGCTCGAAGCCGCCGAGGAGGTGGCGGATGCCGATGTGGACGCGCTCCAGTCGCTCGTCGAGAAGAGCCTGCTCCGGCAGAGCGAAGAGCGTTTCTGGATGCTGGAGACCATCCGCGAGTACGCGGCCGAGAGGCTCGAGGTCTCCAGCGACGGTGATGCGCTGCGCCGCCGGCACGCGGAGTGGTTCCTGGCGCTCGCCGAAGACGCGTATCCGCATCTCCGCGAAAGCCCAACGGAATGGATCAAGCGACTCGAACGCGAACACGACAACCTCCGCGCGGCTCTCGACCGGCTGGAAGCCTCCGGCGAAACCCAGCTCGCCCTGCAGCTGGCCGGAGCGCTCTACCGGTTCTGGTACCTCCGGGGCCACTTCACGGAGGGCCGGCCTCGCCTGGAGCGCCTTCTCGAGGTCGACGCGAATCGCACTGCGGCCCGCGCCAGGGCGTTGAACGGAGCGGCCGTGATGGCCATCAGCACGGGAGATCCCGCGACGGCCAGGCTGCGGAGCGAGAAGGCGCTCGCGCTGCATCGCGAGATTGGTGATGCCTGGGGCACCGCCTACTCCGTGTTCTCGCTCGGGGTGGCCGCGACCGAGGAGGCTGACTGGACGAGCGCCCGGCCTTATTTCGAGGAGAGCCTCGCACGCTTTCACGAGCTCGGCGACGAGCACTACGCGCTGGTCGCGGCCGACGGCGTCGCTTGGACATCCGG
>DHWS01000107.1:0-6784 GCA_002413305.1 Actinobacteria bacterium UBA5176 | reverse complement strand
GCGCGACCTCGAGATGCCCGGCCAGATCGTCGAGAATCTCTCCCGCTTCGCCGAAACGCTCGCGGTCGCCGGACGAGCGGGGACGGCCACCCAGCTGCTCGCCGCCGCCGAGGCTCTCCGCGAGGAGATCGGCGGCAGCCATTCCTGGGTCGAAGACGTGAACCGCGAGACGCTGACGCAGCTACGTACGGCGCTCGACACCGCAACGCTCGCGCAAGCCCTCGAGCAAGGCCGGAGATTGACGGTCAACGACGCGATCGCGCTCGCCCTCTCCTCCCGTCGACAACCCTTAGCTCGCCATCACACCGGCGCGGCTGGGGATCGAATGGACTGGCCGCTCGGCGATGCAGCCGGGCCCATCCGTGGCCGGCCGAAGAGCGCGTGTTAGACGGGACGGCTCGTCCCCTGGTGAGCCGGCCCTGGGAACGTTTCGTCGTGGACCGGGGCGGCTTCCTTGGGACCCATGAGCAGAAAGGTATGCATCGCTCCCTTCCCCTTGACCTCGACGATGCCGCGATCCTCGAACTCGAACCACGAGGCCAGATGCATCCGAGCGCGCTCGGTGACCTGGATGGTGCCGGGGATCCCATGAGATTCCATCCGGCTAGCGGTGTTCACGGTATCCCCCCACAAGTCATAGATGAACTTGTTCCTCCCGATGACGCCCGCGACGACCGGGCCGATGTCGATGCCGATCCGGAGTTGGATCGCGCCCCTGGATCCGACCGCCAGCTGCATCTCTCCCGCCATCTCGGCGAGATGCCGGGCATGGTCGAGGCGCGCACCGAGGAGCCCGGACGCGACCATGTATGCGTCGCCGATCGTCTTGATCTTCTCTAGCCCGTGATCCGCCGCCAAGCCATCGAAGATGGAGAAGACCTCGTTCAGCAGCTGCACCATGTCCTTCGGGGCCATGGTCGCCGACAGCGGCGTGAACCCCGCGATGTCGGCGAACAGGACACCCACCTCGGGGGAGCCGTCTGCGATGAGGGACTCGCCTGCCTTGAGCCGCTCCGCGATCGGTTGGGGCAGGACGTTCAGCAGCAACCGTTCCGACCGCTCACGTTCGGCCGCCACCATCTCGGCCGCTCGGTCGCGTTCCCGGACGAAGTACTGGAGCAGGAAATAGCACGTGCCCGTCGGGCCGAGGACGTTGAGGGCAGAGAACGAGATGCGGATCCAGTGCGGGATCTCAAGGGTCTTGTTCGACAGGAACGGATCGAGGGCGGCGGACAGGACGATGACCGCGAGGAAGGCTGCGAACCACCGCGCGGCCTCCTTGCGTCCAGAGAAGAGCAGCGCACCGAGCGGCGCGGTGAACGACCACAGCACGACTCCGCTCGATGCCACGAACCCCCCCAGGCTCAGCTGCAGGGCGAACGGAAGGATCAGGCTCAGCGCGAGTTCGCATGCGCGGAAGAACCGGTACCGCTTGGTTCTGGCGAACACAACCAGGTTGGCGATGGAGACGAGCTGGTAGGCGAGCGGGATCGCAGCGGACAGATACAGGCCGAGCGACGAATACGTGGCGACCCAGACGACGGACAGGGCCGTGATGAAGGCCGCCGCGAGAACCAGCGTCTCCTTGCGAAGAGCCTCGTCCCGGGAGTCGGTCGGTAGCACCCCGATCCTCGCCAGGCGCTCAACCCGGCTCCGCCAGCCTGCCGACGCCGGTGGATGCATGCGCGCTAGTGAACCTCGCCTGGCCCGCAGGCGCAATGGCCCGCGGTAGCATCGGTGCGTGGGACGAGCGGATCATTGGGACCAGGTCTACGCTACTCGCGCGCCCGATCAGGTCAGCTGGTTCGAGGCTGACCCAGCGACCTCCATGGCCTTCGTCAGGCGGGCGATCGAGGGCGGCGCCCGAAGCGTGATCGATTTCGGCGGCGGTGCATCGCGGCTCGTCGACCGCCTCCTCGACGAGCAGCTCGAACGGGTCGCCGTGTTGGATGTCTCGAGCAGAGCTCTGGCCGCGGCATCGGAACGGCTCGGAGCCCGCGCAGGCGCTGTCCATTGGATCCTCGGCGATGCGACGGAGCTCGAGGACGTCGGGTCGTTCGAGGTGTGGCACGACCGCGCGGTCTTCCACTTCCTGGTGGCCGAGGACGACCGGGGGCGCTACCTGAAGTTGATGGAGCGCACGGTCCCAACTGGCGGCTTCGTGATCGTTGCCACCTTCGGACTTGACGGGCCCGAGCGGTGCAGCGGTCTTGACGTCCGCAGGTACGATCCTGCGCTTCTCTCAGGGGAGCTCGGTGGCGCCTTCGAGATCCTGGAGGATCTGGCTCGGACGCATCTCACACCTCGGGGAATCGAACAGCGCTTCACCTACGCCATGTTTCGCCGCGTCTGACAGCTTCCAATCGCAAACGCCATCGCAACCCGAACAGCGGAGGGCACACCTCCGCATAGGATCAGAGGCCGAGTCTGAGGCGAACGGGGGGTGAGCAGGTTCGAAGGTCTCGAGGTTGATCTCCTGGGCGGGTTCGCCGTGCGCGTGGACGGCCGCGTGGTGCCGGCAACGGCGTTCGCCCGGCGCCGGGCCCGGACCCTGCTGAAGCTGCTCGCCCTGCAGCCCGGCCACCGGCTGCACCGCGACCAGGTCCTGGACCTCTTGTGGCCTGACCTGGACCTAGGGGCGGCCACGGCGCAGCTCTACAAGACGGTGCACCAGGTCCGGCTGGCCCTGACTTCCCAGGAGGCAGAGGCCCCCTCTGGGGCCGAGATGCTCCGTCTGGAGGACGAGGTTCTCGGGCTGTCCTCGGCCCGGGGCCTCACGGTCGATGTGGACGTGTTCGAGTCGCTGGCCCGGGAGGCTCTGGCTGTGGAACCTCCGGATCCCGGGGACGTGCGACGGGCACTGGCGCACTACGGGGGCGACCTCCTCCCCACCGACCTGTACGAGGAGTGGACGCAGCGGCGTCGCGATGCCCTGCGGGAGACGTTCCTGGACCTCCTGCGGTATCTGGGCGATGCGCATCTCGGTGCGGGGCGAAGCGCCGAAGCGGCCGATGCCTACCGCCAGATCCTGAAGGCGGATCCCAGTCGAGAAGATGCCCACCGCGGCCTCATGCGCGTGTTCGCGGCCGAAGGGAGCGTCGGCCGCCTCGCCCGGCAGCTCGAACGGTGTCGTGGGTCACTGGCCCAGGAGCTCGGAGTGGGCCCCTCGCCGGAGACGCTCGCGCTGTACGAAACGCTCCGGGCGGCGGTGGAAGAAGGCCCGCCTCCAGGGGCGGGGGACGGGCCGTTCGCGCTGGACCTCCCGGGTCACCTCCCCCGCCTGGCCGGGCGTTCGGCCGATATCGAGGCCGGAAAGGAGCTCCTGGGCGCGCTCGCCGCAGGACGAGGGTCCGTGTTGGTGATCCAGGGAGCGCCTGGGATCGGGAAGACCCGCCTCGCCCAAGAGGTAGCCGCCCTGGCCCGCCTGCGCGGTTACCAGGTGTGGGTCGGGGCGGCCCACGAGCACGAGCCTCGCGGAGCGTACGGCCCCGTGGTGGAGGCGCTGCGGAGTGCCATGCGGGGAGATCGCTCGATGGCCGAGCTGATCCCCGCCGAGCTCGCAGCGCTCATTCCCGAGCTGCCGGCTCCGGGGCCGGCCGTCCTGGCGACCGACCGCGGGGCGGCCAAGATGGAGCTGTTCGCTGGAGTGTTCCGGTTCGTGGCCGCCCGGGCGGCCACGGCCCCGGTGGTGGTGGTGCTGGAAGACCTGCACGCTGCCGGAGAGGAGTCCGTTGCTCTCCTCCACTACCTGGCTCGGCAGGTGCCCACCGTTCGGCTGATGATCGTGGCGACGCTCCGGGACGGGGAACCGGATGCCCCAACCGGTCTGACAGCCGTGCTGAACTCCTTGGAGCACGAGGGCGTCGTCCGCACTATATCCCTGTCTCCTCTCACGCCGGACGAGATCTCCGATGTCGCGGCTCAGGCCCTTGGTGGAGGCGAGATCCATCCCCAGGTTGTTGGAGAGATCCACCGGACCTGCGAGGGAAACCCCCTGTTCGGAGCAGAGCTGGCGCGCCACATGGCCTCGGCCGCTCGGCTCGTGCGCATGGAGGGGGTCTGGCAGTTCCGGGAGCCCGTCAGCGAGCCGGTGCCGGTGCCCGCCTCGATCCGCGCGCTGGTCGATGCGCGCGCGGATGCCCTATCCCCCGACGGGCTTCGTCTGCTCCACTCGGCCGCTGTCATCGGCCGGGATGTCCCGCTGTCCTGGCTAGGGGCGACCTTCCAGCCCGGCAACGACCAGAGCGAAAGCCGGTTGCTCGATGCCCTGGACGAGGTCGTGGCGCGTCGGCTTCTGGAGGAAACTGGTCGGGGCTACCGGTTCCCGCACGGCCTCATCCGGCTGGCTATCGAACAGGGTCTGTCGCCCGCCAGGCGACGAGCGCTGCACGGCCAGGTGGCGGAGCGGCTGGAGGAGCTGTTCCGGGGCCGGTCCGATGCTCCGGTGGAGGCCTTGGCCCGCCACTTCGCAGAGGCCGGCCGGGCCATCCCGGCGGCCCGCTATCTGCTCGAGGCGGGAGACGCCTCCGGGGCCGTGTACGCGCACGAGCAGGCGCTTCAGCGGTACGAGGAGGCCATCGCCCTCCTCGAGGGCGCCGAGCCCGCCCCAGAAGAGGCGGGGAAGCTCCGGTCCATGGCCTGGGAGCGCACCGGGGACGTCCACCGGCTGGTTGGGCACGTGAGTCGGAGCCAGGCCGCCTACCTGGCCGCGCTGGAAGGGCGGAGCAGTTCCGATCGCCTGGAGATCCACCGAAAGGTCGCCCTGGCCTCGATCCTCGCCGTGGATATGGCAACGGCATCGGAGCATCTGCAGGCCGCTCGGGATCTCCTCGACGCGGATCCCGTGGCAGAGGCACGCTGGCTGATCGCCCAGGCCCTGTACGAATGGCATTTGAACCACCTCGAGGAGGCGGCCGCCACGGGCAAGCGCGCATTGGACCTGGCCGAGGCGGCGGGCGCGGCCACCGAAGCATCTCAGGCCTGCGAGATCCTGGCGTTGGCGAACTTCCCCCTGGGAAACTGGGAGGAAGGGCTCCGGTATGAGCTCAGAAGGTCCTCGGGGGACTGGTCGCCCGAGATCGCAGTCGCTGTCGACGCCCACCTTTGACTGTTCAAGTCCAGGATCCACGGGATGGATCCCTATGAGCAGGCGGAGGCGTTCATCGACGCCGTCGCCGATCGTTCCCGGGTGGTGGGCAACCTGCGATGCCTGGCCGTGTGCCACTACGCGCACGGTGCGATGGCCGCCGCGCGTGGGGACGCGGAGGCGGCGGCCCACAGCTTGGACGCGGCCGTGGAACTCAACGAACGGATCGGATCGCCGGCCGGCCTCGCGTACGCTTTGGCCACCAGGGCAGAGCTGCGCTCCGCCGCAGGCGACCTGGATGGCGGGTGGGAGGACGTTCTGCGAGGGCTGGAGGCCTCCGGGCAGGCGTCGATCCGCGACCACTGCTTGATGAGCAACCAGGCTGCGGGGATCCGGAACCGCGTCCCGGCCGGTGACCTCGAAAGGGCCGCCTCCCTGGTGCGGGACGCTCTGGCGGCCGACGACGAGGCCGGGCCATGCTTCATCTGCCGGCCGGAACTGTATGCAGCCGTGGCTTCCTTCCATCTGGCCACCGGCGCGCAGGGGGAGGCTACCGAGTGGATCGAGCGGGCCCTGGCCCTCGCGGAGGTGGGCGAGTTTCGGCCCGGCATGGCCGGCGCTCTCTTGGTTCGCGGACGGATCGAGGCGGCCCACGGCGAGCCAGAGAGGGCCCGCGACTCGCTGCAGCGGGCTGCTGAGATCTTCGGTGAGCTGGGTCACCAGGCCGACGTGTCCCGGGCCCGCGACGCGCTGGCGGCTCTGCCCACCCGCTGAACCCATTCGATCTGGATCGAGACTCTCGAGACCCTGATCTGCCCACGGCGGAGGGAAGGTTTCGGGAAGGTCGGGGGTCCACCCTTCCCCAGGAAGACCGACCCAGAGGAGGTGGTGGTACCAGATGGACGGGCAAGATCGTGGCCAGGCCTTCGTGGAGGCGTTGGCCGTGCGGGACTTTGAGGCCCTGCGGGCGCTGCTGTCGGAGGACATCCAGTTCCGCATGCTGTTGCCGCCGGGACCCCAACACGAGAACGGAGCCGCCTTGGCGGCAAGGAGGTTCGTCGACTGGTTCGGCAGCGCCTACTACTTCGAGCTGGAGGCTTCCAGCATCGAATCCGTGGCCGACCGGCTCGCCATCACCTACCGCTTCCGCCTTCACGACAGGGACGGCTGGCAGGTGATCGAGCAGCATCTGATGACCGACGTAGGTGCGGATGGGCGCGTGGAGGCGATCGACCTCTTGTGCTCCGGATTCCGCCCCCTGGCCGAGCCCGCTTCCGAGGGGGTCCATGACTTCGACGCCGCCGAACTCGGGTGCGCCGACGGCCTGGCCGGAGAGTTCCGCCGGCGGATCCGCGCCATCCCGGTCGGCGACGTGCTGGTGGTGACCGCACGTGACCCCGCCGCGAAGGAGGATCTCCCACCGCTGGCTCGGATGATGGGCCACTCGGTCCGTTCGGTCGAGACGCCGGGTGACGGGCGCCTCCTGATCACAGTGGAGAGGGGACGATGAGCGACAAGCTGATCTTCAACTGCACGTACGGCAAGGAGGATCCGGAGCGGGCCACGCTTCCGTTCGTGGCGGCGAACATCGCCGCCATCGCGGGGCAGGACGCCGTGGTGCTCTGCACAATCGAGGCGGTGTGGCTCGGCACGGCGGGCGGGGCCGACGGCATCGCCCAGCCGGGGCTCCCCGTGCTG
>DHWS01000055.1:774-3822 GCA_002413305.1 Actinobacteria bacterium UBA5176 | reverse complement strand
CTGGTTCGAACGGGAGACGTGGGGGTTCGACCTGGCCGTCGGGGAGGTCGGGGAAGCGTCCCGGAAGCTGCTCGAACGGGTCGCGGCCTCGCCGCACCTCCGGGCCCCTCGGGCCCCGCTGGGATAATCGCCACCGTGCGCGCCGACGACATCCTGGGGGCCATCGGCGACACGCCGCTGGTCGGCATCCAGCGGCTTTCCCCCAAGCCCGAGGTCCGCCTGTGGGCCAAGCTCGAGGGCCAGAACCCCACGGGGTCCCTGAAGGACCGGATCGCGCTGGCCATGATCGAGGACGCCGAACGCTCTGGCGCGCTGAAGCCCGGCATGCAGGTCCTGGAGCCGACCTCGGGCAACACGGGCATCGCACTGACCATGGTGTGCGCCCGGAAGGGCTACCGGCTGACGGTGGCCATCCCCGGGAACGCCAGCGAGGAACGCGTCCGGCTGCTCGAGCTGTTCGGCGCCGAGATCGTCTTCACGCCGGCCGAGAAGGGGACGAACGGTTCCATCGAGGTCGCCCGACGCATGGCGGCCAGCGGGAAGTACTTCATGCCGTTCCAGTACGGGAATCCGGCGAACCCCCGCGCCCACTACGAGGGGACCGGCGCGGAGATCGTCCGTGACCTCCCCGAGGTGTCGCACTTCGTGGCGGGGCTCGGGACCGGCGGGACGCTGACCGGCGCCAGTCGCGCAGACGAGAGGGGGGCCCGGCATGACGACACCGACCGTGGCGGATCCTTGATGAGTTCCTTGAACAGCCGGATCAGGTCGGGCAACACCAGGGCGACTTCCTTGGCGGCTGTCCGTCGGCCCGCCAGAACGAGGATGAGCACTACCAGCAGGTAGACCGCCCCTGCGATAAGGACCCATCAAGAGCGCGTGCATGAGAGCCAGACTCCGCGTCGGGCGCCCTCCAGGCGAGGACGGGTTCGCCACATGAAGCGAGAGCGCTCAGCCAGCAGGCTACCTGGAAGTGCCTCCGTCCCTAACAAGTCACGTGCAGGATCGCGTTGGTAGCTTGCACATCCGACCCAAGTTGCTCGAGCGCCTCGGCGGTGGGAGCGATCACCAACTGAATGTGACGCCGCCTGGCCTCGCCGACGACTTCCTCCATCACCGGCAGCGCCCCGTCCGCGCCGGTTCCCACGATCAGCTGGCCGCACCTCCAAGGGATGTCCTCCGCCAGGGAGAGCGGGGTGTGGCCGAACCTTCCGCGAAACGGTTTGGAGGGTCCCTTCTTCCGCTTCCGTACATGACCGCGATCGATCACGATGTCGTGGTCGTAGATCGTCCCGTCGATCTCGATCGATCCGAACCTGAACCGCCCGAACCTCATGCAACCATCTTCCTCCCCTGAGCGGCAGGAGTGCTGCGAAATGCCAACCCGGCGTTGGACACGGAACAAGCGACCGGGACGGCGCATCCAGTGTCCTGCTGTCATGCTGATCGTCTCGGCGATCCCCCAAGCAGCGCGATACACGTCCTCGAAGGCTTCGGGTAGCGGGATGATTCTTGCCGGGAGGGGCTCCCCTCATCGTTTCGAACCGCCACCCGCGTGATCGCCGGCGCGATCGCGCCTCAGGCCAACGCCCAGGTCGGATGGGTCGGGCTCGCCGGTGTTCGGGATCGATCAGCGAGTGCTGTCGGCGAGACCGAACCACGAGCTTTCGGAGCTCGTCGGCGGCGAGGAGCACACCACCGAACCCCGCGGCCATCAGCCAGTCCGCGGCGGAGAGCGGAGCGGTGTGGAACACCGCCTGCAGCGGCGCCAAGTAGCTGATGCACGCCATGATGATCAGCCCGAAGCACTCGGCCAGCACCAGCGGAACGTTCGAGAGCAGGCCCACCCGAAACACCGATTCCTCGTCGGTGCGGACGGCGAAGCCGTTGAAGAACTGTCCCACCACCACGCCCGCCTGGGCCATGGTCAGCGCCTCTCGGTCGTCGGGTTGGAGAAACCGAATCGACTGTAGGGCATGTGGGCCGTGTGGATTGCGCCAGAAGAAACAGGAACACCACCCCCACTGCCTGGATGGTGCCGAGGAACAGGAACCGGCGGATCACCGCCGCGGAGAACAGGCGCTCGGAGGGTGAGCGTGGAGGGCGGTCCATGATCCCCGGCTCGGGCCGCTCCGCTCCCAGGGCCAGCGCCGGCATGACGTCCGACCCCAGGCCGATCGATAGAACCTGCAGGGCGCTGAGCGCCACCAATGGGAACCCCACCAGGGTCGCCACCAGGATCGGCGCGAGCTCCGCGAGGTTGTGGCTGAACAGATAGATCAGGAACTTGCGGATGTTCTGGTACACGGACCGGCCGAGCTCCACGGCGGCGACGATCGAGGCAAACGAGTCGTCGAGCAGGATCATGAGCGAGGCTTCCCGGGCCAGGTCGGTGCCGGTCAGTCCCATCGACACTCCGATGTCCGCCCGCTTGAGGGCCGGAGCGTCGTTCACCCCGCTTCGAGTCAGGCAAAGCGTTCGTGAAACCTTCGGGAGTTGTGCGGGAGTTATGTGCCTGGATGCTCAGTGCCTTTGAACTTGGTGATCGTGATCTTCGCGATCCGACGACGGCGTTGACCCGAGATCATCCGTCCTCCACGTGGCGGTGGACTCAATTCCAGAGGCCCCCCGAGCCCTCGTCACTCGTCCTTGACTGAGCCCTCCTCCCCGGCTCCAGGCACCTTGAGCCCGTGACGCTCGAGCCACTCCCTGGGCCGGTCCGCGGCGAGCGCCGACTCCTCCGCCAGGCGCGCAAGTTCCTCTCGACGCTTCCGCCTGGGCGCTCCGGTCCTGGCTCTGAGCGAGAGGTAGGCCAGGCCGCCCGCCGGGATGGGAAGCCAGAAGTTGACCAGGCGCCAGGAGATCACCCCCAGGATCGCGGCACCCCGCGGCGTGCCGAACCCGACCAGTGACGAGGTGAGCACGGCCTCCACCACGCCAAGGCCTCCGGGTGTCAGCGGGATCGCCGCCAGCACGTTCGCCAGTCCGTAGGAAACGAGCAGGGCGTCGATGCCGACGCGGCTCCCGTCGTGGACGTGGGCTCGGGCG
>DHWS01000055.1:0-756 GCA_002413305.1 Actinobacteria bacterium UBA5176 | reverse complement strand
GCACCCCGCGGCGTGCCGAACCCGACCAGTGACGAGGTGAGGACGGCCTCCACCACGCCAAGTCCTCCGGGTGTCAGCGGGATCGCCGCCAACACGTTCGCCAATCCGTAGGAAACGAGCAGGGCGTCGATGCCGACGCGGTTCCCGTACGCCAACACGAAGACCCACAGCGAGGCGGCGTCCAGCAACCAGTTCGCCGATGCCCACCCGATCGCCGAGTACAGCAGCCCTCGATCGCTGATCAGAGCGCGCAGTCGGCCTGCAAGCCGATGGACCAGGGGAGGGACTGCATCCTCGCGGAGGAAGGGAGCGCGGCGGGCCACGGCGCGGATGATCCTCGCTGCCCGGGCCTCGCCCTTCATCAACAGCAGGACCAACACCCCGAAGCCGCCGATCACCAAGACGCCGGCGACGGCGGCCGTGCCGTACAGCGGGTTGAACCCACGCAGGGGGATCGAGACCACGAGTCCAATCCATAGCAGCACGTTGAGCACGACCGCCGAGCCGATACCTTGCGTGGCCAGGGCGAAGGCCGTGTCGCCCCCCTGAAGGCCGGCCTGCCCGAGCAGGCGGTAGCCGAGGGTGCTGCCCGCGGCGGCGCCGCCGGGGACGAGGTGGCTCACCGAGAGGGTCGCGAGGTCGATGCGAAGCACGGTCCAGAGATCAGGACGGCTGCGGCGAGGGAGCACGTCTCGGGTGAGCCGAGCGTAAGCGACGATCGCGGCGGCCTCGAGCAGTGCACCCACGACGACGAAC
>DHWS01000030.1:39896-40018 GCA_002413305.1 Actinobacteria bacterium UBA5176 | reverse complement strand
TTCTTCAGCGCGGCCAGGCTGTCACCCCCACCGACCACGGTGAACGCCGTCGAACCCGCCACCGCCATGGCCACTCCCCGGGTCCCCGCCGAGAATGGCTCCAGCTCGAACATCCCCATCGG
>DHWS01000030.1:30125-39672 GCA_002413305.1 Actinobacteria bacterium UBA5176 | reverse complement strand
TCCAGCTCGAACATCCCCATCGGACCGTTCCACAGGATCGTCTTCGCGTCGGCGATGGTCCGGGCGAACTCCTCCACGGTGCGGGGGCCGATGTCCAGGCCCATCAGGCCGCGCGGGATCGCGTTCGCGTTCACGGTCTGCCACTTGGCCTCGAGCGAGGGCTCGGGCGCCGCGACGACGTCCTCCGGCAGCTGGATCAGCACGCCCCCTGCTTCGGCCTTCTTCACCGCCTCGCGAACCAGCTCGTACTGGTCGGGTTCGACCAGCGAGGTGCCGACCTCGGAGCCGGAGGCGGCCAGGAAGGAGAAGGCCATCGCGCCGCCGATGAGCACGGCGTCGACGCGTTCGACCAGGGCGTTGACCGTTTCGAGCTTGTCGGAAACCTTGGCGCCGCCGAGGATCGCCACGAAGGGTTCCTCGGCATCGTGCAGGACCCGGGTCAGGACCTCGACCTCCCGCTGGAGCAGCTGGCCTGCCGCCCGTCGGGCGAAGCGCTCCGCCGCTCCGACCACCGAGGCGTGCGCGCGATGAGCGGCCCCGAACGCGTCGTCCACGTAAACGTCGGCCAGGGACGCCAGCTGCGCGGCGAACTCCGGGTCGTTGGCCGTCTCCCCCCGGTCGAACCGGAGGTTCTCGAGCATGAGCACGTCGCCGGCCCCGCCCGCCATCACGGCCGCGCTCACCTCCGGGCCCACCACCCGGTCGAGCTTCTTCACCGGCTTGCCCAGGACCTCGGACAGCCGTTCGGCCACCGGGTCCAGCCGCAGCTTCTCCACAACTTCGCCCTTCGGCCTCCCGAGGTGCGAGCAGGTGACCAGGGTGGCCCCCCGGTCCAAGAGCTCCCGAAGGGTCGGCGCAGTTGCCGTGATGCGCAGGTCGTCCGTGATCCGCCCAGCCTCCAGTGGCACGTTGAAGTCGCACCGGACCAGGACGGTCGCGCCGAACAGGTCGCCCAGATCCTCGAGCGTGCGGAGACGCCGGGGACTCAAAGCTTCGACGCGACCAGCTCGAGGAGGTCGACCAGCCGGTTCGAATAGCCCCACTCGTTGTCGTACCACCCGATGACCTTGGCCAGATTGCCGATGGCCATGGTCTCCAGGGAGTCGAACGTGCAGGACGCCGGCGAGCCGACGATGTCGCTGGAGACGATCGGGTCCACCGAGTAGATCAGCTTGTCAGCCAGCGGACCCTCGCCGGCCGCCCGCCGGAACGCCGCGTTGATCTCCTCGGGGGTTGCCTCCTTGCCGAGGAGCACGACCAGGTCGGTGACCGAGCCGTCCGGAACCGGAACCCGCATGGCCAAGCCGTCCATCTTGCCCTTGAGCTGCGGCATGACCAGCGCCGATGCCTTCGCCGCGCCCGTGCTGGCAGGGATGATGTTGATCGCAGCCGCCCGGGCCCGGCGGAGGTCCTTGTGCGGCAGATCGAGCAGATTCTGGTCGTTCGTGTAGGCGTGCACGGTGGTCATCAGCCCTCGCTCGATGCCGAAGGTGTCGTCGAGGACCTTCGCCATCGGCACCACGCAGTTCGTGGTGCAGGAGGCGTTGGAGATGACGTTGTGGGTGGCCGGGTCGTACTGGTCGTCGTTGACGCCCATCACGATCGTGATGTCCTCACCCTTGGCCGGGGCGCTGATCAGGACTTTCTGGGCGCCGGCCTCGATGTGCAGGTTCGCCTTCTCGCGCGCGGTGAACAGGCCGGTCGACTCGACGACGATCTCCGCCCCGAGCTCCTTCCACGGGAGGTTCGCCGGGTCCCGCTCGGCGAGCACCTTGATCGCGGTGCCGTCGACCACGATCGAGTCGTCCGTGTGGGAGACGTCGCCCTGGAACCTGCCCAGGACCGAGTCGTACTTCAGCAGGTGGGCCAGCGTCTTCGTGTCGGTGATGTCGTTCACCGCCACGATCTCGAAGTCCGAACCGTTCTGCCGGAGTGCGCGGTAGAGGTTCCGTCCGATCCGTCCGAAGCCGTTGATGCCGATCTTGACCGTCATGCGCCTGCCTCCTCCGGGCCCGTCACCCGGGCCGATGACCGCCGGCGGGTCGCGGCGGCGTGCTTCAGGCAATCCTACCCAACGCTCGCGACGCGCCGTCGGGACGGTCGGCCCGGGAGGGAACGGGCCGGTCGGCCCGGGCTTGGTGCGCCTCAGTCGCGGTCGAGGTCGCGATGGTCGACGTTCACGGGGTGTCCCCGCTCCCGGAAGTAGTCGGCCAGCTCCTCGGACACCACGACCGAACGGTGGCGCCCGCCGGTACACCCGATGGCCACGGTCAGGTAGGACTTGCCCTCGGCGACGTACCCGGGGACGGTGGCGTCCAGCAGGGCTCGCAGCCGGCGGACGAATTCGCCGTAGGCGCGCTGGCCGGTGACGTAGGTCCGCACGGCCGGGTCGGTGCCGGGCAGGGACCGGAGCTGCTCGATCCAGTGGGGGTTCGGCAGGAACCGGACGTCGAGCACCAGGTCGGCGTCCCTGGGGAGCCCGTACTTGTAGCCGAAGCTGACCAACGAGACCTGGACCTGTTCTTCGGCGGGATGCCTCGCGAACACGTCCCGGACCCGGTCGCGCAGGTCGTGCGGGGACATTCCGGAGGTATCGATGATGAGGTCGGCTTCCTCCTTCAGCGACTCCATCATCAGCCGCTCCTTCCGGATGCCCTCGACCACCCGGTCCGCCGGGGCCAGGGGATGCTTGCGGCGGGTGGCCTCGAAGCGGTTCAGGAGGTCGTCGTCCGAGGCCTCCAGGAACACGATCCGGTACGGGATGCCCAGCTCGCGCAGGTCTTGCAAGCCGCGCGACAGCTCGGTGAAGAAGACGCCGCCCCGGACATCCGCCACGATGGCCACGCGGGAAGGGTTCGCGCTGGACGCGACCAGCTCTGCCATCTTCCCGATCAGGGCGGGCGGGAGGTTGTCGACCACGAAGTACCCGAGGTCCTCGAAGGACTTCGCGGCTTCGGATCGGCCCGCGCCCGACAGGCCGGTGATGATCGTGAACTCGAGCCCGTCGGATGCCTCGGGGATGGCCCGCTTCCGGCCGGCCGCGGTGGCCATCAGCACGGCCCTCCCCGGCGGGCGCGGCGCGCGGACCCACGGGCTCTTCGAGCCCTCCGTGCGCGGAACCTCATCCCACCCTCCGTACGTCCGTCACTGCTTCTACGCGATGGAGGTGCTCATGGATCACCCCGGCCAGGGATCGGCCCACCCCCGGGGTGCCGTCGATCTCCTCTGACGAGGCGGTCCGCAGCCGCGCCACCGACCCGAATCGCCGGAGCAGGGCCTTCTTCCGCGACGGGCCCACGCCGGGGATATCGTCCAGGACGGACCTGAGCGCGCGTTTCTGCCGCTTCTGCCGGTGGAAGGTGATGGCGAACCGGTGCGCCTCGTCCCGGATGTGCTGGAGCACGAACAGCGCCTCCGACCCGCGAGGGATCTGCAGGGGTTGGGGTTGGCCGGGGAGGTAGACCTCCTCCAGCCGCTTGGCGAGCCCGACCACAGGGATGGCGAGCCCGAAGTCGGCCAGCACCCGTTCGGCCACCGAGAGCTGCCCGCGTCCTCCGTCCACCACGATGAGCGACGGGAAGTACGCGAACCGCCGCCGCCGCCGGGGCGTCTCTTCTTCTGGGCCGGCCGGGCCGGCCGGTTCCCCTTCGCTGCGCAGGCGGGCCAGGCGTCGTCGGAGCACTTCCTCCATGCTTGCAAAGTCGTCTTGTCCCGGCACGCTCTTGATGGCGAACTTTCGGTAATCGCTGCGCTTCGGCAGGCCGTCCTCGAACACGACCATCGAGGCGACCTTGTCCGTCGGGCCGAGGTTGGAGATGTCGTAGCACTCGATGCGCAGCGGGCCGTTCGGCAGGCCGAGAGCGTCGCCCAGCTCCTGCAGCGCCCGTGACCGCGCAGCGAAGTCCGACGACCGCTTCAGCTTGTGGCGGACGAAGGCTTCCTTCGCGTTCTGGGTGACCGTCTGGAGCAGGCGGCGGCCGTCGCCACGGGCCGGGACGGAGATCTGAACGCGGGAGCCCCGGACCCGGGACAGCCACTCCTCGAGCAGCTCCTGCTCCTCGGGAAGGACCGGCACCAGCACGCGCCGGGGGACCTCTTCGCGCTCCATGTACAGCTCGCGCACGAACGACGAGATCAGCCCAGGGAGCTGGATGTCCTCCACCTTGTCGACCACCCACCCGCGCCGGCCCATCACCCGGCCGCCCCGGACGAAGAACACCTGCAACGCGGCTTCGAGGTCGTCCTCTTCGATCCCGATGACGTCGAGGTCCTCCCGGCGGGAGAGCACCATCTCCTGGCTCTCGATCGCCTTGCGGGCGGCGGCGAGCTGGTCCCGGAGCTTGGCGGCGCGTTCGAACTCGAGCGACTCGGCGGCGCCCCGCATCTCCACGTCGAGGCGAGACAGGATCGGCTTGTGTCGCCCGGCCAGGAAGTCGGACAGCGCGTCGACCTGTTCGCGGTAGCTCGCCTCGGTGACCCCGGTCGATGCCGGCACGCACGGGCCGGCGCATCGCCCGATGTCGTAGTAGAGGCATGGCCGTCCCGCCCGGGCCCGCTGGTCGAAGAACCCGTCGCTGCACGTTCGAACAGGAAAGACCCGGGTCAGCGCGTCGAGGGTCTCCCGGATCGCGTAGGCGTGGCCGTACGGCCCGAAGTACCGGACCCCTTTGCGCTTGGGTCCCCGCATCACCCTGGCCCGGGGCCAACGCTCCCCCACGGTCAGCGCGAGGTACGGGTACGACTTGTCGTCGCGGTAGCGGATGTTGAACCGTGGCCGGTGCGACTTGATGAGGTTGTACTCGAGCATCAGCGCGTCGACCTCGTTCTTCGCCAGGATCCAGTCGACCGTGACGGCGTGCTCGACCATCGCCTCGGTGCGCGGATGCAGCGGGCGGCTCCAGTACGAAGCGAGCCGTTTGCGGAGGGAGATCGCCTTCCCCACGTAGACGACGCGACCGTCGGAGTCCCGGAAGAGGTACGCGCCCGGCTCGTCGGGGATGGAGGACGGTTCCGGCCGTCGGACGCTCACGCTAGACCATTGTAGGAGCGAGCCGGGGCCCCACCCCGCAAGCGGACGGGGAGGTTCTGTCTTTCCGCAAACCCTCCCCGCCCGCGTGCCGTCCGGTCAGTGGCCGCCCGCGACTATGAACACGCCCTTCATGGTCTGGGGGTGGATGTCGCACCGGAAGAAGTACTGGCCGGCAGGCAGCCCTTTGATCGTGTAGGTGACGCTCCCCGGTCCCATCACGATCTTCGCCGCGCTCTCCGCCCCGCCCAGCCACGTGGTGGCGTTCGAGTCCGAGTAGATCGCGAAGTTGTGCGGGATGCCCGTGTCCAGGTTCTTGAAGGTCACGGTGAACGTCAACCCGGCGGGGGCGGCCAGGCACGTCTTGTCGAACCCCGACGTGCTCGCCCCGGCCGGTGCGGTGATCTCGAGCTTCGTTCCCATCGGCATGCACGAGGCCGCACCGGGAGGCGAAGACGTCCCGCCGGCCGCCGGCGAAGGCATGGGCATACCGGCCATCCCGGTGCCGCCGGTGCTCGGGCCGGTGGTCCCGGTCGCGGTATCAGCCGTCACCCCGGCCGTCATCGGGTCGCCCATCGTCGGGTACGACTTCGGAGCCGCAGGCGCCTTCGGGTCCACCTTGATGATCCCCAGCGCCCCCCTCCCCGCATCGGCGAAGGAGTGCGTGACGAACGGATACAGCCCGGCGTCGGGGATCCGGAGCTCCATCATCCACCCGTCACCGGGAGCGATGGTTACGGTCTGCACGCCGTGCACGGCGTTCGCCGGGTTCCCGCTCGCGTACGCGCTGTCGAACAGCGCGCCGATCACGTGGAAGGCCGACCAGTGGCTGGGGCCGGCGTCCACCACCCAGAGCCGGATCAGCTCCCCCGGCCTGGCGACCAAGGGGTGGTCCTTGAACTGGTTGGCCTCTCCGTTGAACACGATGTACTGGGGCTGGTTGGCCAGCATCGCGTTGTAGTCGCCGTAGTAAACGCCGCCCGTCGGCTGGGCCGAAGGGTAGAACTCGCTCTGCACCAAGACGTATTCGCGGGCCGGGGCGAGCGTGTGGGCGGGCTCGACGACGATCGCGCCGTACATCCCGTTCGAGATGTGCTGGATGACCGGCGGGGTCCCGCAGTGGTACATGAACACGCCCGGGAACCGAGCCACCCAACTGAAGGTGAAGACCTTGCCAGGCGCCACCGCCTGATAGTTCACGTCCCACGGCGTCTGCGCGGCGTGGAAGTCGATCGAATGGGACATGTTCTTCGACGCGTTGTGGAGGGTGAACTGCACGGTGTCGCCCTGCTGGACGCGGATCACGGGACCCGGTGCGGTGCCGTTGAAGGTCCAGGCGTTGAACTTCACGCCGGGAGCGATCTCCTGGATGGTCGTGTCGTTCGCCGTCAGGTCGACGCTCACCACGTGGCCGGTGCCGCTCCCCGCCATCAGGTAGGGCACGGAAGCAGCCTGGACCGCTCGCGAGGACCGCGCCCCGCCGCGGACCACGCCGGCCGTCCCGACCCCCAGGGCCGTCAGGGACAGCACCACAAGGACCGCGATCCCAGCGTTGCCTCGTTCGCTCCTGTTCGCATCCATCCGGACCTCTCTTTCCGACCGCGTGCTCCTCGACTCCAACACGTGTAGCTTACTCCTACACGTTAGGCTAGAGACTGAACGAGGGGTATGATCGGGCCGATGGACCTGCAACTTTCGAGACGTGCGGACTACGCGGTGCGGGCGATCCTCTACCTGGGGGAGGCCTGGGGGGACGGTTCGTACCGCAAGATCCGGGAGATCTCGGGCTCGATGTCCATCCCCGTGAGCTACACGCCACAGGTCCTCGGGGACACGGTTCGAGCCGGCCTGGTCGAAGCGCGAGCGGGGCGGGAGGGGGGATACCGCCTGGCCCGCCCACCGTCGGAGATCACCTTGCTCGAGGTCGTGGAAGCCTCTGAGGGGGCCCTTCTCCCCCAGCGATGCACCCTGCGCGGCACCACCTGCCGTCCCGACGATCCGTGCCCGGTGCATCCGGCCTGGTTCGAGGCGGCCCAGGCCCTTCGGTCGTCGTTGGACACGGCGACCGTTGCGGAGGCGCTCGTCTCGGGGCGGGACCTCACGCAGCTTGCCGGCCCGGCCGGGCCGGGGCGGAATCCGGTAGGGACGCGAGGGTAGGAGCGGCCCGCGAGCCGGTTACTTCACGACGAGCGTGCCGGTCATCGTGGTCTGGTGGAAGTCGCAGTGGTAGAAGTACGTGCCTGCCTTCAGGGCCGTCAGCGAGTATTTCTGCGAGCTGCCCGGACTGACCGGGGTCGGGCTGGTGGCCCCGCCGATCGGGCTCGTGGCGGCGGAGTTCGCGAAGAGCGCCCAGTCGTGCGGCACGCCGGTGTCGTCGTTCGCGAAGGTCACCGTGAACGTCTTCCCGGCCGCGACCGCGAGGCAGGTCGTGTCGAATCCCTTGGCGGCGGCGCCGACCGGGGCGGCGATGGAGAGGTCGGTCGAGCTGCCGGGCGAGCACTGTGGGGCGGTCGGGCCCGCCGACGGCAGGACCACGGGGGCGGGCGAGAAGGCCAGGGCGAGGCTGCCGGCCGGCGGCGTCGCGATGTCGAGGTCGCCGTCCGGCCCGTCGTACCACGCCACCGCCAGGTGCTGCGCGTCGGCCGAGACCGCGATCGAGGGGTTGAGGCCGCCGAAGCTCCCCTGGACGGGGTGGGTCTGGAACGAGCCGCTCCCGTTCGTCGCCACGTAGACCAGTCCTCGCCCGATGTCGGACCAGGCGACGTAGTCGACCCCGGAGCCATCGACCGCGATCCCGGTCGACCAGCCCGCCGAAGGGCCCGTCGTACCCTTCGCCGGCTCCACGGTGGCCAGCTTCGTCTGGCCTCCCCCGTTCAATCCGACCTCGTAGACGTTGCCGGACTGGTCGTAGTAAGCGAGGTTCGGATTCCCGCTCTTGTCGAGGGCCATCGACAGACCGTAGCCGCCGGGTCCCGTGATCGGCGTCGGCGTCCAGGCGTTCCCGACCTTCGAGGCAACCACCGTCGTGCCGTTGTCGCCGTACGCGACCTGCGGGCCGCTCGACCCTGCTCCGATGGCCGTCACGCCCGCGGTGGCTCCCGGCGCGCCGCTGGTCGTGGCGACCTGCTCTTCCGTGAACGTGCTGCCCGAGCCGCTTGCCACCTTGACGGTCGACCCTTCGTAGTAGGCGATCCACGAAGTACCGTCGGGGGCCACCGCGATGGACGCCCCGAACGTCTGTGCGGAGCTGATCTTCGTCGGGCTCCCGTAGGTCCCGTTGGAGTCGTCGGTGTAGAAGAGCCCGGACGGGGTGGCCCACACGATGTGGTGCTTTCCGGCCGCGTCCAGGGTCATGGCGTCGTTGACCCCCGGGATGGCCTGGCCGTCCTTGTTCGCGATCGCCGTCGCCTTGCCGGCCTCCGACTGCCCGAGCGAGACGCCGCCGCTGGCGGGCACCCGGGTCCAGGTCCCGCCGGAATACGCCGCTTGCATCACGGACGGGGGTTGCGGCGCGCCGCCCACGATCGGCGGGGGCAGATCCCCCTTCTTCAGGACCGGCTGGTACAGGAGGTAGGCGACCTCCGGGTTGCCGTTCTTGTCCAACGCGACCGACGGGGAGCGGCCTGCGTCGTACAGCGAATCGACGACCTGGACGCGAAGGCCGGTGGCGGCGACCACCGGGAAGCTGGGCGGGCTCCCGCCCGGCGCGCAGGCGGCACCGGCGATGGTGGCCGCAACCAGGGCGGCGAACGCCCGCCAGTGCCTCGCGAGGATCGATCGGGTCTGGACCACGGCGGCGCTCATTCTAAACAGCGCCCGCCCGGGCGCGTTGAAGGCGGCCGATCCGAACCACGGATGCCGCCTCGCGGGTCTCCGTCCCGCCGAGCAGCTTGGCCAGGAACGCGCCCGTGTAGGAGTCCGGGTTGGCGGCGATCCGCTCCGGTGTCCCGGTGGCCACGACCCGGCCGCCCGCGTCCCCGCCCTCCGGCCCGAGGTCGATCACCCAGTCCGCGGTCTTGATCACGTCGAGGTTGTGTTCGATCACCAGGACGGTGTTCCCGTTCGACACCAGCCGATCCAGCACGGTGAGGAGCTTACGGATGTCTTCGAAGTGCAGCCCGGTGGTGGGCTCGTCCAGGATATAGAAGGTCCGGCCGGTGGCCCGCTTGGACAGCTCGCTGGCCAGCTTGACCCGCTGGGCCTCGCCGCCGGACAGCGTGGGGGCCGGCTGGCCCATCCGGATGTAGCCCAGACCCACGTCGCTGACCGTCTGGAGGTGGCGGGCGATCACGGGGATGTTTCGGAAGAACCCCAGTGCTTCATCCACGCTCATGTTCAGCACGTCCGAGATCGACCGGGCCTTGTATCGCACCTCCAGGGTCTCCCGGTTGTAGCGGGTGCCCTTGCAAACCTCGCAGGTCACGTAAACGTCGGGGAGGAAGTGCATCTCGATCTTCATCTGGCCGTCGCCGGCGCACGCCTCGCAGCGTCCCCCCCGGACGTTGAACGAGAACCGGCCGG
>DHWS01000030.1:22630-29925 GCA_002413305.1 Actinobacteria bacterium UBA5176 | reverse complement strand
GTTGAACGAGAACCGGCCGGGCTGGTAGCCACGAACCCGAGCTTCGGGGACCTGGCTGAACAGCTTGCGGATGTGGTCGAAGACGCCGATGTAGGTGGCCGGGTTCGAACGCGGGGTCCGCCCGATCGGGGACTGATCGACGTCGATGACCTTGTCGATCTCCTCCCAGCCGGTCAGGCGGCGGTGCTTGCCCGGGACCACGCGCGAACGGTTCACCTTCGCCTGCATGGCCCGGTGCAGGACGTCCTCCACGAGGGTCGACTTGCCCGACCCGCTGACCCCCGTCACGCAGATGAACGTGCCCAGGGGGAAGTCGACGCTGATGTTCTTCAGGTTGTGCTGCCGGGCGCCTTCGATCCGAACCTTCCGGTCGCCGATGGAACGCCGCTGGTCCGGCACCGGGATCGAACGCCTCCCGCTCAGGTAGGCGCCCGTGAGGGAGGCGCTCTCCCGGAGGAGCCCCGCAAGCGAGCCCGTGTACACGATGTGGCCGCCGAGCTCGCCGGCGCCCGGTCCGATATCGACCACGTGGTCGGACGCCTCGATGGTCGCTTCGTCGTGTTCGACCACGATCAGCGTGTTGCCGAGGTCGCGCAGCCGGATCAGCGTGTTGATCAGCCGCCGGTTGTCCCGCTGGTGCAGGCCGATCGACGGTTCGTCCAGGACGTACAGCACGCCGGTCAGCCCGCTGCCGATCTGGGTGGCCAGGCGGATCCGCTGAGCTTCCCCGCCCGCCAGCGTCCCGCTGGCCCGGTCGAGCGTGAGGTAGTCCAGACCGACGTCCACCAGGAACTGCAGGCGAGCCCGGATCTCCTTCAGCATGCGTTCGGCGATGAGCTGCTCCCGCTCGGAGAGCTTCAGGTCGCTCAGGAAGTCGAGCTCCGCGCGGACGCTCTTGGCCGTGAGGTGGGAGATGTTCAGCTCACCCATGGTGACGGCGAGCGATTCGGGCTTCAGCCGAGTCCCCTTGCAGGCTCGGCACGGGACCTCCCGCATGTACTGCTCCAAGCGGGCCCGCTGGCTGTCGGACTCGCTCTCCCTGTAGCGCCGCTCGATGTTCGGGATGATCCCTTCGAAGGTCGTGGTGTAGGAGCGGAGGCGGCCGAAGCGATTGCGATACGTCACCTGGACCGGCTCGCCCGAGCCGTACAGGATGGCCTCGCGAGCCCCGCCGCCCAGCTTCCGCCAGGGGGCCGACGTGCTCACGCCCTCGGCCCCGGCGACCGCTTCGAGCAGCCGCTGCCAGTAGCCCATCCGGTTGCCCGACCACGGCGCGATGGCGCCTTCATCGATCGAGAGGTCCTCGTCCGGGACGACCAGCTCCGGGTCCATCTCCAGCCGCGTGCCGAGCCCGTCGCACACCGGACATGCTCCGTACGGCGAGTTGAACGAGAAGTTACGCGGAGCGAGCTCGTCGAAGCTGATGTTGTCGAACGTGCAGGCCAGCTTCTGGCTGAACGTGACCACGTCCTCGCCGTGCTCGGTCTGGACGGCCACCGCCGCCAGGCCCTCCGCCAGCTCGAGGGCGGTCTCGATCGAATCGGCCACCCGTCGGCGGATGTCGGGGTTCGCCACCAGGCGGTCGACCACGATGTCGATGTCGTGCTTGTAGTAGCGGTCCAGGCGGATCTTCTCCGAGAGCTCCCGGACCTGGCCGTCGATCCGGGCTCGGGCGAAGCCCCTTCGGGCCAGGTCCTGCAGGAGGCGTTCGTACTCGCCCTTCCGGCCCCGGACGATGGGGGCCAGGACCTGGAACCGCGTCCCTTCGGGGAGCTGCATGACCTGGTCGACGATCTGGTCGGGGGTCTGGCGGCCGATCGGACGGCCGCACTTCGGACAGTGCGGGTGGCCGATCCGGGCGTACAGGACGCGCAGGTAGTCGTAGATCTCAGTGATGGTCCCGACCGTGCTTCGTGGGTTTCGTGAGGTGGATTTCTGGTCGATCGAGATGGCCGGGCTCAAGCCTTCGATGAAGTCGACATCGGGTTTCTCCATCTGGCCCAGGAACTGGCGGGCATAGCTGGAAAGGCTCTCGACATACCGCCGCTGGCCTTCGGCATAGATGGTGTCGAAGGCGAGCGAGCTCTTGCCGGAGCCGGAAAGGCCCGTGAACACGATCAACGCGCCCCGAGGAAGGTCGAGCGTGATGTTCTTCAGGTTGTGTTCACGGGCCCCGTGAATTACAAGCCTGTCGGTAGCCACGCGGGCATTCTAACGAGGGCCGTCCAGTCGAAATTCCCGGCCCCGCTGGGTGGGGGACCGCGCCTTTGCCGTCGCGCCCACCCGACGGGTAGGCTCCTGCCGTGACGGAGGAAGGACAGGACACGGCCCTCGATTCCCTGTCGTCCAAGGAGCTCCACGACCGGGCGGTCCGCCTGGCCGAGCACCGGCTGGACGTGGTCTTCCTGTGGCGGCTGATCAAGGCCATCCCCGTCGCCGAGGCGGCGGCGGGCGAGCTCCAGAAGTCGGAAGCCGACGTGGGGGTGGGCGACCTCGTCCCGCTGCTGTCCGACCTGGACCACGCCGACGAGGGCCCGCTGGCCGACGCGCTCCGTCCCCTGTACATCGACTACCTCCGCAGGCACGGCCGGGGGTGAACCGGTGAGCCGAAGCTTCGAGTCCTACCGCGACGAGTTCCCGGTCGTGAACCGCAAGGCCTACCTGATCAGCGCCTCCCTCGGACCCGTGTCGAACCGCTCCCAGGACTACCTCCAGGAGTACATGGACGCATGGGCCACGAAGGGCGCGCCCGACCTGGTGTGGGTCGAGGACATCTTCCCCCGCATGCGGTCGGTGAAGGAGACGTTCGGCCGTCTGGTCGGCGCTGACGCGGACGAGCTCGCCATCACCGTCAACGTCTCGCTGGCCCTCGGGGCGATCTTCTCGTGCGTGGACTTCTCGAAGCGGAAGAAGGTCATCCTCTCCGAGCTGGACTTCCCCACGGACGGGCACGTCGCCCTGGCCTACCGGCGCCTGGGGGCCGAACCGGTCTTCCTGAAGTCCGACGGATTGACCGTCCCGATGGAGGCCTACCGCGACGCGATCGACGAGGACACGGCCCTGGTGGTGACGAACCGCGTCCTGTACCGAACCAGCGCGCTGATCGACGCGAAGGAGGTCTGCCGGATGGCCCGCGACGCCGGGGCCTGGTCCGTCGTCGACGACTTCCACGGTGCCGGCATCCTGCCCGTCGACGTCCACGATCTCGGCTGCGACTTCTACACCGCG
Organism: Actinobacteria bacterium UBA5176; assembly: GCA_002413305.1. Classification (GTDB taxonomy): domain Bacteria; phylum Actinomycetota; class UBA4738; order UBA4738; family UBA4738; genus UBA4738. The sequence goes on along the minus strand of DHWS01000030.1, from coordinate 26,697 downwards.
GGCGTCCTCAAGTGGCTGTGTGGGGGGCCGGGCCTCACGTTCCTGTACGCCCGCCGGGACCTGCTGTCCTCGCTCGAGCCGCTGGTCACCGGATGGTTCGCCACGAAGGAGCCGTTCTCGTTCGACCTGCAGCACCTCGATTACCATCCGTCGGCCCGGCGGCTGGAGCACGGGACGCCGGCGGCGCCGGTGGCGTTCGTCGCCCAGGGCGGGCTCGACATCATCGCCGAGGTCGGCCCGCAGAACACCCGCGAACACCAACAGGACCTGATCGACCACGTGATCGCCCAGGCCGACGAGGCCGGGCTGCCCGTCCGCTCGCCCCGGGACCGGAACGCACGCGGCGGCGTGGTGAACATCGGGGTGGGCGACGAGGCGGAGAAGGTCTGTCACGCGCTCCTCGACCGGAACGTGTGCACCGACTTCCGGGGCGACGGGATCCGCGTGTCGCCGCACTTCTTCAGCAACGACGCCGACATCGAGCGGCTGTTCGAAGCGCTGCGCGAGATCCTCTAGCGTTTTCTGAACCGGCCCGGTGCCCCTACCGGACAGCTTCGGCCCGGTGGCGCGAACGGAACGCCAGGGCCTTGCTCCGGTTCCCACACACCGACATGGTGCACCATGCCCCCGAGCGGTTCTTCGAGTGGTCGTAGAAGGCCCACCGGCAGTTCCGGCACGCCTTCAGCCGATGCCACGTGCCCTCGACCATGGACAGGGCCACCCCCGCGAGGATCACGGCCAGCGCGCCGTCGACATCGCGCCGCGACGGCTCCAGCGTCGCGTGGCCGTCCGGCGAGAAGGCCACCCGGAGCGATGCCCGACGGGCGACCCGGTTGAGCGCCGCCACGGGGTCGCCGTCCGGCACCTCGCCGCCGTTGCGCACCGCCAGGCCGCGGAGCGCCTCGCGAACGGCGAGCGCGCGGCGGAGGTCATCGGACCGGACCCGCACCGAGGACGAGACGAGGTCCCGCCGGCGGAGCCAGGCCTTCAGCTCCTCGGGTGTGGTGATCGTGTCGATCCCAGGAAGGATGTCGTGGGAGTTGAGGAAGAGCTGGACCAACCGGAGCGAGCCCGGCGCGGGGCGGCGTCCTCCCGGCTCGTCGAATCCGTCGGTCTCTGCCATGGAACCGGATGGCAGTCTACGCGTGGCGCATGCCGGCGGCCATAACCAGCATTCAATCTTGACCGGTGGCGTCACCTGTGTAATCCTTTGGGCGGTTTCGCCTCGGCGGCCACCGGGCCACAGGCGGAGGGACGGGAGGGGGCCGATGGCCATCGATACCGACATCATCGAGCCACTCCAGCCGCTTGCTGCGGCCCCCGTCGCGGCTTCCGGGGAGTCTCTCTCCACCCGCCAGCTCGCGTGGCGCCGCTTCCGCCGCCACCGGCTCGCCCTGGCCAGCGCGGTCCTGCTGCTCCTGATCGGGGTGGCCTCGGTCGTGGTTCCCCTCCTATCCAAGGACTCGTACCACCAGACCTTCACCGCCGGACGGATCGTGGCGCCGTTCGCGCACAGCGGCCCGAGCTGGAAGCACTGGTTCGGCGTGGACGAGATCGGCCGCGACGTCTTCACCCGGGTCCTGTACGGCGGGCGGATCTCGCTGATGGTCGGTGTCTCGGTCGCCCTCTCCGCGGGCGTCATCGGTTCGATCGTGGGCGCCCTGGCCGGCTACTACGGCGGCTGGATCGACAACCTGCTGATGCGGGTGACCGACCTCTTCCTGGCCCTTCCGTTCCTGGTCATCCTCATCGTGGGGTCGCGGGTGCCGTTCATCGCGGACCGCGGGGCGCTGGGGATCGTGGTGATCCTCTCCCTGTTCTTCTGGATGCCGCTGGCGCGCATCGTTCGGGGTGTGTTCCTGTCCATGAAGGAGAAGGAGTTCGTGGAGGCCGCCCGGTCCGTGGGGGCCTCGAACCCGCGGATCATCTTCGGCCAGATGCTGCCGAACGCGTTGGGACCGATCATCGTGAACGCCACCCTCGGCATCGCCGGGGCGATCCTGGCGGAGTCCGCGCTCTCGTTCCTGGGGTTCGGCGTGCAGCCACCGCTGCCAACATGGGGGAACCTCCTGCTGGAGGCGCAACCCTTCGCCCTCACATCGCCGTACCTGACCCTGTTTCCCGGCCTGTTCATCCTGGCCACTGTGCTCTGCGTGAACTTCCTGGGCGACGGGTTGCGCGATGCCCTCGACCCCCACCAGCGGATCCGCGCCCGGGAGTGAGCCCCCGCACGCGGCGACCCGGCACGCGGCCGCCGTTCAGCGGTAGCGCCTGCCCCCCCGCACCACGAGTCGTACCTCGCCGAGGGCTCCCAGATCCTCGCGCGGATCGCGGGCCAGGCCGATCAGATCAGCCGGTTCGCCTTCGGCCAGCGGCCGGAAGGTGAGCGCCTCCAGCAACCGCTCGGGCCCGAGCCCCGCGCGGTAGAGGTGGAACGCCTCCCCGACATGGATGCCGGGGGGGATCGGCCCGTTCCCGAGGTCGGTCCCGTACGCGACCCGCCCCCCGGCGGCCAGGAACCGCGAGAGGTTGTCGACCGCCGTCCGCAGCTCCGGTGTGTCCCTGCCGCCGGAGTGGATGTCCAGCGTCGAAACGATCCGCATCCGCCTGGCCATGGCTTCGATGAGCTCGTCCGACAGGTGTTCGGACCAGGGACAATGCGCGAGCTCGTCGACGCCGGCTCCCAGCGCGCGCGCCGCCTGGCCGCGACCCTGCGCGTGGGCGGTCACGATCGTCCCGGCCTGGTGGGCAACGTCACAGATCGCCACGAGCTCCGCATCGGTCACCGTCGGCCCAACATCCCCGTTCAACGCGACCTTCAGCACCACGGCGCCTCGCGCCAGCAGGTCGGCGGCCCGGGCGGCTGCGTCGCCGGCCCCGAGGACCTCCAAACCGGTGCCCGAAGGAGCCCAGGCGGCCCGCGTGGGATAGCCACCCGGGCAGGTGAGCATGGCGCCCGCCGCGCGGATCAGCGGCCCGTTGAAGGCGGTTGTCTCGGACGCTTCGGCCAGCGGGAACACCACGTCCGGCGGCCAGGCGAGATCACGGACCGCGACCACCCCCCCGGCCAGGACGGCCCCCGGGTCGGAGAGTCCGATGTGGACATGGCGATCGACCACGCCCGGCATCACGAACCCGTCGAAACGGATCTCCTGGTCCGCTTGTGGCGGCGCCGCGCGGCCGCTGAGCCCTTCGGCGCCGCGCTCCCCCGCCACCACCACGGAGATCTCTGCCGCCGGCCCCGCGTAGGCCACGCGCCCGCCGTCCAACACCACGAGCGCATCCTCGACAAGCCGTCCGGGCCCCAGCCAGGCCAGCGGGGCCCGGACGGAGAGCACGCTCACCGGTCGTCGCTCGATCTTCGGTTCCCCTGGGGGAGGGCTCGTGGCATACCCCTAGCGCACCCCGGCTTCCTTGAGCGCGGTCAGCTCGCGCTTCAGCTCCAGCACCTCGTCGCGCAACCGGGCGGCGTATTCGAACCGGAGATCCTTCGCCGCCTCGTGCATCTCCTCCTCCAGCGTCTGGATGAGGCGTTCGAGCTCCTCCCGGGGCATCGCCGGCTCGGCCCGCCGCCTGCCTCGCCGACCGCGGGTGGGTGTGGCGGTCGGGCGGCGCTTCTGGTCGCCCTGGAGCGAGAGCAGGATGTCCGAGACGCGGCGGCGGATGGTCTGCGGGTCGATCCCGTGTTCGGTGTTGTACGCCATCTGGATGCCGCGCCGGCGCATGGTCTCGGAGATGGCCGTCCGCATCGAATCGGTCACGGTGTCGGCGTACATCAATACCTTGCCGTCGACGTTGCGCGCGGCCCGCCCGATCGTCTGGATCAGCGAGGTCTCGCTCCGCAGGAACCCCTCCTTGTCGGCGTCCAGGATGGCCACCAGGGACACCTCGGGCAGGTCCAGGCCCTCCCGCAGGAGGTTGATCCCGACCAGGACGTCGAACTCACCCAGCCGGAGGTCCCGGAGGATCTCGATCCGCTGGATCGTATCGACCTCCGAATGGAGGTACCGGACTTTCAGCCCCATCTCGATCAGGTAATCGGTGAGGTCTTCGGCCATCTTCTTCGT
>DHWS01000030.1:21340-22423 GCA_002413305.1 Actinobacteria bacterium UBA5176 | reverse complement strand
TTCGTCAGCGTCGTCACCAGCACCCGGGCACCCGCCTCGACCCGCCGGCGGATCTCCTCGATCAGATCGTCGACCTGGCCCTTCGTCGGGCGCACCTCCACCTCGGGATCGATCAACCCGGTCGGCCGGACGACCTGCTCCGCGACCCGCGAGGACACCCGCAGCTCGTAGGGCCCCGGGGTGGCCGACATGAACACGACCTGCTGGATCCGGTCGGTGAACTCTTCGAACTGCAGGGGACGGTTGTCCATGGCCGACGGCAGCCGGAAGCCGAACTCGACCAGCGTGCGCTTGCGGGACATATCGCCCTCGTACATCCCGTGGAGCTGGGGCACCGTGACATGCGACTCGTCGATCACGCACAGCCAATCCTGAGGGAAGTAGTCGAGCAGCGTGTACGGAGCGGTCCCCGGGTTCCGGCCGTCGATGTGCCGGGCGTAGTTCTCGATCCCGTTGCAGAACCCGACCTCTCGCAGCATCTCCAGGTCGTAGTTCGTGCGCATCCGCAGCCGCTGGGCTTCGAGCAGCTTGTTCTCGGATTCGAGGAATGCCAGCCGCGAGCCCAGCTCTTCCTGGATGGACTCGATGGCCCGGTGCAGGCGATCCTCGGAGGCGACGTAGTGCGTGGCCGGGTAGATCCACAGCTCCTGGTGGTCGGCGAGCACCTCGCCCGTCACCAGGTCCATCTGCACGATGCGGTCGACCTGGTCGCCCCACAGCTCGACGTGGACCATGGTCTCGTCGTACGCGGGGTGGACCTCGATGGTGTCGCCCCGAACCCGGAACCGCCCCCTGGCCAGGTCGCCGTTCGTTCGCTGATACTGGATGTTGGTGAGCCGCCGGATCGCCCAGTCGCGGTCCAGGGGAACCCCCTTGATCACCCGGAGCACCTGGCCCATGTACTCCTCGGGCGTGCCCAGCCCGTAGATGCAGGACACGGACGCCACGATGATCACGTCCCGCCGGGTCAGGAGCGCCGCGGTGGCGGAGTGCCGGAGGCGTTCGATCTCGTCGTTGATCGAGCTGTCCTTCTCGATGTAGGTATCGGTCTGCGGGACGTACGCCTCGGGCTGGTAGTAGTCG
>DHWS01000030.1:20597-21249 GCA_002413305.1 Actinobacteria bacterium UBA5176 | reverse complement strand
AGCTGACGAAGTACTCGACCGCGCTCTCGGGGAACAGCTCGCGGAACTCGTTGGCCAGCTGGGCGGCCAGCGACTTGTTCGGGGCGATCACCAGCGTCGGCTTGCGGACGCGTTCGATCACCCCGGCGATCGTGCGGGTCTTCCCGCTGCCCGTGACTCCCAGGAGGGTCTGGTAGCGGTCGCCGCCGAGCACGCCGACGGCCAGCTGTCCGATCGCCGTCGGCTGGTCGCCGGAGGCCTCGAACTCGGAGACGAGGGCGAAGTCAGGGGCCATGCCGCCGATTGTAGGCGCCGCCGGTGACACGCTCTGACCTGCGCGGTTGGAGCCTCCGAGATCGCGCCGGCACCAGGTGGAGTCGGCACTCCGAACCGGGATCCGCCGCCGGTTCCCAGCCTGCCCCGACGAGGTCGCACTCGACCAGGTCGACGTGATGGAGCCCCCACGGACCGGAGCGACTCCGGAGGCCTACAGCCGGCCGGCCTCGATGATCCGCTGCAGGAACGCTCGCGTCCTCGGGTTCTGCGGATCGGAGAACATCTGGGATGGCGGCGAGTCTTCGAGGATGACGCCCGCGTCCAGGAAGCACACCCGGTCGGCGATGTCGCGAGCGAACCCCATCTCGTGCGTGGCGATCAGCATCGTCATGCCGCC
>DHWS01000030.1:19603-20432 GCA_002413305.1 Actinobacteria bacterium UBA5176 | reverse complement strand
ATCTCGTGCGTGGCGATCAGCATGGTCATCCCGATCTCGGCCAGGCCCCGGATGACGTTCAGGACCTCCGCCACGAGCTCGGGGTCCAGAGCGCTGGTGACCTCGTCGAGCAGCATGATGTCCGGGTTCATGGCCAGGGCACGGATGATCGCCACCCGCTGCTGCTGACCGCCGGACAGCCGGTCCGGATATTCGTCCTTCTTGTCCTCTAGGCCGAACCGGCGCAAGAGTTCCCGAGCCGTGTCCTCTGCCTCTTGGCGGGAGGCCCCGCGGACCTTGATCTGGGCTAGCGTGATGTTACGGAGCACCGTCATGTGCGGGAACAGGTTGAAGGCCTGGAACACGATGCCGATCCGCTCCCGGATACGGTTCACGTCCACGCCATCCGCCGTGATCTCGTCCCCTTCCACGAAGATCCGGCCGGCGTCGATCGGCTCGAGCAGGTTCACGCACTTCAGCATGGTCGACTTGCCGGAGCCGGACGCTCCGATCAGGCAGAGCACCTCGTGGGCGGCGACCTCCAGGTCGATCCCCCGGAGGACCTCCGCCTTCCCGTAGGACTTGTGGACCCCCTCCAGGCGCAGCGCGCCGCCCGCCGGCACGTCGTCCGCCCTCATCGGGTGCTCCCCATGGCCCGCCGGCGGCGGTCCCGCGCGATCAGATAGTCGACGAACCGCGCCAGGGGGATGGTGCACACCACGAACAGGAACGCGGCCACCACGTAGCCCGCGAAGTTGAACGTCTCCGCTCCGAAGTTCTGGGCCTGGCGGGCGGCTTCGATCGGTCCGATCACCGAGACCAGAGCGGTGTCCTTCTGCAGGCCGATGAA
>DHWS01000030.1:13969-19409 GCA_002413305.1 Actinobacteria bacterium UBA5176 | reverse complement strand
AGGCCGATGAAGTCGTTCAGGAGAGGCGGGATGACCCGGCGGATGGCCTGTGGGATGACCACGTGCCGCAGGGCCTGCCACCGTGACAGGCCCAGCGAGCGTGCGGCCATCGTCTGGCTCTCGTGGACAGAATCGATCCCCGCCCGGTACACCTCCGCGACGTAGGCCGAATACACCAGGACCAGCGACAGGATCCCGTACGTCACCACGTCGTGGTTGGAGAGCCCTCGGAGCGACAGAGCCGGAACGCCGAACCCGATCAGGTACAGCACAAGGATCAGGGGCATCCCCCGGAACAGGTCGACGTAGCCGATGGCGACCAACCGAAGCGGGAAGAACACCGGCCCGGGGATGCTTCGGACCACGGCCAGGAGCAGGGCGAACGCCAGGATCAGGACCTCCGCGATCAGCATGATCTTGATGTTCAGCAGGAATCCCGAGGCCACCGACGGGAACGCCTGCTTGATGTGCCCCCAGTCGAAGAACCGCTGACGGATGATCGGGGTGCCCGGCGCGGTCGCCACCAGGACGGCAACCACGCCGAGGAAGACGATCGTGCTCGCGGCAGAGACCACCGCGCCGCGCCGGCCACCGAACATCCGCGATCGACGCGACGCGAGGTACCGCATGCCACCGCCCCCGCCGGCAGGCAGGAGGTCCGGGTCGACGTTCGGGGTGGGGACCCCGCCCCCGCTGATCACCGCGATGTTTGGACTGGCCCCGCTACGGGCCGAACACCGGCAGGGTCGCCGTGGTGCCCGGGAAGTACTGGTCGGTCAGCGTCTTCAGGGTCCCGTCCGTCTTGAGCGAGGCCAGCGCCTGGTTCACGCACCCCAGCAGCGGGTTGCCCTTGACCAGCGTCAAGCCGTACGACTCGTTGGTCAGGAACTGTCCGATCACCTCGAGGTTGGTGATCTGCTGCGTCATCGGGATGGCGATCGGCACGTCGATGACCACGGCGTCGATCTGCCCGTTCGACAGCGCCTGCCCGGCCGTGATCGTGTCGTCGTACTGGCTGACCTTCGCCGGCTTGATCGTGTTCTTGATGTAGTCGAGGCCGGTGGTCCCGGTCTGGGCGCCGAAGCGGTACTGCTGCAGGTCGGCCAAGGTGTGCGCGTTCGTGATCGGCGTGCCCTTCTTCACCAGGAGACCCTGCTGGATCGTGTAGTACGGCGCGCTGAAGTCGACCACCTGGGCGCGGGCCGTGGTGATCGAGATCTCGTCCATCGCGAAGTCCCACTTCTTCGGGCCCGGGGCGTACAGGGCGTCGAACGGCGAGATCGACCACGCCACGGTGGACAGGCCAATCTGCTGGGCGAGCTTGTGGGCGAGGTCGCCCTCGAAGCCCGTGGGGTTGTCCTTCGGACCGGTCTTGAACGGCTTGTAGTAGGGATAGGAGGTTCCCACCGTCAGGGTCCCCGGGGTCTGGACCGCCGGGGAACTGCACGCGTTGGCCGACGCCGTGGGAGAGGCGCCCGAAGAGGGTGGCGACGACGAGGACGCGGTCGGCGTAGTCGAGCTGCAGGCCGCAAGGAGCGCGGTCGAGAGCGCGATCAGGAAGATGGACAGGAACGTCTTTCGCATGGCCGCCCCCCCACGAGGATCGAGCTGTCCGTCCGCTTCCGCCGGGCTCGGGAATCGGCCGGAGCCTAGCACAGCCCTTCGGTCTGAAACAGCGGTGCGCTACCGCCGGGGTTCCCAGCTGAAGCGCCGGGCCCCAACAAGCAGCCCACCGACCCCCCACGCGGCCACGACCAGCACGTCCTTCCACTCGAACGGCGTCCCGAAGAAGCCGGCGGACATGCCGAGCGCGAAGTGGCGGACCGGGAAGATCCGGGCCACCCAGCGGATCCACGCCGGCGAGGTGTCACCGATCGGGATGAAGATGCCCGAGAGGAACAGCAGGGGGAGGATTGAGGCGTTGACCACGGCGGGGGCGGCTTCGGCGTTCGGCACGAACGAGGTCATGGCCAGGCCGAGCGAGCAGAAGGCGGCGGCCCCCACGATCAGCATGACCGCGAACCGGAGCAGCGTCCCTCCGGCCGGGATGTCGGCGTTGTAGAAGAGCCGTCCGAAGGCCGCCGTGATGACCACCAGCAACAGCGCCATCAGCATCGCGTGGAGGACCCGTGCGGCGAGGTAGGCGCTGCCGGGCAGCGGCGTCCCTTGCGTGCGCTTGAGGATGCCGGCGTCGCGCTGGAAGGTCACGCTCATGGCGATGTTCGTATAGCACGCGGTGATGACCGAGAAGGCGGCCATGTTCGCCACGTAGTAGGTCGACTGCTTGACGAACAGGCCCGCGATCTGGACGTCTCCCTTGGGGAGCAGCGACGTGAAGATCACCAGGAACATCAGCGGGAAGGCGAAGGTGAAGAAGGCCGAAGCCGGGTTCCGCCAGAACGTCTTGTTCGTGTACCTGACCTGCCGAAGGGTGAGCCGGAGGAGCTTCACCGCCGCCTCCGCCTCTGCCGCCCGCTCGAGGCCGCGTGCTCCGTCCGGGCATCGTCGCCCGGCGCCCCGGTGAGCTCGAGGTAGACATCCTCGAGTGAAGGCCGGAGGACCTCGAGCGCTTCAAGGCGATAGCCGTGATCCAGTGCCCAGCCCGTCAGGGCATGCAGGTCACCGGTGGGGTCCTCGGTGGCCACCGCCAGGTATCCTCCGGCCTCCGGCTGTTGGCTCGCCACCTGGGGAGGAGGCTCGGCTCCGGCGGGGAGCCGGAACCGGATCCACGTATCCTCCGCGTCGCGGCCGGCCAGGGTTGCGGGAGAGCCTTCGGCGACGAACTTCCCGCCCGCGATCACCGCGACCCGATCCGCGAGGTACTGCGCTTCGTCCATGTAGTGCGTGGTCAGGAGCACGGTCTTGCCCAGCGCGGCTAGGCTCTTCACGATCTCCCACGCTCCCCGCCGGGCCGATGGGTCGAACCCGGTGGTCGGCTCGTCTAGGAACAGCAGCTCGGGGTCGCCGGCCAGGGCGATGGCCACGTCCAGCCGCCGCTGCTGCCCGCCGGAAAGCCGGAGCACCCGCTCGTCGTGCTTCTCCGCCAGGCCGACCAGCTCGACGACCTCGTCCACCGGGCGGGGATGGGGGTAGTAGCCGCTGTACAGGGCGACCGTCTCGGCCACGGTGAGGTAGGGGTCGATGCCGGTGGACTGCAGCACGATCCCGATCCGGGCCTTGAAGTCGGGCCCCGCGGTGCCAGGATCGAAGCCGAGCACCGACGCGTCGCCAGCGTCGCGTTTCCGGTACCCCTCCAGGATCTCCACGATCGTCGTCTTCCCGGCACCGTTGGGACCGAGCAGCGCGAAGACCTCACCCGCCGCCACCGTGAGATCGACGCCCCGGACCGCATCGACATCGCCGTAGGACTTCCGCAGCCCCCGGATCTCGATGGCGTTCTTCATGGCGGGCTCAGGGTGACAGGCCTGCGGCGAACGGACAACCGAGGAGCGCGCTAAAGGGGGTGTCGGCCGGCGAACCCGCCCTCCGGACCGTGCCAGTACCCGACCTGTTCCTCGCCCAGCCGCCAGCACAGGAACACCTCGCGCCCCTCGCGCCGGGTCGGGAAGTCGACCAAGCCGGTCTCCGGATCGCGCAGGATGATCCCCTGCTCCGTGACGCGTTCGACCTCCCGCCGCAGCGTAGCCAGCGCCTCCCAGTACGCCTTGCCCGGGGCGCCGCCCCCGTTCGCGGGAGCCGACCGCCGGACCTGCTCGCCGGCGGAGAGCACCACCTGGCGGGCCTCGCGGATGGTCGCCAGGGATCCGGTCAGCTCGGGCAGGAGCGTGTTCGCCTCCTGGGCGGTGAACTCCCGGTCGGCCATCACCTCTCCAGCCCGATGGCGGCCGGCAGGTCGTCGAGGGTGGTCACCCGCGGCCCGGGGTGGTCGGGGAACCGACCCCGGCGGTCGATCAGCACGGCCAGCATGCCCAGCCGCTCGGCTGGTTCGATGTCGAAGAACGGGTTGTCCCCCACGTAGACGCTCTCGCCGGCCTCCACCCCGGACCGGTCCAGCGCGGCCTGGAAGATGCGTGGGTCGGGTTTCTCCATCCCGACGGCACCGGAGATGACCCGCACCTCGAAGTACGCGCTCAGCTCCAGCGACTCGAGGAGCTGTTCGAGCCACTCCTCGAAGTTGGAGATCAGCCCCAGCCGGAGCCCGGCATCCCGGAGGCGGTCGAGGGTGCCGACGACGTCGGGGAACGGGCGGTAGTTCGCGGAGTCGGTGAACGTCTCGTACAGGCGTCGGGCGATCCGCTCGTCGAACGGGATGCCCAACCCCTCCAGGATGATGGTGTAGATCTCCCGCCACCACGCTTTCGAGCGCTCACGAGAGGTGGACCACAGCTCGCCTTCGCGCGCCGCCCGGTTGAACCGGTCGTTGACCTTGGGGAGCGCCTCCCGGAGCGCCGCGGGGTCGAACTCGTGCCCGGCCTCGCGCAGGATCGCCGTGAACAGCTCGACGAACCCCGGGTGGGGCGCGAGCAGGGTCTCCCCAGCGTCGAAGAACACCGCCCGATAGCCCACGGGCAGCGATGATATCGGGCTACCCGGCCGGATCCGCCTTCGACCGGTCCCGCGTCGCCAGCTCGTCCACGAGGCGGTCGACCCGCTCGCGGAGGGCGTCCTCGGTCGCGTTGTTGGGGATCACGATGTCGGCCACCGCGGCCCGCTCGGCGTCCGTAACCTGCGCGGCGATCCGGGCCCGAGCCTGGGCTTCGGTCATCGATCGGTCGCGCACCAGGCGGGCTACCCGCTCTTCCTCGGGCGCCTCCACGGTCACCACCACGTCGAACATCGACGCCAGGTGGTTCTCGACGAGGAGTGGCACCACGTACACAACCACCGAATCAGTGTCCCGGTAGGGCTGCAGGGCCTCGGCCAGCAGGCGTGCCACTTCGGGATGCACGATCGCCTCCAGCCGGCGGCGGGCCTCCGGGTCGTCGAACACCCGTCCGGCGAGCCACTCCCGGTTCAGCTCACCCCGATACGTGACCACGTCGGGCCCGAACGCCCGGATGACCTCCGCGAACCCATGCGACCCCGGCTCCACAGCCTGCCGGGCGAACGCGTCCGCATCGAACACCACCGCGCCGCGTTCCTCGAGGAGCCGGGCGACGGTGGTCTTCCCCGATCCGATCCCGCCCGTCAGCCCGACCAGCAGCATGGCCGAATGGTAGTCGCGCGGTTGCGCGGGAGGCCTAGGAGCGTCCTTCGCGACGCTTGAGGTCCTCGAGGATCTCCTCGAGCGTCACGTCTTCCTTCTCCTCGGGCTCGGCCTGGGGCTCGGCGGCGGCCTCGACCTCGGCCGGTGCAGGCGCCGGCTCCTCCGGCGTAGGCTCCGGTTCGGGAGCGGCCTCCGGCTCGGGGACGACGCGCAGGGCCGCCTCCTCGGGCGCCTCCGGCTCGGGTTCGAGCGTCGCCTCGAAGACCTCGTCGG
>DHWS01000030.1:0-13904 GCA_002413305.1 Actinobacteria bacterium UBA5176 | reverse complement strand
CCTCGTCGGCCCGGGCGGCAGCATCGGCCAGCACCTCACGGGGCTCGGGCGCGGGCTCCGGCTCGACCTCCGCGGAGATCTCCTCGGACGGTTCGGCCTCGAACTCGACCTCGGGGAGCACCTCGGGCTCCTCGGCGACCCGGCGGATCGACAGGCTGATGCGCCGGCGGGCGACGTCCACGTCGACCACCTTCACCCGGACCTGCTGGCCCACCTGCACGACCTGTTCGGGCGTGTCCACGTGCTGGTCGGAGAGCTCGGAGATGTGGACCAGGCCCTCGATCCCTTCGCCCACCCGGACGAACGCCCCGAAGGGGACGAGCTTGGTGACCACCCCGTCGATGACCTCGCCCGTGGTGTGCATGCGTTCGAACTCCCGCCACGGGTCCTCCTGGGTGGCCTTCAGCGAGAGCGACACGCGCTCCCGATCGAGGTCCACGTCCAGCACCTCGACCTCGACCTCCTGGCCGACGGCCACGACCTCGCTGGGATGGTCGACGTGCTTCCACGACAGCTCGGAGACGTGCACCAGCCCGTCGACCCCTCCGCCGATCTCGACGAAGGCGCCGAAGTTGACGATGGACGAGACGGTGCCGCGGCGGCGCTCGCCCTTGTGCAGGCTCTCCAGGAACTTCTTGCGGCCCTCGCTCTGGGACTCCTCGAGGAAGGCCCGGCGGGACAGGACCACGTTGTTCCGGTTGCGGTCCAACTCGATGATCTTGCACTCGAGCAACTGGCCGACGTAGGGGTGGAGGTCGCGGACCCGGCGAAGCTCGACCAGCGACGCGGGCAGGAACCCGCGGAGGCCGATGTCCAGGATCAGGCCGCCCTTGACCACTTCGATCACCGGTCCGGTGATGGTCTGGCCGGACTTCATGATGTCCTCGATCCGGCTCCACGCGCGCTCGTACTGGGCGCGCTTCTTGGAGAGGATCAAGCGGCCCTCCTTGTCCTCCTTCTGGAGAACCAGGGCTTCGAACGTGTCGCCGAGCTTGACGACCTCGGAGGGATCGACGTCCTGGCGGATCGACAGCTCCTTGGCGGGGATGACGCCCTCGGACTTGTACCCGATGTCCAGGAGGACCTCGTCGCGGTCCACCTTGACGACGGTCCCCTCGACGAGGTCGCCGTCCTTGAAGTCCTTCAGGCTCTCCTCGATGGCCTTGATGAGCTCCTCAGGCGTGTAGTCCTCCTGCGCCTGGGCCATCTGGCTCTCCGTTCCACTGTCGATCCCGCGTCACTCCCTTCCTGCGTCTGCGCCGTCGTTCGCCCACCAACCGCCCCGAGGGGCTGCTCTTTGGATTGCACAGCGAAGAAGCGCCGCAGCGCCGGGTCAGTCTAGTGTCGGCTCCAGCCGGGCGTCAATCGGGTTCAGTGCCCGGCGGGGGACGCCTCGGCCCAGTTCTTCCCCGATCCGAGGTCCACCCGAAGCGGGACGGTCAGAGGGTACGCCGACTCCATGGCCGCCCGCACCAGGCGGCCCGCGCCGGCCAAGTCTCGGTCGGCCACGTCGAACACCAACTCGTCATGGACCGTCAGGACCATGATGCAGTCCAGGGCGGACCCGCGGAGTTCGGCGTCCACCTTGATCATGGCCAGCTTCAGGATGTCGGCTGCGCCGCCCTGGATGGGGGCGTTCAGGGCCATCCGCCGGCCCATGTCCCGAACCCGCGGGTTCGGCGATTGGAGCTCCGGGAGGTAGCGGCGCCGGCCGAGCATGGTCTCGGTGAACCCCTCGGCGGCCGCCTTGGCCACCTGGCGGTCGAGGAACTCCCGGACCTTCGGGAACTGCGCGAAGTACGCCTCGACGAACTCGGCGGCCTCGTCGGGAGCGATGCCGATCCTGGTGGCCAGCCCGTAGGCGCTCATCCCGTACGGCAGGCCGTAGTTGATCTGCTTGACGCGGCTGCGCATGGCGCCGTCCACCTGGTCCTCCGGCAGGCCGAACACCTTGGAGGCCGTCGCTGCATGGAAGTCCTTCCCCTCGGCGAACGCCTGCGCCATGGCCCGGTCACCCGACAGGTGGGCCATCACCCGCAGCTCGATCTGCGAGTAGTCGGCCACCAGCAGCGATCGGTCCGGGGCACCGGGGACGAAGGCTCGCCGGACCTGCCGGCCGATCTCTCCCCGCACCGGGATGTTCTGCAGGTTCGGGTTCACGCTGGAGAGCCTCCCGGTGGCCGCCCCGACCTGGTTGTAGGTGGTATGGATGCGGCCGGTCTTCGGATCGACCAGGGGCGGGAGGGCGTCGAGATAGGTGGACTTGAGCTTGGACAGCTCCCGGTAGTTCAGCAGCGCGTCGACGATCGGGTGGTGGTCGCGGAGCTTCTCCAGCACGTCCGCGTCGGTCGAGGGAGCCCGGCCCTTCTGGGTGCGCTTCAGGATGGGTAGGCGGAGCTTCTCGTACAGGATGACGGCGAGCTGGGGCGGCGAGCCGATGTTGAACTCCTCGCCGGCGTGCCGGTAGATCTCCTTCTCGAGCGTGGCCATCCGATCACCGAGCGTCTCCGACATCTCCCGCAGGTAGCCGACATCCAGCGACACCCCGGCCGCCTGGACCCGGGCCAGGACGCCGGCCATCGGCAGCTCGACGTCGGTCAGCAGAGGCCGGAGGCCGGCCCGTTCGATCCGCTCCCGAAGGACCGGCGCCAGCAGCCCGACCGCCGAGGCGCCGGCGCCCACCGATGGCGCCGGGTCGGCGAACAGTTGCCCCTCGTCGGGACCCTCCAGTTCGCTCACCACGTCGATCCCGAGGTACTGCCGGCAGAGTTCCCCCAGCGGATAGCTCGCCTCGGCCGGGTCCAGCAGGTAGCCGGCCAGGAGCGTGTCGAACTCCACCCCGCGCAGCTCGATGCCCTGGCGGGCGAGGGCCGTAGCGGTGTCCTTCGCGTCGTGCACCCACTTGGGCTTGTCCGGGTCCTCCAGCCAGGTCCCCCCATCGTTGACCAGGGACCCGGCGTCGAGGGGGATGTACACGGCCTGCCCGCCGCCGGGCGAGATCCCGATCCCGTCGATGTCCGGGCCCGGATGCAGGCTGAGCGCCTTCGGTTCGTCGTCGGCAGTCAGGCGTCGCAGGTCGGGGATCGTTCCGGTCCGGACCTCCAGAGAGGTGCGCTCGACGGCCGGCTTGGCGGTGGCTTCGAGGTCCTCCAGCCGCTCGAGCAGCGTCCGGAACTCGAGCGCGTTGAACAGCCGCCGGACCGCGTCCGGGTCCCACGACCCCATCACGCAATCCTCCGGGGTCACGTCCAACTCGAGGTCGGTCTTGAACCGGGCCAGCTCGCGGTTGCGAAGGAGGTCCTGGCCGGCCTGTTCGATCGACTCCCGCAGCCGGCCCTTGAGCCGGTCGGTGTTCCCCAGCAGATCCTCGACCGAACCGAAGTCCTGGATGAGCTTCGAGGCGGTCTTCTCCCCCACCCCGGGCACGCCCGGGATGTTGTCGGACGAGTCCCCCTTGAGGGCCACGTAGTCCAGGTACTTCTCGGGTGGTAAGCCGAACCGCTCGGTGACCGCGGCGACATCGTAGTTGACGATGTCGGAGATGCCCCGGCGGTTGAACATCACCGAGATCCCCGGCCGGACCAGCTGGAAGAAGTCCCGGTCCGCGGTGACGATCACCGCCTCCAGGCCCTCCCCGACAGCCTGGAGGGCGAGCGTGGCCAGGGCGTCGTCCGCCTCCCAGTCCACCACTTCCACGATCGGGATCCGGAGCGTCTCCACGACCTCGCGGATCAGGCCGAGCTGCTGGCGGAACTCGTCGGGGGCCTCGGCTCGGCCCGCCTTGTACTCCGCGTATTGCTCGAGCCGGACCGTCGGGCGGCCCTTGTCGAACGCCACCGCCAGGTAGTCGGGCCTCTCGTCCCCCAGCAGCTTGATCAGCATGGACGTGAATCCGTAGACCGCGTTCGTCACCTGTCCACTGGTCGTGGCCAGGGAGACGGGGAGGGCGAAGAAGGCCCGGAACGACAGGCTGTGTCCGTCGAGGAGGAAGATGCGCTTCGGCCGGGCCCCCTCGTCGCTCCGGTCGTCGGTTCGATCTGCCACCGCCCGCGATTCTAGCCCCGGGGTCCGACACCCACGGCCGAGGCCCGGTCCTGGCTCCGGGAGCGGCCGGTCGGAAGGGCGTTTCGAATCCGATCCGGTTGGTAGAGTTTCGATCCGGAATGTCCACTCCCCGCCGCTCGGCCGCGATCCGATGACCTTGGCCCGGACGGTCGCGCTGGGGGCCATCGCGGGAAGCACGATCTTCCTGGGCCTGCCCCTCGGCCGCCTCCGGAACCCTCACCCCCGCCTGAAGGCGTTCCTGAACGCGGCTTCCGCCGGCATCCTGCTCTTCCTGTTGTTCGACATCCTGGAGAACGCGACCGGGCCGCTGGAGGAGCTCGTCCGGCGGGCCACCGCGCCGGTCCACGGTGCGGTGTGGGGGTCGTTCGCCCTGATGGCGGTGGTGTACGCCGGCGGGCTCGCAGCGGGCCTGCTATCGCTCCTGTATCTCGGGAAGTACCAGCGGTCGCGCCGAGCAGCGAGAGAGATCGGACCGGGGGCCATGGCGGTGGCCGAACAGAACGAAGCGGTCCTGCAGCGGACCGCGCTCGGCCTTGGCATGTCGATCGCCACCGGGATCGGCTTCCACAACTTCTCGGAGGGCCTCGCCATCGGGCAAGCTGCGCACCGGGGCGAGATCTCGCTGGCGGTGTTGCTGGTGGTGGGCTTCGCGCTGCACAACGCCACCGAGGGGTTCGGGATCGTGGGACCGCTCGCGGCCGGAGGGGTCCGGGCGTCGTGGGGCTACCTGGTGACCGCCGGGCTGGTGGGCGGCGGGCCCACCTTCGTCGGCACCATCGTCGGCCGGTCCGTCTCCAGCCAGTACCTGTTCGTCGGCTTCCTGACGCTGGCGGCCGGCGCCATCATCTATGTGGTGGCGGAGCTCCTGTTCACCGGGCGGCGCCTCGGTGCCTGGGAGACCACGATCTGGGGGGTCCTGTTCGGCTTCCTGCTGGGGCTCTCGACCGAACTGGTCATCGTCGCGGCCCACGCCTAAGAGCCCTGGCCGCGCGCTACTATCGTCGCCGATGCGTGACCCCGTCCCCGCCGAGCTGACTCCTTTTGAGCCCGGCGCCCTCGAAGCGCTCACCGGGTTCAGCGCGGGGACCCTGATAGAACGGATCGGGGTCGAATTCCTCGAATTCGCCCGCGAACGGATCGTCGCCCGTATCCCGGTCCAGGGGAACACCCAGCCGTACGGGCTTCTCCACGGCGGGGCAACCGCGGCGCTCCTGGAGACGATCGGCTCATTGGGAACGGCCCTGCTGGTCGGCCCGGACTTGCTGGTCACGGGGATCGAGCTCAACGTCAACCACATCCGCGCGGTCCGCGACGGCCACGCGACGGCGGTCGGAACGCCCCTGCATGTGGGGCGCACCACCGCCGTGTGGGACTTCCGGGTCCGGGACGACCAGGATCGCCTCACCGCGGCCGGACGTCTGACGCTGGCCATCCGCCCGATCGAACCGGCCCAGGGCTAGACACCGGGTGGGCCCCCCGGACGACCGCGACTTTCTTTGTCATTCTCGCAAGATTTTCGCGACCACGAGCCCGCCCCCCACCTGCACGAATCCGCGAAAATTGATGTGCCGCAGCTATTTTCCTCCGTTTGACAGCCGAAGGTGGCCTTGCTAGTTTTCGCACCGGTCCCAAGCGGCACCGGGACCGAAGGGAGAGCCGAGGCCTCCCGGGGACCCGGCAGGATCGGAAGGGCGCGAGCCTCGAGGACCCGGTCGGAGCCACAGGAAGCCAGGTTCACCCGCCGGTCGTAGGGGGTTGCTTGGGGCCACCCTTTGGGCGGGTCCGAGAAGCCGAGTAGATAACGCTCGCGTATGGGGAAGGCGTGAGCGGCTCCAAAGGCCTCTCGGACCCGCCCATGCTTTTCCTCTCCGTCGCCCGCGGATCGTTCCTTCCGACCGCCGGGTAAGCTCTCTCCCGGATGAGCGACGAACCCCCCGCACCGCACCCTTCGTCCCCACCTCCCGAGGATGCCGGGCCGCCCGATGATGCCGAGCCGCCCGAAGGCCACGGACTCGTCACCGCCCGGATGGTCGACCCCCAGAAGCTGCTCCGGAACGCTGGCGTGACCCGCGAGGTGCTGGAGGAGGCTCGCCGGATCCGGCCCGAGCCCGGCGCGATCGATCACCTCCGGCGGGTGCACGGGCAGATCTCCCGGGAGCTCGAGGACGCGCTGCCTCCCGAGCTCTACGACGAGCTGAAGTCGCTGACCCCTGACATCAAGGACGGGACGCTGGAGGAACTAGCCCTGGCTCACGCGGAGATCCTGGGCTGGCTGGAGGGTCTGTTCCAGGGTACCCAGCTCGCCATCCAGCTCCAGGCCGCTCAGCAGGCCGCCCAGGAGATGGAGGCACGCGTCCGTCGAGGTCTCCCCCAGCCGGCCGAGCGCGACCAACCGGACAACCGCTACCTGTAGCCGTTCCGGCGTGAGCTCAGAGCACCTTCGACAGGAACTGCTGGGTGCGTTCGTGCTGGGGATTGGAGATGACGTCCCGAGGCTTCCCGGCCTCCACGATGAAGCCGTCGTCCATGAACACGAGCTCGTCCCCCACCTCCCGGGCGAACCCCATCTCGTGAGTGACGACGATCATGGTCATGCCGCTCTGGGCGAGCTCCCGCATGACGTCAAGAACCTCTCCCACGAGCTCGGGGTCGAGCGCGGAAGTGGGTTCGTCGAAGAGCATGAGCTTCGGCTCCATGCACAGGGCCCGGGCGATGGCCACCCGCTGTTGCTGACCGCCGGAGAGCTGCGCGGGATGCGCGTCGCCGCGGTTCCCCAGTCCTACCCGGGCCAAGAGCCGCTGTGCTCGCTCCCGGACCACCTTCTCATCCTCCTTCTTCACCGCACACGGGCCGATCATCACGTTCTCGACGGCCGTGAGGTGGGGGAAGAGGTTGAACCGCTGGAAGACCATCCCGATCTCTGCCCGCTTCCTGGCGATCCCCTTCTCGTGGAGTTCATGCAGCTTGTCGCCCCGTTGCTGGTAGCCCACCAGCTCACCGTCCACCGATAGCCGCCCGCCGTTGATCTTCTCGAGGTGGTTGATGCACCGCAGGAACGTGGACTTTCCAGACCCGGAGGGGCCAATCACCACCACGACCTCCTTTGGCTGGACCACCATGTCGATGCCCTTCAGGACCTCCATCCGGCCGAAGGACTTGTGGACGCCTTCGGCCTTCACCATGGGAACGCGTTCGGTCACGAGAGCGCTCCTCCTACCGCTGGAGAGTTTCTTTCGGAGGACGGATGTGGATGAGGGCCTGGCGCAACCGCTGCAGGAAGGTCGGCGGGAGGTTGCGCGCGGAACCCGCTGCGTAGTGCCGCTCGATGAAGGACTGGCCGACGGTTAGGACCGTGGTGACGACCATGTACCAGAGGCTGGCCACCAAGAGCAACGGGATCGTCAGGAAGTTCCTCGCGTAGATGATCTGCACGGTGAAAAGAAGCTCCTGCAGAGAGATGACGCTGACCAATGACGTGGTCTTCAGCATCGAGATGGTCTCGTTGCCGGTGGGGGGGATGATAACCCGCATCGCCTGGGGCAAGACGATGAGCCGCATCGTCTGCAGGCGACTCATCCCGATGGACTGTGCCGCCTCGATCTGCCCCTCGTCCACCGCCAGGATTCCGGCCCGAACGATCTCGGCCATGTAGGCCCCCTCGTTCAGCCCCAGACCCAGGACTCCGGCGGTGAATGTGGAGATGAGTACGTTGGCGTTGCCATGAAACGCCGCGGGGAGGAACGGAATCCCGATGCTGATCCGGGGGTACAGGGCTGTGATGTTGTTCCAGAAGAGCAGCTGAACCAGGACGGGAGTGGCCCGGAAGAAATAGATGTAGAGCCAGGCAGAGCCGGCCACGATCGGGGACGGGGACTGGCGCATGACGGCCAGGATCACTCCGATCGTGATTCCCAGAACCATGGCCAACACGGTCAGCTCGAGAGTGACCAGCAGGCCCTTGAGCACTGCGTTCGTGGTGAAGAACTGGCCGACCACGTGCCACTTGAAGTTGGGGTTCTTGATGATGCTACGGATCGCCTCCACGGCGACGATCAGCAGCACCACCGTGACCACCCAGCGGGCCGTGTGACGAGCCGGGATGGCCTTGATCTGCTCGGGACCGGCCGGCCCTGACGGGCCGGCCGTCCGAGTGTCCGGCGTGGTCTCCGTCAGTACCTCCCCCGCCTAGCCGCTCGCTCCGTTGATCACCGGGCTGGTGATGGCGCCGTAGCTCGTGCCGCCCTGCACGGCCCACTTGGTCAGGATCTTCAGGTAAATGCCATCGGAGATGAGCTCCTTCAGGGCGTCCAGGATGGGCTTGGACAACGGGCCGGTCCCCGGCGCCGATCCTGCGGGGCGGGGGATGGCGATCCCGTAGGGGGCCACCCCGTAGGCCGGGCCGGACAGCTTGAACTTCGCGTCCGACAGCTTGACCTGGTAGGCGGCCACCGGGGAGTCGGCCATACCGATTTCGGCTCGGCCGCTCTCGATCGCCAGGTTCGCCCCGTTCTGGTCGGGGAAGGCCAGGACGTTCACGGTCGGCTTGCCGGCGTCGGTGCATTTCTTGGCCTGGGCGGTGGCGTCGTCCAGCTGGGTGGTGCCCTTCTCCACGGCCACGGTGTGGCCGCACAGATCGTCAAGGCTCTGGATGTTCGGTCCCCCGGAGGCCTTGACGTAGAAGTTCGTCCCGGCCGAGTAGTAGGTGACCATGTCCACCGTCTTCTCACGGTCGGAGTTGTCGGTGAAGCTGCTCATCCCCACGTCGTACTTGCCCGAGGCCAGGCCGGGGATGATCCCGTCGAAGCTGGCCTCCACGAAGTTGAACTTGACCCCCATCACCGCGCCCAGGGCGTGCCCCAGGTCGATGTCCCACCCGATGATGGTCTTGTTGTCGGTATCGAAGAACTCGTTGGGGGCGTAGCTGGCGTCCACGGCCACCGTGACCGAGCCCTTGGAGGAGATGTCGCTCGGGACCTCCTTGGCGATGGTGTCTGACTTGGCCGCTCCGAACGTGTCACCGCTGTTGCTCGACTTGGAGCACGCGGTGGCGAAGGTGACGAAGGCGACGCCGACCGCAATCAGTGCACCGAGCCGTGACCGCCTCGTAGGAACCATGAACCTCATCTCCCTACCCCCCTCCGAACCAGAGACATGATGGCGAGGTGTCGAAGCCTCCCCGCTCCGCCCGCTCGCGAAATCTAGCCCATCCGCCGTTCCAATGCACCTTCTCCACCGGGTCCGAGGTCCGCCTCTCCGCGGGACCAATCGTCGCCCGGCGCCCGGCCCTTCGCTACACTCGCCCCGACCGGCCGAGCCGGTCCGCTCGCCGGGATGGCGGAACT
Organism: Actinobacteria bacterium UBA5176; assembly: GCA_002413305.1. Taxonomy (GTDB): domain Bacteria; phylum Actinomycetota; class UBA4738; order UBA4738; family UBA4738; genus UBA4738. The sequence goes on along the minus strand of DHWS01000030.1, from coordinate 4,497 downwards.
GGCAGACGCACCGGACTCAAAATCCGGCGCCCGCAAGGGCGTGGGGGTTCAACTCCCCCTCCCGGCACCTGTATCTACCTGCGGAGACGGGAAGGCGCCCGAAGGGCCACCCGCCCCGAGTCGTCTCGTTCGTCACAGACTGGTCACCACTCCGCCGAGAGCCTCCTGTATGGCCTCCGCGGCGGCCTGCTGCATCGAGGGAAGCACGCTCGCGTAGACGTCCATCGTGAAGCCGACGGACGCGTGCCCGAGGGCCTCGGAGCCGACTTTCGGGTGCACCTTGCCGCTGGCCAGCAGCGTCGTCGCGAAGGCGTGCCGCAGATCGTGCACGCGGACCTCAGAGCACCCCTCTGCAATGGCGAGCCTGTGGAAGCGGTGCGAGAAATGGCCCCGATCCAGTGGTCGCCCATCGTCCCGATCGAACACCAGGCCGCGGTCGTTCCAGTCGGGCCCCGCGAGCAGCCGGCGTTCCGCTGCAAGGTGGCGCTGATCCGGACCAGGCCAGCCTCCTCGACGTCCCGCCAGGAGAGCCCGAGCACCTCGCCCCGGCGCATCCCGGTCGAGGCGGCCAGGACGAGCGGGGCGTGGAACACTTCGCCCTCGGCGGCGGCCAGGATACGGCCCACCGTGGAGGGGTCCGGGATGGTGAGGACCGGGTGGCCCCGGCGGGCTCACGGCGACGGCCGGGATCCCTGTAGCGTCGCCCAACTCGCCGCCTCGGTTGTCCCTCTCTCGTCATCGGACTGTCTGCGGCGCGGTGTTGGCAGGCCCTCTGACTGGTCTAATTTGGGGGGTTATGTACTTCATGCACGGCGGCGGCCATGACTCGGTGTACAATCCGAGCGTGCCGAACCCACTCGCGCGTGTATCAATGGCGGCGTCGAGGGCTTGGAAACACGTCTTCTGCACCCCGCAGGGAGTGCTGGTCGGAGCCGCATTTTCGGCGGCGGTGGCGGCCGCTCTCTACTTCGCATTTCAGCGACACACAAGCGGCGCGGAGAAGTACTTGATTCAGTCGCTGCTAGTTCTTCTCGGCGCCTTCCTGCTGTACGGGGTTCTAGTCGTGGCTTGGCAGTACCTGCGCATCCCGTACCACATGGCTCGAAAGGAACTGCAACTGACGCGTGTGGATGTGGGAAGCGCGGCAGGCTGGGAGTTCGAGGTTTCCATGAACGGCAGGGGCGGAATTCGCCTACGGATGGTTAGTCCGAATCGGGATGAGCATCAGGACGGGACGATGGATGAGGAGTGGGGTCACCGTTCCGATCTCATGTGCCACATCGCGAACAAGAGGGCCGAGCGATTTGAGATGTTCGCTCCTGCCGTCGCCGAATCCGGGTGGGGCAATCCGATGCGGCGCTGGCCTCGTTGCGACTATCCCGATGACTTCCCTTCCGCCAAAGCGGAGAGCGGAACCTACGTTGTGGACTGGTACCAAATACCTGACGAACCATCGCGCGTCGGTTGGGGATCCTTCACCGTGAAGCTTCGACCAATTCCCGATACGGGAGAGCGTCCGCATGAATGAGCGCGAGCAGAGTGTCTCGGAACAGGTAGGGGTTCTCCCGGTTGTTGAACCGGAACTCGAATTCGTCCAGGTAGGCGCTCAAGTGTTTCTCGGAGAGCTGGTGATAGCTCCCGACGATGGACCGCTTGAGCAGCGACCACGCCGACTCAATGCCGTTCGTCGTCACGTCGCCCCGAACCCATTCATCGGTGCTGTGATCCACCGACTCATGGTTCGGAAGGTGGGCATAGGCGCTGGACTGGTCGGAGTAGAGCCGAACTCCGTTCACGACGGCATCGGCAAGGAACGCATCGACCGAGCGTGTCGAGGCTACGGTTCGCTTGCCTACTGCCTTGAGGCGAATCTGTCCACCTTCCTCCAATGCCCCCATGACCATGACCTTGTTGGTGGTCTTCCGCCGAGCGGCTTCCATGGCGGGCTTGCTCCCGCTCTTGACCTTGCCGCCGAGGAACGTTTCATCTATCTCGACGGTCCCTTGGAGCCGCTCGGGGCTCGAGCCCATCATGGCCGAGCGGATGCGATGGCACAGATACCACGCCGTCTTGTACGACGTGCCGAGCGTCCGCTTCAACTGGTTCGCGCTGACGCCCTTCTTAGCCTCGACCATCATGTAGGTGGCGAGGAACCACTTCCGGAGGGGAAGGTGGGAATCGTGGAACACGGTCCCCGCCGTCGCCGAGAATCGAGCGCGGCATGAGTTGCAGTCGAACTGGTTCCGAGTGGAGATCCACGACAGCGACTTGGAGCCGCACTTTACGCACTCCGGTCCCTCGGGCCAGCGAAGGTGAATCAGGTACTCACGGCAGCGGTCCTCTGACCCGAAGCGGTCGATCAGCTTCATTAGGTCCATCTCCTGCTTGCCGTTCACGTGCGTCAGCGGCTTCGGTTCGTTCACTTGGAGGCCCCCATGCCTAGGAAGAAGCGACACCCGACCGAATGGACAACGGACGAGGCAATGCGCAAGTTGTTCCCAAAGAAGGTCATCGAACATGTTGACCGGGAGATTGGGAAAGAACCGAAACCGCAGGTAGAGCCTCCGAAGCCGTCCAAGTAGGTGTTCACAACATGAAGAATACATCTTCCGCAGCCGTGCGTCAAGTACATAACCCCCCTAATTTGACTAGATAATCTCTATCAGGTATATATGACTAGCCCACAGGAGGGAGGCGTGTCAGTAGATGGGTAAGCCCGTATCGATCGCCCCTCGGACGCCCGGATTCCGAGATCAGGAAAGGAGCAAGGGCATGACACGTCATCAGTTTCGGCTCGCCGTTGTGGTCCCGCTCGTCGCTGCGGTGGTTGGCATGGTGGCGACGGGGGCGAACGCGCTCCCTCGATTGCACCAGACGACCACATCGGGTCGGACGCAGTACACGGCGGACGCCTATGGGACCTACGCCTTCGTCGGGAGCGTAGTGAAGGCGGGCAAGTCAGCGGTGGTGAACCTCGGCGGCTGCGGCACGCTGACACCGCCGATGAGCAACTCCAACACGGTGGCCACGGTGAACGCACCGCCGTTCGTCACGACCGGCCTCATCAACACGACGGCGTCCGCCACGGACGGCGGGACGCAGACGTCTCAGGCCACGGCCGATGTCCACGGCGTCAACGTGCTGATGGGTCTGATCACCGGCGACGAGGTCAAGGCGGTCAGCACCACCACCCTGGACCCTTCGGGATTCCAGGTGAGTGCAACAGGCTCGAACCTAGTCAACCTCGTGGTGAACGGGGTGCCGATCACGGTCCTCCCGTCACCGAACACGCAGATCAATCTGCCAGGGATCGGTCACGTCGTGCTCAACGAGCAGATCTCGACCCTGAGGTCGTCGTCGGCGTCCTTGACGGTCAACATGATCCACGTCTTCGTGACTCTGACCAATCCCCTGGTCCCCAAGGGCACGCAGATCATCGTCGCTCACGCCACCAGCATGTTGAAGGCGAGCGTGGGTGGGACCCTGGACGGATTCGCCTACGGCAGCTTCGCCAATGTCAGTCACACGATCATCTCCGGGAAGTCCGCCTACATCAGCCTGGGATGTCAGGGGACGAACGGCGTCATCAAGAGCAACTCCGTTGCATCGGTAGACGCTTCCCCCACATTGAAGGTGGGCACGGTCCAGGACACTGCGCAGGGGACGGTCACCTCGACTTCGGCAAGCGGAGAGACCACCTCGACCGTACAAACGGCAAACGTGGCTGATGGTGCTGTCACCGTCGACCTCATCAAGGCCGACGCGCATAGCTTCACGGACGGCTCGACGTTCACGTTCGGTGACGGCGGCTCCCAGTTCGTGAACCTCAGCGTGAACGGTCATCCGGAGATCGGGGACGACGTGGGACCCAACACGAAGGTTACGCTCGTCGGGCTCGGGACGTTGTGGCTACGGCGTGAGATCATCACCTCGAACTCCATCGAGATTCGCATGATCGAGCTCATCATCAGCGTCCAGAACTCACTCGGGATCCCGGTGGGGACGGACATCAGGATCGGAGTGGCCGAGGCATCGACGCACTGAGCCCCAGTGGCAAGAGCAGAAAGGATGGGGCCGGCGCGAGCTCGGCCCCATCTCTTTCCCCCGGACTTCTGTCGCCAATGCCCTGAAAGACCAGACACTCCTCTCGGCAGTCCGAATGATTCCACGGGAATGGAAAGGGCCCGGCCCCCCGATGGAGGCCGGGCCCCTCGGTCCGCCTGCAACCCCCCGCCTGCGGAACAGACCTCGAACTCTGTCAACAGTCGCGATCCACGTTCGCGCCTGGTCCGGGGCGCGGATTGCCTAAGCGGCTGCCACGAAGCACTCTGAAGAGCGGCTCCGCCCCTCGCAATGAGCGGAAGACGGAATAGTCCGAGTTCCATCCTTTCGAACCACGTGGACGTGGTCCTTCGGGGCCAGCCCCCTGGCTCAGGACGCCAGGTCGGCCAGGCGCTCCCCGATGAGTGGGGCGAACTTGAAACCGTGCCCGCTGCA
>DHWS01000042.1:1090-3602 GCA_002413305.1 Actinobacteria bacterium UBA5176 | reverse complement strand
CGCCGGGCCCATTCCGGGTATCCTGCTCGCGCCCCGGTTCGGATCGGGACGTGGAGTGGGAGTCGGCTCGCTCATCGGGGGATGCTGCTCGCGAACGACCGTCGGGATCGACGAGGAAACGAGCGGAGGAGCCGGGTTGCGGAGCGCGACCGAGATGGCCGTTCAGCCGGGAGATCCGCTCGTTCCCGTCTCCGCCGCAGAAGTCACGTCGCGCACCCCGCGGGAGATCTTCTGGCGCGAGTTCCGCAAGGACCGGCTGGCCCTCGTCAGCCTCCTGTTCATCGCGGTGATGACGCTGGTTGCCGTCTTCGCTCCCGCCATCGCGAATGTCCTGACGCACCACGGCCCCAACCAGCTCTTCCTCGACCGGCTCAATCGGTTCGGGCTCCCCACCGGGCCGAACGGCCGGTTCTGGTTCGGCGTCGACGACACGGGCAGGGACCTGTTCGTTCGGGTGCTCTACGGAGCTCGAACCTCCCTCATCGTGGCCTTCTTCGCCACCGGCATCTCCCTGGTCATCGGCGTGACCATCGGGCTCGTCTCCGGGTTCTATCGGGGGAAGATCGACACGGCCCTGTCCCGGCTGACCGACGTGGTCATGTCGCTCCCGGTGCTGCTCCTGGCGCTCGGGCTCGTGGCCGGGTGCGGCCTCTCGAGCAGGGGGTGCCTGGGCGGCCTGATCAAGCCGGGCCTGCTCCTGGTGAGCTATGTGATCGGGCTGTTCAACTGGCCCTACATCGCCCGGCTGGTGCGGGGCGAGGTGCTTCGCCTTCGGGAGAAGGAGTTCGTCGAGGCCGCTCAGGCGGCCGGCGCCGGCAACGTGCGGATCATGGTCCGGGAGATCCTCCCGAACGTGTTCGCGCCGGTGCTCGTGTTCACCACGCTGATCATCCCGAACAACATCCTGTTCGAAGCTGCGCTGTCGTTCTTGGGGATCGGCGTCCCGGCCACCACCCCGTCCTGGGGCAAGATGCTCTCCGACGCGGGTTCGATCTTCACCATAGCCTGGTGGATGATGGTCTTCCCCGGGGTGTTCCTGTTCGCCACCACGCTCGCGTTCAACCTGCTCGGCGACGGGCTCCGCGATGCACTGGACCCACGCGCCGCGAGCAGGGTGCGCGGCCGTCGACGTGAAAGGAGATGGTTGAGGAGACCGCGAAGGGATCGGGCAACCACAGGGACCAGGGCAGATACAGCCATGGAGGTTTCCGGATGAGCCGATACAAGCTGATCGCGGTAGCGGCGGCGCTCGTCGTCGCCATGGCCGCATGTAGCAGCTCGGGCACCACCAACAACAACACGCCGAGCCCGAACGGCTCGAGCGCGGGCACCACGACCTTCCAGCGCGGCGGGACGTTGAACATCGGGATGAACTCCGACTTCCATGAGGGCGCCGACCCCGCGCGCGAGTACTACACGATCGGGTGGGAGTTCCTGCACTGCTGCCTGACTCGAACGCTCCTCAGCTACAACCTGAAGGGCCCGAACGAGGGCGGGAACACGGTCGTACCCGATCTCGCCAGCGCCCTCCCCCAGAGCTCGACCGACGGCTTGACCTGGACGTTCACGCTTCGCCAGGGCATCAAGTACGCGCCGCCGCTACAGAACGTAACGGTCACGTCGGCCGACTTCGTTCGGGCCCTGCTCCGGGAGGCCACATCTGCGACCACCGCGTCCTACCCCTTCTACTACGACGACATCGCCGGGTTCAGCGACGTGGAGAACGGGAAGGCGAAGACGATCAGCGGACTGTCGACGCCGGACCCCACCACGCTCGTGGTGAAGCTGAACAGCCCGCTCGGGTACTTCCCCTTCATCTGGACCCTGCCAGCCGCCTCGCCGATCCCGCCCTCACCGGCGGACCCGAACGCGCCGATCGGCATCGCCACCGGCCACGGGCCCGAGTTCGCGCAGTTCCTGTCCTCGACCGGCCCCTACATGTGGCAGGGCGCCGACCAGCTCGACTACTCGAAGCCCGCCGCTCAGCAGAAGGCGCCGTCCGGCTATCAGGCCGGCAAGTCCTACGTGCTGGTCCGCAACCCCTCCTGGGACGCCTCGACCGACCCGTACCGCAAGGCCTACGTCGATCAGATCCAGGCCACGGTCGGGGCAACGGTCCCGGACCTGGAGAACAAGATCCAGAGCGGCGAGCTGGACACCATGGACCAGCAAGCGAACGCCCAGGGCATCCAGGCCTTCGAGACGAACCCGGATCTGAAAGGGTTCATCCACTCGGACCCGACGTTCGGTGAGTACTACATCAACCTGAACACCGCGTTCCCGCCCTTCGACGACGTCCACGTCCGCAAGGCGGCGAACTGGGTGACCGACAAGGCCGGGCTGATCCGGCTGTTCGGCGGTTCGATCAAGGGGACCGTGGCCACCCACGACATCCCGAACACGATGCTGCCGAACGAACAGGGGTACAACCCCTACTCGACCCCCGGCAACGGCGGGTCCGTCGCCAAGGCCAAGGCCGAGATGATGCAGTCGAAGTACGACACGAACCACG
>DHWS01000042.1:528-822 GCA_002413305.1 Actinobacteria bacterium UBA5176 | reverse complement strand
CCCAAGCTGGCCGCGCTGTTCCAGCAGAACCTGGCCAGCATCGGGATCACGGTGAGGATCCAGCCGTTCCAGACCACCACGATGTACACGAAGTGCGAAACGGCGACGAGCCTGGCCCCGATCTGCCCGAGTGAGGGCTGGTATGCCGACTTCAACGATCCGGCGGGCTACGTGACCGGGTTGTTCAGCTCGGCCAGCCTCACACCGTCGTGCTGCGACGACTCGGAGCTCGGGGCGACGCCGGACCAGCTCAAGAAATGGGGCTACCCGTCCGGGGCGACCGCGGCCCCGAAC
>DHWS01000042.1:0-330 GCA_002413305.1 Actinobacteria bacterium UBA5176 | reverse complement strand
CCGGGGCGACCGCGGCCCCGAACATGGACGACCAGCTGAACGCGTGCACCCCGACGTCGGGCCAGGGCCGGCTCCAGTGCTACGCGAACGTCGACAAGACGCTCATGGAGACCACGGTGCCCTGGATCCCGTGGATCAACGCCAACGAGGTGGTGCTCACGTCGACGCGCGTGCAGAACTACCACCTGGACGCCTCGACGGGATGGATCTCCCTCGCGCTGGTGGCCCTGAAGAAGTGATCCACGTCGCTCACGCGCGTGGCGGGGAGAGGGGGCTCCCGCGCCCCCCCCCCCCGGCCGGGGGCGGGGGCTGATCAGGGATCTTATCCGG
>DHWS01000147.1:16032-16274 GCA_002413305.1 Actinobacteria bacterium UBA5176 | reverse complement strand
TTCTCCCCTTGCACGTAATGGCGGATGTCATCGACGATCTCCGGGTTGGCCAAGGTTGAGACGTCCCCGACATCGGTGAAGTTGGAGACTCCGGCGATGACCCTGCGCATGATCTTTCCGGAGCGGGTCTTCGGCATGTCCGCGACGATCCAGACACTCTTCGGCCGGGCGATCTTCCCGATCTCGGTCTCGATCGCCTTGGCCACCTTCGCCTCGATATCCGGACTGGGCGTGTTCCCGGG
>DHWS01000147.1:14563-15771 GCA_002413305.1 Actinobacteria bacterium UBA5176 | reverse complement strand
CCCGCCACGTTGATCACGTCGTCCACCCGGCCGAGGATGCGGAAGTAGCCGTCGGCGGCCTGGAGTGCACCGTCGTTGGCGAAGTACGGCCAGTCATGCCAATCCTTGCTCTCCTTGTCCCGGTTGTACTTCGCGTAGTACGTGCTCACGAACCGCTCCGGGTCGCCCCAGATGGTCTGGAAGATGCCCGGCCACGGGTTGCGGATGCAGATATTGCCGGCCCGGCCGCTGCCGGCTTCGACCACGGTGCCCTCTTCGTCGTAGATCAAGGGGTACACCCCAAGCACCCCCGGCCCGCAACTCCCGGGCTTCATCGGCTGGAGCGCGGGCAAGGTGCTCCCCAGGAACCCGCCGTTCTCGGTCTGCCACCAGGTGTCGACGATGATGGCCTCCCCCTTGCCCACGACATCGTGGTACCAACGCCAGACGTCCGGCTCGATCGGTTCGCCCACCGTCGTCATGTGTTTGAAGTGATAGTCGTACTTCTTGGGCTCCTCCGGTCCGAGCTTGCGGAGCATGCGGATCGTGGTGGGGGCGGTGTGGAAGGTGGTCACCCCCAGCCGTTCGGCGATCCGCCAGGGCCGGCCGGGATCCGGGTAGGTGGGGACCCCCTCGTACATCACGCTCGTCGTGCCGAGCGCCAGGGGCCCGTACACGATGTAGGAGTGCCCCGTGATCCACCCGATGTCGGCGAAGCACCAGTACGTGTCGCTGGGGTGGATGTCCTGGTAGTACTTCGAGGTGCCGGCGACGTAGGAGAGGTACCCGCCCGTGCTGTGTTGGCAGCCCTTGGGCCGGCCGGTCGTCCCACTCGAATACATGATGAACAACGGCGCCTCGGCCGGCATGGAGACCGGTTCGATCACCTGCCGACGGTAGTCCTTCAACACCTCGTCGACGAAGAAGTCGCGGCCGTCCACCATGGGGCTCTTCGATGCGTACTGGCCGGCGTGGCGGCGCCACACCAGCACCTTCTCGACCTCGACGCCTTCCTCCCGGGCCCGCTCCAGCGCCTCGTCCGCCTTGACCTTGTGGTCGATCAGCTCTCCGTTTCGGTAGTAGCCGTCCATGGTGATCAGGATGTGGCTCTTCGAGTCCGCGATCCGGCCACCGCACGCCGCACCGCTGAACCCGCCGAAGACCTCCGAGTGGATGACTCCGAGGCGAGCGCATGCCAGCATCGACACCGGCAGGTCGGGCACCATCGG
>DHWS01000147.1:13858-14362 GCA_002413305.1 Actinobacteria bacterium UBA5176 | reverse complement strand
CCATCGGCAGGTGGAAGGTCACCGTGTCCCCGGTCTTCAGGCCACAGAAGTCCCGCAGGAGCGCCGCGAACTCGTTGACGCGCTGGTAGAGCTCCTGATACGTGATCGCCTGTGTGTCTTCGGACTCGGGCTCGGGCACCCACATGATCGCGGCCTTGTTGCGGTCGCGGGTCAGGTGGCGGTCGACGCAGTTGTAGCAAGCGTTCAGTCGACCGCCGACGAACCACTTCCAGAACGGCGCGTTGCTGGTATCGAGCGTGGTGTGCCAGTACGTGTCCCAGTCGAGCAGGTCCGCGTATTCCTTGAAGCATTCGGGGAAGCGCTCCTCGCGGAACCGCTCCAGGATCGCGGGGTCGGCCGCGTTCGCCTGTCCGATGAACTTCACGGGAGGGTAGTAGTACTCCTCCTCGCGCCAGTGAACGGCGATCTGTGCTTCGGAAACCTCGACTTCTTCTTCTGCCATCGCTCTACCTCCTGGTGGAACGCGCCGCGGGACTACCTATT
>DHWS01000147.1:2055-13639 GCA_002413305.1 Actinobacteria bacterium UBA5176 | reverse complement strand
GGGACTACCTATTGAACCCGACCTTGAAGACCATCGGCGGAAGCATCGGACCTGGGACCGGGCGAGCGGGGAAGCGTTTGGCCGCTGCCCCGCTTCCCGACGGGAGACCTCGCTCTCACCGATCCCTCGCTGTCGCTCCTACTTCCACATCGGGCTGCCCACAGGCAGGACTTCCTTTCCGGCCATCCCGTTGACGACGCCCGAGGCCGACGCGTACCACGCCACGAGGGCCGTGATGAGGCCGACCCAACCACCGAACTTCACGATGCCGCTCTTGTCCGCGAAGTTGCCGATGAACAGGATGATCTCCGTCGCCTCAAGCGTGAGGAACACGCCGAACACGGCCATGTTGATCCTCGAGCTCCAGAGCATCATGTACGTGTTGAAGATGGCGAAGGCAAGCAGGATCCAGCCCAGGTCGTTCGCCACATTGGTGCTCTTACCCGCCGCGAGCAGGATGTAGAACCCCAGCCCGATCCAGAAGCCGCCGTAGGTGGAGAAGGCCGTCGCGCCGAACACGTTCTGCCGGCGGAATTCCCACATGCCGGCCAGCAGCTGGACGAGTCCACCATAGCCCAATGCGAAGCCGAGCCAGGCATCGCCGCCATGAGTCCATCCCGCGTTCTTCGCCGACAACAGGAACGTGGTCAATGCAAATGCGGCCAAGCCAAGTGGAGCAGGGTCCGCCACGGTGTGGGTAACGGGCACCCGCACCGGTTCGACCGTTGTTTGCGCCATGACACTCCTCCTTCGACCACATCTCCAAGAGAACCGACCAGAAAGCCAACACGGCCCGGTTCGGGCTAGGGGGGATGCTGGACCTTATGCGAGGCGAGAGGGCACCGGGAGGAGGTGCCGGAACAGAGTCGGGGATATCGCCTGCCAGCCTGCATCGAGTTGGTCCCTCCCTTCGAAGGCGGCTCGCCCCTCGACACGAAGTCGATTCTGCGCCTTTGGAGCCGCTAGCGCATTTTCGGGGTTGCACGGATCGGAAGCGGTCCTAGGGCCACCCCATGCCGAACACCCCGGCCCGGATGGCCTCCCGATCCCCCCCAAGCCCCGGGGGGACGGGGTCGAGCAGCGATGCCAGCACCTTGTTCGCCGTGGGCGCGGACTCCACCACTGACGCGCGGGCCACCGGGCTCTTCCTCTATCCGACGTACCGGAGCACCAAGAAGCCAGGACGCCCTGCAATCGATCCGGAGATCCGAGACCTCGTGCTCCGGGTGGCCAGAGAGAACCCCAGGTGGGGTTACATGCGGATCCAGGGTGAGCTTCGCAAGCTCGGAGTTCGGGTCGGGGCCTCGACCGTCCGCAGGATGATCGCGGCCGGTGGACTCGCTCCTGCCCCCCGACGGAGCGGTCCCACCTGGTCCGAGTTCCTCCGAGCGCAGGCCCACGGGCTCGTAGCGACGGACTTCTTCACGGTCGAGACGATCCGGCTGAAGACCATCTACGTGTTGTTCTTCATCGAGCTCTCCACCAGGCGCGTCCACGTGGCCGGGGTGACGACCAACCCGGACTCCGCCTGGGTCACCCAGCAGGGCAGGAACCTCACCTTCAGCTTGCAGGAGGAAGAGCGGCCGGTCAGGTTCCTGCTCCGTGACCGGGACTCCAAGTACTCGCGTCCGTTCGACGAGGTGTTCCGAACGGAAGGCGTGCGGGTCATCCGCACCCCGATCCGGGCTCCCCGGGCGAACGCCTTCGCCTGAACGGTGGGTCCGCACGGTCCGGACCGAGTGCCTGGACTGGACGCTGGTCCGGGGACGACGCCACCTCGAGCGGGTCCTTCGCACCTACACGACCCATTACAACCAGGCCAGACCGCACCGCGGGCTTGAGCTCGCGATGCCCGAACCGGGCACACGGCCTCGGCATGTGGGACGGCATGGCGGCTCGGTCATTCGTCACGACATCCTCGCCGGTCTGATTCACGAGTACGAGGTCGCCGCGTGATGAATTCGGGTTCTGGCACCCTTCAGGACTGGATCTTGAAGATCGCCGTGCTCCCGGCCATTCCCCGCTTCCGGGGCAGTCGGATCAGCCCGCAGCGGTCCTGAAGCCCCGCCCCGACTTCTTTCCCAGGAACCCGGCCCGGACCATGTGCTCCAGGATCGGCGCCGGGGCATACCCGGGCTCCCGGAGATCGGCGTGGAGCGAGCGAACGATGGACAACGTGACGTCTAGGCCCACCAGGTCGACCAGGGCCAGCGGCCCGATGGGGTGGTTGCACCCCAGGGTCATGGCCAGATCGATGTCCTCGGGCGTGGCGTAGCCCTCCTCCACCATCCGCACCGCATCGTTCAGGTAGGGGAACAGCAGCCGGTTCACGATGAACCCCGGGCGGTCCCGGCACAGCACCCAGGACTTCCCCAGGCGCTCGACCAGCGCGACCGCCGTAGCCAGCACCGGGGCGGCGGTCGCCACCGTGGGGACCAGCTCGACCAGCTTCATCACGGGGACCGGGTTGAAGAAGTGGATCCCCAGGACCCGCTCGATGCGGCCGGTCTCGGCGGCCAGGTCGATGACCCGCAGGGACGACGTCGCGGTGGCCAGGATCGTCGACTCCGGTGTGGCCTCGGTCAGCGAGCGGAAGATCCCCTTCTTGACCTCCAGGTCCTCGGCGACCGCCTCCACCACCAGCTCGCAGGGAGCCAGGTCGGCCAGATCGGAGGTCAGGGTGACGCGACCGAGCAGCGCCTCGCGGTCGCCGGGGGCGAGCTTCCCCTTCTCCACGGCCCGCGCGGTGGACTCCTCCACTGCGGAGCGGGCCCTGCCCACAGATCCCTCGCTTCGGCCCCAGCACACGACCTCCACCTCCGCCCTGGCGGCCACCTCGACCATCCCGGACGCGACTACGCCCGTCCCGACCACGCCCATCCGCTGCACCTCGACCTCGGGGAGCGGCATCGAACGCCCAGAGCCTTCAGCCTCCCGCCGGATGGATCCGTCATCCGCATACCGGTAGATCCCGCGACCGGCCTTCCGTCCGGTGAACCCCGCCGTCACCAGCTGGCGGAACACCGGCGAGGGGACGTAGTGGGTGTCGGCGAACTGGTGGTGCAGGGACTCCAGGACCTGCATGCAGGCGTCCAGGCCGATCAGGTCCACCAGCTCCAGCGGCCCCATGGGGTGCCCGGCCCCGAGGCGCATGGCCGCGTCGATGTCTTCCCGGGATGCGTGGCCGGAGTCGAGCAGCCGTACCGCCTCGTTCAGGTACGGGAATAGGAGGAGGTTGGCGATGAACCCCGCGCGGTCCCGGCAGGCCACCACGGTCTTGCCCAGCGACTCCGCGAAGCGCCGGGCCTCCGCCAGGACGGGCCGCGGGGTGGCCACCGTCTCAACCAGCTCCACCAGCTTCATGGCCGGAGCCGGGTTGAAGAAGTGCAGGCCGACCACCTGCTCCGGGCGAGTCGAGGCCGAGGCCAGCTCGATCACCGGGAGGGAGGAGGTGTTGGTGGGCGAGGATGGCGTCGGGCCGGCACACCGCCCGGAGCCCTGCGAACACCTCACGCTTGCGGTCCAGGCGTTCGGGCACGGCCTCGATGACCAGATCGGCTTGGGCGAGGTCGGCCAGGTCAGTGGTCAGGCCGATGCGCTCCAGGGCGGTGTCGCGTGCGGTGGCGTCCAGGCGGCCCTGGGTCACCGCACGGCCCATGGAGTCCTCGATGCGGGCGCGGCCCGCCTTCAGGTGAGCCTCGTCCAGGACCCGGACAACGACCGTGTGGCCGGAACGGGCGCAGGCCTCGGCGATGCCGGAGCCCATGGTGCCGCATCCCACGACGCCGACCGTGCGAACGTCCGGTCCCTCGGTTTCCGAGATGGCGAGCCTCCTTCCGGGCCGGGCCCCGAGCCTATCTACCCCTTCCCGGCGGGTGTGGGCAAGTGCATCGCGGCAGCCCGCCGGTAGAAGGCCCGCCGCTGGTGCTCGCTCCGGTTCCCGGCAGGGTTCGCCGAGCCGGATACCGCACCTTCACGAAAGCCACCTCCTGCCCCTTCGGGGCGGTCGTGACTCTCATAGCACGTGGACTCGTTTACGGGGGCCCAGTTACCGGCCCAGGCGACCTCCCCTCCGGAGTCTAGCGAAGAACGCGCCCCGGCAGCATGGCAGACCCCGACCAGGGCTTCGACTCACTGCGAACCGGTCAAGTGCGCTCGAGCTCCAACATCAGGTCGGTGATGACCCACCCATTGCAGGGGTTCTGATCCTGGGGGCAGGCAGAGATCGCAACCACCCAATCGACCAGCAGACGGAGTTCGAGTGTGCTGCCCGGCCCTGAAAGCGGCTCCAGGACGGTGAATGTCCCTTCCTGCGACAGCTCCTGCCGCATGAACACGTTGAGTGGATCGGGGATCAAGTACTCGGGAATCCCGAACGGTTCCAGCGCGGCCGTGAGATTCGCAAGGCAGCTGGGGTGGTCGCGAAGGCCGAATCGGACCGGATAGTCGTACGGGCTGCAGGCGGAGGACAGGATGTCGTGACGCTGCACAGAGTCCCGTTCGATCACGGCGAGCGCCGCGCACCTGGTGGACCACAGTCGGTTGCCCCGCCCGAGATAGATCGTGTTCTCGAGCTTGCGGGTGTTTGCCTGTGAGAACCGCTCCTGGGTGTCATCGGCCCTGAAGAGAACGAGATCGCCGACCTGTTTTCCGGCCACGTCGATGATCCTCACCAACGAGCTGGCAGACGCCGTGGCGGCGAAGCCGGTCCCACCTCTGACGAGCATTCGCTCGCTCACAGCACGGCCTCGTGCGCCGGCGCCGCCGTCAGCGCCGAGTAGAGGGAGGGACAGCGCATCCGGAGATAGGGCTTCTCGAGCGCGGTCCGCCGGTCTCGATCGGCCGGATCCCTCTCCAGTCGCGGCGAGGCGGTTCCGCCCCGGGCGAGTGCCTCTCGCCGGGGCGACCGGTAGTAGGAGGGACCGAAGACCCCTGATGGCAGGGAACCACCGTTCGCTTGGGGTGCCTCCGACCCAATAACGCGTCTCAAGCTGGGACACTACCAAGCATAGGAATAGCGAGACCCAGGGTCCGCGCACCGTGCGTCGATCTCGACTGCTCACTCAAGCAGGCCGAGCTGAGGGCGCTGTCGGTGCCGCGGACATCGCGGGCGATCCTACGTCGGTGCCTGGTTGAGGTCGAGCCGAGGAAGAGGGTGAAGGTGCGGACCTACCCACGATCGAGGACTACCCGCGCCGCCCTGACGGCACTAGCTGTGCTGGCCGGATGGGCCTCGCTCCGGCTGGCCTCGCCTGGGGGCCAGCCGCCCGTGGCGCCGAGCCGGTCTCCGGCCCTCGTCGTGCCCACGCCGCGAACGCTGCCAATCGACGACTCCGGGCAGTTCCGATGCCCCGCCGCTGCGCCGGTCGCCGCATACGCGCGCTCGCGCCTCTTCTATCCGACGAACTACCCTCGGCCGCCCGCGGACGGAGTTCCACCCGCGGCTTGCTTCCGCACGGAGGTGGATGCTCTCACCGCCGGATTCGAGTGGCCTCCTTCCCCACCCGGGGTTCTCGAGGAGGAGGAGGTCTATCTCGCTGCAGGCTCGAGCGCCTTGACGAAGGCCTGCCCGGCAGCCGCCCGGATTCTGCGCTTCGCCGTCCCCTGCCCGACCCTGCTCCCATTGCCTTCCCCCGGGGGGGCGCTCTCCGCCTGCGGACCGCCGCCACCGGAGTCGACGAATCCCGGATGCGTCGATCCGTACGGGGAGTCCCTGTTCCTGTTCTGGAGTCCCGGCGACGGCGTCGCACTGAGCGACGTGGTGGTCGAGGCGTTTCCCACCTCGAGGCCGCAGGATCCGCTCTCGGACGGGCACTGCGAGCGCGGTCCGGTGTTGGGCACGGCGGCGGTCGGACGGGACGCGGGGACCTTCGTCTTCTGCCGACCGAACCCGACGGCGATCCTGGGCGGGCACGTCATGCTGACCTGGCGGCACGGTCGGGTCACCTATCAGGTGGCGTTGGCGCCCGACTCCTATGCCGCCCGGCGAGCGACCCTCGACATCGCCCGGTTCATCCGGTACGTACGGGGCTGACGCCGAGTGCTCGTTGGAGGAGGCGCGATCGACCCGGGCCGGTACGTGTTCCGGCCGCTGATCTCACAGGGGCGCTTGCATCCCGTCTGTTCCATCTTGGACACCGTCTCCGCGCTCATCAAAGATCGCCAGGCGGCGCCGGCAGGGCTGTTTGCCGCCAGGCTTCCAGGCTGGTCAAGGCATCCAGGAGATCCGCCGTCCGCTGCGGCCCCATGAGTCGGCGCCATTCATCCTCTATCTCGACCAGGCACTGAGAGACCACCTCGTTGGCTCGACGGGTTTTGCCTGTGGGCCTGATCCATCGGTACCGGCCGTCGAGATCGTCAACGAGGCGCTTGACGTACCCGAGTGCTTCAAGGCGTTCCGCGGTCTGGGCGACCGCGCTCTTCGACACGCCGAGTCGCTGAGCCAGTTCCTTGGGATGAGCGCCCGGACCGAGCTCGCCCAGGAATCGGGAAGGTGAACGCCCTAGCGGGTGAAACCCGTTGGACGCAAGAGCTGCCCCAACTCGCTCCTGGATCACTTCCTTGAGGGCCAGGATCAGGGCAACGGATGAGCTCACCGGTCCGCCTTCCTTTCTCCTCCTGACTCCCACGCCAATATAGGCCTCCCGCCTGAACGTACGGGCTTCTGCCCCGTTTGGAGCGGTCGGATCTAGCGAGGTAGCCTTCGTCCACCGGTCGGGATCAGGGGCTGAGCGGAGCCGGGCTGCCACCTCGCGAGGCTCAGCCAGGCCCATTGGACATGCACGGAGCTAGGCTTGGGAGGTCAGTCATCCGAGCGGGAGACTACGGCGATCGAGGCACCGAGCTAGCGCATCGAAAGGGGGCATTCGGGTATGGACGACGTGCGGCAGTTCATCGAAGGGGTGCCGAAGGGGGAGCTCCACCTCCACATCGAGGGGACGCTGGAACCGGAGCTCAAGTTCGAGCTTGCATCAAGGAACGGGATCGAGCTGCCGTACCGGTCGGTGGCCGAGATGCGGGCGGCCTACAGGTTCCACGACCTCCCCTCGTTCCTCGCCGTCTACTACGAGGGGATGGGCGTGCTGGTCCACGAGCAGGACTTCTTCGACCTCGGCATGGCCTATTTCCGGAAGGCGCACGCTCAACGTGTCGTGTACGCGGAGGTGTTCTTCGACCCGCAGGCCCACGCGAGTCGGGGCATCTCATTCGATGTGGTGATCGAGGGACTCCACCGGGCGCAGCTCGAAGCTGAACGCTCCATGGGGCTGCGGACCCAACTCATCATGTGCTTCCTGAGGGATCTCTCGGCGGAATCGGCGATGGAGACGCTGGAACGATCGCTCCCGTACCGGGACCGGATCGTGGGCGTCGGGCTCGACTCGGACGAGAAGGGGAATCCGCCGGTGAAGTTCAGGGAAGTCTTCGCCCGGGCCAGGTCCGAGGGCTACCGGCTGACGATGCACTGCGACGTCCACCAGGAGGACGCCACCGGCCACATCCGCCAATGCCTCTACGAGATTGGGGTCGAACGGATCGACCACGGCGTGGACTGCCTGGCCGACGAGGCGCTGGCCGAAGAGATCGCGCGGCGGGGTATGGGCTTGACGGTCTGCCCCATCTCCAACAGCTACGTGACGGGCGGGCTGATGGAGAAAGAGATCCTGGAGATGCTCGACCGGGGGATCCGGGTGACGATCAACTCGGACGACCCAGCGTACTTCTCGGGGTACGTCCTGGAGAACCTCCTCGCTCTGCAAGGGGCCGCCGGCCTCACGGAGGAGCAGGTCAGGCAGCTCGAACGCAACGCCTTCACCATCGCCTGGCTCCCCTCCGAAGACCGCGACGGCTATCTGCGCGCCCTGGACGACTACGTCGGCGCAGGTGCCGACGGGGGCCCCAGCTAGGCCGGGGGTCCCACGGGAGGGGGGTAACTCGGCACGTTCCCCCCCCAAGACGGCTCTACGCTGCTAGTGTTCGCACGGAGTCGAAAGGGGGTTGCCGATGACTTCAGGGCGTCGGTCATTGGTCGCGGTGGGGGCTTTCGTCGCTGTACTTGCTCTCGTCGCCTCAGCGTGTTCGAGCAAGTCTGCCAACCCTGGCGCGACGAGCTCGTCCGGTTCGTCCAGCTCGACGAAGCCATTCGTGTTCGGGATGCTCTTGGTGGGGCCCTACAACGATCACGGCTGGTCGCAAGCCAACTACGAGGGTGGCCAGTACGTCGTACAAAAGCTCGGTGGCCCCTCGAAGGCAAAGATGATCTTCCTCGACAAGGTGAACTCGTCGGACCGGCCCTCGGTGAAGGCCGAAGACGTGATCACCAACATGATCAGCCAGGGGGCGAAGCTCATCTTCGCCACCTCGGACGACTTCAAGGACGCCATCATCGCCGCGGCGAAGGCGCATCCGACCGTCCCCATGATCTGGTCCTCGGGCGACAGCGCCTGGCAGCAGGGACAGGACTTCCAATCGGACGTCCACAACCTCGGCAACTACTACATGAAGATGGAATACGGGCAGCAGATCGCTGGTTGCGCGGCGGCCCTCACCACCCAGACCGGCAAGATCGGAGTGGTCGGACCGCTCATCAACGACGAGACCCGCCGGTTCGTCAACGCCGCGTACCTGGGCGCGAAGTACTGCTGGACGACCTACCGCAACCAGCCAGCGTCGACCCTCGGGTTCTCGGTGAAGTGGATCGGGTTCTGGTTCAACATCCCAGGCACGACCCTGGACCCGACGCAGGTCAGCAACGACCTGTTCAACTCCGGGGCTGACGTGGTCATGGACCACCTGGACACCACGGAGGCGCTGGTCCGGACCTCCCAGCTGGCCCAGGGTGGGAAGAAGGTCTGGGCGGTCGGCTACGACTACAAGAACACGTGCAGCGTGGCCCCGCAGCAGTGCCTGGGTGTGGCCTACTTCAACTGGGGCCCCGGCTACCTGAAGATCGCGAAGTCCGTCATGGACGGCTCCTTCAAGCCCACCTTCACCTGGGACTCGCCCGACTGGTCGAACATCAACTCGGCCAGCACCTCCGCGGTCGGGTTCCTGAACGGGACGGCGCTGTCCTCGACGAACGCCGCCACGTTGCAGCAGTTCATCACCGGTCTGGGCAACGGGTCGATCGTGTTGTTCAAGGGGCCGCTGAACTGGCAGGACGGCTCCGTGTACTTGGCGGATGGCCAGGTCGCGACCGACTCTCAGATCTGGTATTCGCCGCAGCTCCTGCAGGGCATCCAGGGAGCGAGCAAGTCCTGACCGAGACGGAACGAGGCCAGGGCAACGTGTGACGATGGCGGGGAGGGGTTGCGAACCCCTCCCCGCTTCGCAACCGCGGGGTGAGGCGTCCGCGGTCGGGGGACGGGACGAGACGTTGGCGCTCGAGCTGAGAGACATCCACAAGACCTTCCGCGAGATCCGGGCGAACGACGGCGTGACGCTCACCATCGAGGGCGGGGCGATCTTCGGCCTCCTCGGGGAGAACGGCGCGGGGAAGTCGACGCTCATGAAGATCCTCTCCGGGTACATCAGCGCGGATTCCGGTGAGGTCGTCCTGGAGGGGCATACGCTCACGATGAGCTCTCCGCGTGACGCGATCGACGCCGGGATCGGGATGCTCCACCAGGACCCGCTGGTCTTCCTTCCGTTCTCGGTCGTCGACAACCTGCTACTGGGGTCCTCGGGCCGGATCGACCGCAACGCAGGGATCCGCGCCCTGGCCGAGATGCGCGAGCGCTACGGGTTCACGCTGGAACCTGACGTCCCGGTCCGCAACCTGACCGTAGGGGAACGCCAGCAGCTCGAGATCGCTCGCCTCCTCCGGCTGCGGACGAAGGTCCTGATCCTGGACGAACCGACCACCGGGATCTCGGCGGACCAGCGAACCACGCTGTTCGCCACGCTGCGCACCCTCGCCTCGGAGGGCATGACCGTGATCTTCGTTTCGCACAAGCTCGAAGAGGTCGAGGAGATCTGCCAGGAGATCGCGGTGATGCGCCGGGGTCGGGTCGTCGGCAGGACGTTGATGCCGTGCCCCGTCGAGCAGCTGGTCGAGATGATGTTCGGCCAGGTGCTGGCTCAGCCGGAGCCGGTCACCGTGGAGCCGGGGGACGTGGCACTCCGCCTGGAGGGCGTAACGGTGACCGACCGCGGCCTGTCCACCAGCGACCTGACGCTGTCCGTGCGTGCCGGGGAGGTGGTTGGGCTGGCCGGGCTGGAGGGGAGCGGCCAGCGGACGTTCCTTCGAGCCTGCGCCGGCCTCGTTCGTCCCGACGGAGGCCGCATGCACCTCGGCGACCGCGATCTCACGGGTAGTTCGTACCGGACGTTCCTGGACGCGGGGGTCCACTACATGCCGGCCGGGCGACTCGAAGAGGGGCTCCTGGCCGGGGTCACTATCTCCGAGCACGTCGCGCTCACCATGGCCGGGGGATACACGCTCGACTGGGACACCATCGCCGAGGAGTCCGAACGACGGATCCAGCGGTTCTCGATCCGCGGGACCCCCGCCAGCACGGCCGACTCGCTCTCCGGTGGGAACCAGCAACGGCTGCTGCTTGCCCTGATGCCGCCCACGGTTCGCGTGCTCCTCATGGAGCACCCGACCAGAGGCCTGGACATCGAATCGGCCGACTGGGTGTGGACCCAACTCCAGGAGCGCAGGCAGCGCGGGACCGCGATCGTGTTTGCCTCCGCCGACCTCGACGAGCTGCTCCGCTACAGCGATCGCATCCTCGTGTTCTTCTCGGGCCAGGTCCTGAAGACGCTCGACGCCCGGGCCACGAACGGCGAGGAGCTCGGCCGGCTGATTGGTGGAAAGGAGCTCGTGTCGTGAGGGGCCTTCCCCCACCGGCCCGTCGTGTCGTCACGGGAACCTCGTCCGCCATCCTGCCCCTGATCCTGGCGTTCGGCCTGGTCATCGGTCTCCTGCTCGTCGTCGGAGCGCCCCCCTTCCAGGCTCTGCACGACATCTGGAGCGGGTCCATGGGGGGCGCCAGCCAGATCGGAGACACGCTGATGGCGTGGGTACCGCTCACCCTGGCCGGCGAGGGCCTCGTGGTGACCTTCGCCGCAGGCCTGTGGAACATCGGGATCGAGGGCCAGATCGCCATGGGCGGGATCGCCGCCACGTGGATGGCGCGGGTCGGCCCCGGTGGACCATGGGTCCTGATCCCACTGATGTTCGTGGCCGGCGCGATCGGCGGAACGCTCTGGGCCCTCCTGGCAGGGGTCCTCAAGACGAAGGGTCGCGTGAACGAGATCTTCGGTGGGCTCGGCTTGGACTTCGTTGCGAGCGGCCTGGCCGTCTACCTCATCATCGGTCCCTGGAAGCGGGAGGGGATCGCCTCGACCAGCGGGACGAGCTTGTTCCGCTCCGCCGCGAGCCTTCCCGTCATCGGCCAGACACGCCTGTCCATCGTGGCCGTGCTCGTGGCGGCGGCCTCCGTGGTGGTGGTGTACCTGCTGATGCGGGGGACGCGTTTCGGCCTTCGGCTGAAGGCAGTGGGCAAGAATCCTCGCAGCGCGTTCCTGATGGGCATCCCAACCGACCAGTACCTTCTGGGCGCGTTCGGGGTGTGTGGTG
>DHWS01000147.1:0-1785 GCA_002413305.1 Actinobacteria bacterium UBA5176 | reverse complement strand
TCCGTCTCCGGTGGGTACGGGTTCCTGGCGATCCTGGTCACGCTGCTGGCCGCGTTCAAGGCGTTACGGGTCCCGCCCATCGCCCTGTTCTTCGCCGCCGCCGCGGTGGGTAGCGTGCAGCTCACCCTTTTGCTCAACCTGAACTCGGCGCTAGGGGGTGTGCTGCAAGGCGTCATCGTGCTGTTCGTGATCATCGGAGGCGGATGGCAACTGCGGCGAGCGCTCCGTCGCCGTGCGACCGCAGGAGCGGACGGTCAGGTGGGGGTTGTGGCCGCCGAGCTGGCCTCCGCACCCCAGGCCGCCCCCGTGGAGCAGTCCGCCGGGATGGAGTTCTAGCCGGTGGAAGCGACGATCGCCTCCATCATCTTTTCGGCCAGCCCGCTGGTGTACGCGGCAGTGGGGGAGACGATCGCGGAGAAGGCCGGCGTGGTGAACCTCTCCATGGAGGGCACGATGATGCTCTCCGCGATGACGGCGTTCGTCGCCGCTCTGCTCAGCCATCAGCTCTTCGTGGGCTTCCTGGCTGCGATGGGGGTCGGCGGGCTGATGGCGTTCATCATCGCCTTCTCGAGCATCGAGCTGCGCCTGAACCAGATCGCCGTCGGCTTCGTCCTGACCCTGCTCGGGATCGCGCTGAGCTCGTTCATGGGCGACCGGTTCGTGGGTCGCCAGGGCCAGTCGGTCCCCCACCTAGCCATCGCCGGCCTGTCCCGTATCCCATGGGTGGGTCCCGTCTTCTTCAGCCAGGATCTCATGGTGTACGGCAGCTATGTGACGGTCATCGCGGCGACGATCTTCATGTACCGGACGCGCCGCGGCCTGGAGATGCAGGGCGTGGGTGAGCGGCCGGAGGCTGCATTCGCGCGAGGCATCCCGGTGAATCGCCTGCGCTATGTCTACACGATCCTGGGTGGGGCGCTGGCCGGGGTGGCCGGGGCGGCGTTCTCCCTCGACGTGATCCTGGGGTGGCGCCAGGGCCTCACGCTGAACTTCGGCTGGATCGCGCTGGCCATCGTGATCTTCGGCGGATGGAACCCGATCCGTGCGGCCTTCGGCGCATACGTGTTCGGGATCTTGAACACCGTGGCCCTGAAGCTGCAGCCGCATTTCCCGCAGGTGTCCCAGGTGCTCCCGCTATTGCCGTTCGTCCTGATGATCCTGATCCTGGTGTTCATCTACCTGCCGGCCTTCCGGCGCTCCGCGGAGCGGCATCCGATCCTGCGCAGGGTGATAGCGGGCGACCCGCCTTCGGCGCTCGGGACGTCGTTCCGCAGGGAGTAGCGACCGGGCTCCGGCCAGTGGCCTTCGCCCTCCTCACGTCTCCAGCTGTGCCTCCAGCGCACCGAGTTCCTGTTCGAACTCGGCCCGCATGGTCGCCTTCTCGTCGTCGGAGAGCCACGTGGCCTCAACGCCGTTGAGGCAGAACTCGCGGACCTTGTCCGGTCCGTAGTTCAGGGCTGTGCACAGATCGACGTACTCCTTGCCGATGTCGGTGTGGAACATCGTCGGGTCGTCGGAGTTCAGCATGATCCGGAGGTCGCCGGCCACCATGTCCTTGATCGGGTGCTTCGTCAGGTCCGGCCAGCCGTACACGACGGCCGTCGAGGTCGGGCAGCACGTGAAGTAGATGCCCTGGTCCCGGCACCGGTTCATGACCGAAGGGTCTTCCAGGATGTGGTACCCGTGGTCGATCCGTTCGCACCCCAGGACGTCGAGGCAGGTGGTGATATTGACCGGCGGGGGGGCCTCGCTGGCGGGGCCGGGTTGCCGCACGCCCCCCCCGCC
>DHWS01000148.1:9898-27646 GCA_002413305.1 Actinobacteria bacterium UBA5176 | reverse complement strand
GACCGTGGGATATCTAGTCCCTCCACTCTGCTCTCAGTCCAGCGCCCTGCCGCGATCTGACCCGTGCGACTCTTTCCTGGATGAGCGGCCAGCCGGATTCCGCCACTTCCATCGGCGATTACGGGCTCCAGCGGGCCGGGGCCTCGGCGGCCAGACCGTCGCACGTCCGCCTCGGATACGCCGTGTAGGGCACCCCTTCTCTCGGCCCGGTGCCGCCCGTCACCAAATGGAGGGTGTGGAAGAGCATGGCCGGACGGTGCCCGGCGCCACCGACATCCGGACGGTCCCCGCCTACCATCCGGATCAGCGCTGCCGATAGACAGCCCCGGCGTAAGGAGAAGGCAATGAGTGCAAGCGTCGGAACCCTCCAGGGAACCGGATACGGGACCGGCTCCAAGCGTTCCTGGGTGATCGCCCTGGCTCTGGCCCTGTTGGTAGCCGCCGGGGCTGCCACTTACCTGGCGGTCAGGGACCGGGCGCCTTCCAAGCCGGCCGGTCCGGCGGTCACCCGCATCGGGCAGGACGTGGCCCAGGGTGCCGGGATCCCAGTCATGTCCGTGCAGGCAGCTGACCACAGCATTGACGCGGCCATCGCCCACGCCGACGGGATCCCAGCGAAGTCCATGCACGGCCGCCACCACAGCCCGAACGTTGGCACCTCTTCGCCAGCCTCAGGAGAGTGCACCTTCGTCGGACACGGGCCTTGTTGACCCACGGTTGTGGAAGAGGGGGCCGGCGGGCTGCAACCCGCCGGCCCCCTTCTTTGTGCTCGCCCCGTCCGTCGGAAGGGGACACCCAGGGCACCTGTGGAGTGTCCTCCCAGGGGGGGATCGTTCGGGCAGGTCAACGAGTTTCCGGAACACACCACCGGCAGGGATTCGGCGTTTCCGTAGGTCACTCGCAGTGAGAGGCCGTGATCGGGAGGCTCGGATCGCCGATAGTCCGACCACGTAGACGTACGTCAACACCCTCGAGGTGTCGACCCCGGCTCGCACCCATCCCCCTTCGCGCAAGGTCCGGTCTTGCCGGATGATACCTTCCGAACCCGGGGCGACCGGGTCTTCGCGGACGACTCGCGCTGTGCTGGCGCCGAAACCACAGCCGTTGGCAAACCCGATCCTGGACACCAAGCGTTTTCCGTTTGCGCACCGAACGCTGCGGACGCACGATGTGCTGCGAGGAGTCGGGCGTGACGGCGCTCGGCCGAACGGGTCTGGGAGGACGGGATGCGACTTCGTCCCATCGGCTACGGGATGGCGGCCTCGGTGTTGCTCGTCGCGGCGCTGGCGCGTTCGGCGCCGGTCTCCGCACAAGGCGGGTTCGACGACGAGCGCCCGGCGGGCACGCCGTACAAACACCAGGGCAACTGGGAGCCGGCGGTCGCCACCGACCCCTCGAACGCGAATGTCGTGTACCAGTTGATCACGGGGATCGGCGCCCGTGAGTGCTCGCCGCGATGCCCGGGCACCAGCATCCTGTTCCGGCGGTCCACCGATGGCGGTGCGACGTGGGGCCCGCAGACGTTCGTGTGCGGGCTCGCGTGCAAAGGCGTGGGATGGCAGTTCGACCCGCAGATCAAGGTGGCCACCGACGGGACCGTCTACGTCGTGTTCATGAACACCTTCGACCCGGGCGCCGTGCTGTTCACGTCGACCGATCGGGGCACCACCTGGAGCGGCCCCGTCACCATGAACGGCAGTCTCGCGTATATGGACAAGCCCCAGCTCGTGATCTCGCCATCCGGCCACGACGTGTACGTCTCGTTCAACGGAAAGCACTCGACCTACGTCGTCGCCTCGCACGACGGAGGGCACACGTTCCTCGCCCCGACGAAGACGAACGACGACGACCTCTGGTGGTACTCGGACGGCGGCGCCAACGCCCCTGACGGGACGGTGTACTTCACCGAGAACGGGGAGAGCGGGAGCGCCAGCGGCGGGCACCAGAACGGTCCGAACCAGATCTCGGTGCTCCGCTGCACGTCGGACCCGGCGGTGTCGTGCCAGGACCCCACGTGGACGACGTTCGGAACGAGCGCCGCACCGCCGCCGTGCCCGGTCTTCGCCTGCTACCCGGACTACTACGCCCCGACGCCCTCGGTCGCCGCCGACGGAAGTGGCCGCCTGATCGTGGCGTACTCCTTCAGCACGGTTCCGAACGGCCCGAAGAGTCTGTTCGTGCGCACATCGACAGACGGCACGACGTGGAGCCCGCCGGATCTCATCAACGCCAGGGGCGACACGAGCTTCCCGCAGATCGCGAACGGGCCATCGTCGGGTGACTTCCGCCTGGCATGGCAGGACGACCGGACGGGCGCATTCAACACGTGGTACACGGCGAGCTCAGACGGGGGATCGACGTGGTCGAAGCAGGTGAAGCTGTCGAACCTCACCTCGGGCGCACCGTACAAGAGCGCGAAGGGATACACGTTCCCGGACGGCGACTACTTCGGCCTGGCCGTCGGTTCGACCGGCACCAGTTTCGCCATCTGGGGCGAGGCCGACGGCTCCTCGATCTACTGCTGCGGGGACGTCTGGTTCACGAGGGGCTCATAGGCTCGGCCGCGGGCCCAGGACATGGCTAGGACTCAGAAGTTCGGACCTTCTGCTGGGGGCAGGCCCCGGGATAGGATGAGCGGCCGGATCCGCATCGCCGCGTGGAGCGAGAACGTGGCCCAGCTGACACAGGAGAGAAAGTTCCGTGGGTCCGCCCCTGGTCGCCTGCGCTTCGCGCCCGATCTCGAGCCCGCCTTCGCCGAGGATCACTTCGTGCGGTCGCTGGCATTCATCCGGTTCGCCATCATTCTCGCGATCGCGCTCTACGCAGCATTCGGGGTGCTCGACCTGTTCATCGTCCCGGACGTGGCGGGATCGATCTGGATCGTGCGGTACGCGATCGTCTGCCCGGTGGCCTTGGCCGTGCTGGGGTTCACCTTCACGCACAGGTTCAAGCTCATCGCCCAGCCCATCCTCTCCGGGCTGGCGGCCCTGTGCGGACTGGGCATCGTGGCCATGGTGGCCATCGCCAACCCATCGGCCAGCGCTCTGTACTATGCCGGACTCCTGGTCATCCCCTGGGCGTACAGCGTGCTGCGCCTGCGCTTCGTCTACGCGACGGCCGCTGCAGCGACGATCCTGGTCGGCTACGAGGTCGTTGCCATCTGGGTGAAGCACACCCCTCCCGACATCCTGGTCAACAACAACTTCTTCTTCCTCTCCTCGGTCATCGTGGGGGTGGCCGCCGGCTACACCATCGAGCGCGGCATGCGCGCGGAGTTCCTGCAGCGGCGCCTGATCGATCGCGAGCGCCATCGTTCCGATACCCTGCTGCAGAACATCCTCCCCCAGGCCATCATCGATCGCCTGAAGGCCCGGGGCGAGGGGGGGACCGGGCGTCGGCTGGCGGAGGCGCTCGACGAGGTCACCGTGCTCTTCGCCGATGCCGTGGGGTTTACCGTGCAGGCCGGGAAGACGCCGGCGGATGACCTCGTCGCCGCGCTCGACGGCCTGTTCTCCCGGTTCGACGCCCTGGCCGACCGGTACGGGCTGGAGAAGATCAAGACCATCGGCGATGCCTATATGGCCGTCGCGGGAGCGCCGGAGCCGCACCCAGATCACGCGGAGGCGGCGGCCGATATGGCCCTTGCCATCATCGAGGAGCTCGAGGACGCTCGATGGCCGTCCGGGGATCCGATCCTCTGGCGCGTGGGCATCGCCTCCGGCCCCGTGGTCGCAGGCGTCATTGGCCAGCGAAAGTTCGCGTACGACCTGTGGGGCGATACCGTCAACCTCGCGAGCCGTTTGCAATCGCACGGTCAACCGGGGCGGATCCTGGTCTCGGAGAGCGCGGTGGCGCACCTCGAGGCCAGGTACGAATTCGGTCCGCGGCTCGTCGTAGAACTGAAGGGCAACGGGCCGACACAGGCGCGATTCCTCCTCTCGCGAGAGCGGCTTGAATCGCGCAGCATCCCGCGTTCGACCGCGTGAGCCGTCCCTCGCTATTCCCTCGATCCGCCTCAAGTTGAGACGTGCCGGAACCCGATGACTCTTGGAGAAGCGTGCAGCGCTGCCTCCGATTCATCCGGGACTCGGGATGAGGTCCTCCAAGACGGCTGATGCAGGCATGAGTGGGCTGAAGTCAGCCCCATTCGGCGCGTCTGAAGCGGGCTTCAGTGGCCACGCGCGTTACCGCGTCGCGGATATCGTGAAGATGGCCCTGCTCGCGCTGGCGTACTACGTCACCGCGGTCCTGAGCCTGCGCCTGGCCCTTGTCCGCGGACAGGTGACCCCCATCTGGCCGCCGACCGGGATCGCGCTGGTGGCCCTGCTCCTGTTCGGGCGAAGGCTGTGGCCGGGCGTCGCCGTGGCCGCCCTCTTGGTCAACGTCCCGATCAGCCCTTCGCTCCTCGTTGCCCTGGGCATCGCCGCCGGGAACACGCTCGCGCCCGTCGTCGCCGTGACCCTCCTGCAGAGGGCAGGGTTCCGGGCGGAGCTCGGCCGGCTCCGGGACGCCCTGGCCATCGTGCTCTTGGGCGCGCTCGTCGGGATGAGCATCAGCGCAACCGGTGGAGCGAGCATGCTCGTCCTCTCGGGCACCGTCCCTGCCCGAACCTTCTGGCCCACATGGATGGTGTGGTGGGCCGGTGACGCCATGGGAGTCCTCGTGGTGGCTCCCTTCCTGTTGAGCCTGCGATCGATCCGTGTGCGACCAGGGATCGGGTGGAGGCGAGGCGCCGAATTCGTCGCTTTGTTCATCGCCATGGCGGCCGTCGGGAACTTGGTGTTCCGGAGCCCCCTGCAGGTCGAGTACTTGGTCTTCCCCTTGCTGGGATGGGCGGCCTGGCGATTCGGACAGCGAGGAGCGGCGCCCGCTGCCCTGCTGACCTCGGGTATCGCCGTGTGGGCCGCCGTGAAGGCGACGGGGCCCTTCGCACACCACACCCTGATGCAGAAGATGGTCACCTTGCAGGTCTTCAATGCCACCGTTGCGTTCGCTTCCTTCGTCCTCGCCGCCCTGATCACCGAGCGCAGGCAGGCGGAGAAGGATCTCAGGCGGAGCGAGGATCAGATCAGCGGACTGCTGGTCTCAGCCTCGGTGGGGATCCTGGTGATCGATGAGGCCGGCCGCATCCAGCTCGCCAACCCCCGGGCGGAGACGATGTTCGGATACGACCCCGGGGAGCTCACCGGCATGTCCGTCGAGGCCCTGGTGCCGGAGGGCCGGCGAGCGGCGCATGTCGACCACCGCGCCGAGTACCTGAGCGATCCGAGCGCCCGCCCCATGGGACTCGGGGTCGACCTGGCAGGCCGGCGGAAGGACGGAAAGGAGTTCCCTGTGGAGATCGGGCTGAGCTCGCTCGGCCCGCCGGGGGATCGGCTGGTCACCTGCATCATCTCCGACATCACCCGGCGCAAGCGCGCGGAGGAGGCGATCGCCTTCCTCGCCTATCACGACAAGCTGACCGGGTTGGCGAACAGTGCCAAGTTCGAGGATCACCTGAACCTGGCGCTCGCCCGGGCTCGCCGCTCCGGCGGCGCCGTGGCGGTGCTGTCGATCGACCTCGATGACCTGAAGCTCGTCAACGACCGGCTCGGTCATGCCGCCGGAGACGAGGTCATCGCCGAAAGCGCGGCCCGGCTCGGGGCCGCGGCCAGGCAGACGGACCTGGTGGCCCGTCAGGGAGGAGACGAGTTCCTCATCCTGGTGGCCGATGTACCTCCCGGCCCCGCCGACTCGTTCGGACACGCTGTTCACGTGGCCGAACAGGTGGCAGACCGCATCCGGGAGAGGTTCCGGGCTCCATTTAGTCTCGCCGAGGCGGACCTGGTGGTCACGCCGAGCGTTGGGATCAGCGTCTACCCCCTGGATGCGAGGGACGCAAGATCGCTCCTTCGCAATTCGGATCTTGCGATGTATCGAAGCAAGGAAGCAAAGAAGGCTCGAACGGCGCTTCCTGAGGAGGAAGTCCCAGCGGAGGCCCGATCGTTGACGAGCGGCAAAGGCGAGGGCTCCTCTACAAGGGTCCCTCGCGCTTGAGCGCTCGCCGTTCCACTTCCGTGAGTCCCCCCCACACGCCCGCGTCCTGGTTGGTCTCCAACGCCCAACGTAGGCACTCCGTGCTGACGGGACACCGTGCGCAGATCGATTTCGCCATGCGAACTTGCGCCAGGGCGGCGGGTGTCGTCCCGACTGGAAAGAACACCTCCGGGTCCTCGCCGGCACACCCGGCGCGCTCGAACCACTTCGTGGCGGACCAGTCCAGTACGCCGATCCCCACCGGCCGCCCGTAGCGTGGGGAAGACTCGGTCCCGCTTTCGGCCGGTTGCGGCTCCATCTTCGCTCCGTGGGGGTCGGGGCAGGAAGGCTCGGTGAACGACCAACCTTAGGCAGCCCGTAGATGGGGCCGCAAACCGTGCCGGAACCATGCTCCCCGGGCGCAGCCTCTCCTTCAAGCCACAGTTCGAGCCCGAAGTGGAGCGAAGTCCTACTCCAGACCGTTCCAGCCCCAGCGGGGAGCCGGCAGGCCGGGCGCCACGACGACCTCTGGCGGTGAGTAGGAGAGGACTTCGCGGACCGCCCACTCCATGTACGCCCGGAGGCCGGCGCGAAAGTCGAGGTCATCGGGAAGGCCGGCATCATCGGCCGCCTGGATGAAGCAGGTGACGAAGCGAGCTCCGAGGTCTTCGTCGGCTCCTTGGCCGGCGTGGATGCCGAGCATCGCCGAGTGACCGCCGAACGACGTCGAGTAGCGGGGCGGGCCCCCGAACACCTCCGCCCAGTAATCGGCCAGCCTCTCGACGTGCTGGGGGTTGCCAGGGTGCGAGAAAGGATGGTTCAGCACCGGGTCTTCGAGGCACCGCCGATGGTGCGCGGCGGCGAGCGCCATGAAGGCCTGCTCACCACCGGCGAACTCGAACATCGATGGCCGCGCCACGGCTAGGAGTTTCGCGCATCGTCGTCGATCAGGCCAGATCGACCCGATAGTGGAGCGGTGCGTGTCGTACATGCCGTCGCCCTCGCGAAGGGCTCCGGCGTGTCTCGGTTGGTTCGGCCCGAGATCCCTCCGCCGCCAGGGCGGCTATTCTGCGGACGGTGCGTGAGCCGGCGGCGCCCGCAAGGAAGGAGGCTTCGTTGACGACCGAACCCGATCTCATCGACCGGCTCTCCCGGGCGCTGGATCAGACCGGCGCGATCATCTCCCGGATCACCTCCGACCAGGCGACGTCGCCCACGCCGTGCAGCGCATGGGATGTGCGAGGGCTGGTCAACCACACCGTCATGGACGTCCAGCACTTCACCGTTTCGGCGAGCGGCGGGAGGTGGGAGGAGCGAGACGCCGACGTCATCGGCGACGACTGGAGCGGAGCGTATCGGCGGGCAGCGGACGCGCTCCTCGCGGCATGGCGGGGGTGGAGCGACTTTGAAACGAAGGTCTCGCTTCCGATCGGCGAGGTCCCGGCGTCATGGATGGTGGGCCAGCATATCTCCGATCTCGTCGTCCACGGATGGGACCTGGCGAAGGCCACCGGACAGTCCACCGACCTCGATCCCGAGCTCGGCGAGCGTTCGCTCGAGTGGGCGAGGCAGAACCTGAAGCCGCAGTACCGGGGCGACGCGGCGAGCGGGGCGTCGTTCGGTCCGGAGGTGCCCCTGTCCGAGGACGCGCCCCTTTACGACCGGCTCGCGGGGGTGTTCGGCCGGAGGCCCTCCTGGCCGGACTAGCCGTTGGGTGTCGGTCCCCGATCCTGACGAACCGCTACCCGTTCTGGAGGGGCCCCAAGGTGCCCGTGATCTGGAGCTTGTCCAGGACCTGCCCGCTGGCCCCCGTGACGACGAACCGCTTGCCGCGCTGGCGGGACTTGGTTCGAAGGTCGAGGAGCACGGCGATCCCTTCGAGGCTGATCTCCCGGAGCTCGGAGAGGTCGACGCGGATCTCGATCGCCCCATCGTCGACGTAGTGCACCTCGAGCGCCCGCCCGAGCTCCTCGGCCTCGATCTCGCGGATCAATCGGCCTCGAAGCTGGAGGTCGGCGTGGCCGCTTTGGTGGCTGGTGACCGTGTATTCGACCATGGGCGGAAACGAGGGCCGCGGGCGTCCGTGCCCGTACTTACCCAGGCCTCCGCGGATTAGCCCTTCGGAAGGGCCCGCCTCACCACCACGGCCACGACGTCGTCCGTGGGTGCCTCCCCGCCCAACGTTTCGCGGAGCCTCTGAGCGATCGATCCGGCGTCCATCCCGGCGCACGCCGAGAGGAGCCGGACCAGCTCGTGCTCACCGGCCAGGCCGGGGTTCCGTTCGATCAACCCGTCGGTGAACAGCAGCAGCGCGTCACCGGGCCGGAGCTCGGACCGCTGCTCCTCGAACGTGGGGGTTTCGAACACTCCCAGGAGCGGACCCTCGGGCTCGAACTGCTCCACCGAGCCGTCCTGCCGGAGCAGGAGGGCCGGAGGATGCCCGCCCCGTGCGAAGGTCAGGCCTGCCGGCGAGGCGCCGGGTTCGAACGTCACGAACGCGACCGTACAGAACCGGTCCACCCCCGACCGCAACATCGTCTCGCTCACGCCCGCGAGGATCCTGCCCGGGCTGGGCTCGCGCATGGACAGGGTCCGGATCGCGTTGCGGGCCAGGGCCGTCACGCCGGCCGCCTCCGGTCCCTTGCCGCACACGTCGCCGACCACCAGGCCCCACGTCGATCCATCGATCGGGAACACGTCGTAGAAGTCGCCGCCGACTTCGACCCCCCGTCCGGTCGCCTCGAACACCACGGCCACCTCGATCCCTGGGATCGACGGGAGCGCGCGAGGAGCGAGGCTCCGCTGGAGGATGGTGGAGATCTCGTGCTCGCGCTCGTAGAGCTCCGCGCGGCTGATGGCGATGGCGGCGCGGTCGGCCGCCAGCTGCAGGAGGACGACGTCGTCCTCGTCGAAGGCCCGTGCCGTGATGCTGCCGGTGTGGAGAACCCCGATCACCTCGTCGTTCAGCAGGAGCGGCACACCGACGATCGAATGGACCCGCTCCTTGAGGTAGGTGCTCACCACGTCGAAAGATCGAACGTCGCCGACGACCAGCGGTTTCCGGCTCGCCGCGATCCGGCCCGCGAAGCCTCTGCCCACGGGGACGGCGACGGTCGAAAGGATCCGCTCCTCGAGCCCGACGGCGGCCCGCATGTGGAGGACTGGCTGATGCTCGTCCATCAGCAGGATGGCGGCGAGGTCGGTTCCGAGCTCTCGTACGATGGCTCCCAGGATCTGATGGAGGAGCTCCCCGAGCGACCCGGAGGAGAACGTGGTGTCCACGATCCGTTGCAGCCGTGACGCCTGCCGGACGGCGCGGGCCTGTGCCGCGTACAGACGTGCGTTGTCGAGGTGCAGCGCCGCCCGGGCGGCGATCTCCGTGGCCGTCTCCAGGTCGCCTTCCCCGTACCGGCGGGCCGGGTTCGTCGAGATCAGCGTCAGAGCGCCCAGGATCACCCCCCGAGCCTGGATCGGGATCGACATGAACGATTCGAACCCCAGCTCGGTCACCAGACGGAAGTGCTCATCGCCCTGCGTCGTCCCTCGCAGGAACTCTGTTGGCATCAAGGGGAGGAATTCGGGGCGACCCGTCTCGACCACCCGGGCCACGGGGTGCGGACCGCCGGGGACCGGAGGGTATCGTTCGCGGAGGATGTCGGCCAGATGTTGCTTGGCCGGTTCGGCGTGAACGGCCGCCAGGCGGCTGATCCCGCCCCGAGCGTCCAGGAGGTCGATCAGGCAGAGGTCGGCGAGCCCGCTGACGAGGAGCTGGCCGAGTCGTTCGTACGCCCCCGGATAGTCCAGGGACCCCGCAAGGAGGTCGCTCACCCGGGCCAGCATCGCGAGGCGCTCCGCGGCGCGCCGTTCGGCGAGGAGCAACCGGGCGTTGTCCATCACCACGGCGGCGCGGGCGGCGATCTCCTCGGCCAGCTCGATGTCGTCCGCGCTCAGCAGATGGGTCGTCGAGCTGAGCGTGACGCCGCCGAGGACCCTGCCCCGGGCCACCAGAGGGATCGCCACGAAGTTCTTCCCCCCGATGTGCCGCATCAGGTCGAGGTGTTCGTCGTCGGGAGCGATGGCCCCCAGGACCTCGTCCGTTACCTCGCTCTCCACGCGGCGCGCCGTCCTCATGGCGACGGCGACCGGGATCCTGCCGGCGGGATCGGGCGGTCTCCGGAAGAGCTCCTCCGCGAGCCATGCTTTGGCGGGGTCCTGGTGGACGGCGAGCGCGCGCCGGATCGAACCGTCGTCCTCCAGGACGTCGATGAGGCAGAAGTCGGCGATCTCCTCATCCAGAACCAAGGAGGCCAGCACCTGGAAGGAGGTCCCGTAATCCAGCGATTCGGTCAGGCGCGCGCTCGCCCTCGACACGGTCGCCACCCGCCGGCGGGCCCGGCGCTCGGCGGCGAACAGACGGGCGTTCTCGATCGCCCGGGCCATCCGCCGGGCGATCTCCTCGGCCAGCTCGACGTCCTCGGTCCCGATCGCTTTCTCCTGGGTCCAGGAGAGGGCCAGGACACCCACCCGGCGGCCGGCGATCACCAGCGGCAATCCCATGCCGGACCGGGCCCGCAACCCGCGCATGATGGCCGCTGCATCCGGACCGGCGCCAGAGGCGAACGATTCGATGTCGACCGTCTGACGGATCTGCGTCCGGCCCGTCGTGTAGGCGAGGTGGACGAGGCTGTTGGGGTTGGCGGACGGCTCGTAGACCTCCTCGAGCCGGCGCAGCGGCTCCAGCCGATCGGCTTCGCGAGCGGCGAACGCGACGCTCCGGAGCCGTCCGTCGTCGCCGGCCAGGTAGACGACGGCGGCATCGGCGAGATGGTCGGTCCCCAGGTTGGCCACCTTCTGCAGCGTGACGTCCAGATCCAATGAGGCGGCCAGGGCGCGGCTCGTCGCGGACAGCGCCTTCAGCCGGGCCTCGCTCGCCTCGGCGCGCGCACGCGCCTCGTGTTCGGCGCTGAACAAGCGGGCGTTGGCGATGGCCAGGCCGGCCCGTCTTCCCAGCTCCTCGGCGAACCGGAGGTCCGTTTCGTCGTAGAGCCGGCCGGACTCGGCGCTGATCAGGGTTATCGCCCCCAGGGTGGATCCTGGCGCTACGAGCGGGACGGTGATCGCCGATCGCAGCCCCAGGCCGAGCAGGATCCGCAGGAGATCGGGGTCCTGGGTCGCCCCGAGGAGCATCTCGTCCGGGATCTCCCGGTACCACTCCGAGCGGCCGGACCGTGCCACCGCGACAACGCCGGTGGGGTCCTCGGGCTTGGGCGGGAACCGGCGTCGAAGGTCCAGGGCGAGAGCGATCTTGGCGCGGTCGGCGTGCTTCACGGCGATGTTCATGACCGATCCGTCGCCGTTGACCAGGTCCACGGCGTACCAGTCGGCGAACCGCGGGACCACGAGGTCGCCGAGCGCCAACAGGGTCGCCTCGTAGTCCAAGGAGGAGCCAAGGAGGTCGCTGGCTCGGGCCAAATCGGCCAGCCGGGATCCGTCCAGATCCGTCGGGGCGGAAGCGGCCTCTTCGACGCGCCCCGCCCGGGGGCCGGTGTGGTTCTCGTCCTGCATGTCGTTCCGCATGCAGTCCCTGCCCGCTCGGATGATGGAGGCGCTGAAGCCACATCTTGAGGCGAGGCCCTGTTCGGCGCAATAGGGAGAAGAAGCGCTGGATGCGCGAACCCTCCGCGAGGCGTTCACGAGACCTTCACATCTTCGGCGCACCATCGAGGTGTGAAGGAGAAGCCAACCGACCGTCGAGAGAAGGAGGAGATCATGCGACGGACGAGGGTGATCCTGGCGCTGCTGCTGGTGGTCCTGGTCGGGACCGCCATCGGGATCGGCGCCTACCACGCGGGCGTGTCCCACGGTTTGACCGAGGCGGGCCACGCCTCGCGGATCGTGCGGGTGGTCGGGCCGGGCGCCGGCTGGTTCCCGTTCGGGTTCCTGCTCTTCCCGCTGTTCTTCTTCCTGGTGGTCGGCCTGATCGTGCGGCCGCTGGTGTGGCGACACCGGTGGGCGGGCGGCGGGCAAGGTCACTGGGAACGGCACGGGCCGGAGGGACGAGGCGCGATGTTCGAGGACTGGCACCGCCGCCAGCACGAGCAGGCAGCCGGCGACCATCCCGGTTCGGGCGGGGAGCCGGCCCGGACCTGAAGGGGAGCACGAGACACGGGAGGGCGGGGGCGCTTGCCTCCGCCCTTCGGGGTCGTCACGCTGGACGTGGGAGGAGCTACCAGTGAAGACCGTCCTGGTCGTCGAGGACGAGATGCGCATCGCCCGGCTGGTCCGGGACTATCTCGAGCACGCGGGGTTCGAGGTGATCGTGACCGGCGACGGCGAATCCGCCCTGTCCAGCGCGCGAGGTTCGAAGCCGGACCTCATCGTGCTCGACCTCGGCCTTCCCGGGCGGGACGGCCTCGACGTGACCCGGGAGCTGCGCCGAACCTCCTCTGTGCCGATCGTCATGCTCACCGCCCGCGGGGACGAGGCCGACCGGATCGTCGGGCTGGAGCTCGGAGCGGACGACTACGTGATGAAGCCGTTCAGCCCGCGCGAGCTGGTGGCCCGGGTCCGGGCGGTCCTCCGCCGCACGGGATCAGCGAGGGACGGCGGCCCCGAGACGCTGCGCATCGCCGGGCTCGAGGTGGACGTCCCCCGGATGCGGGTGAGCATCGACGGCCGCCCGGTGGAGCTGACCCCCACCGAGTTCCAGCTCCTGCGCATCTTCGCCCGCGAGCCGGGACGGGTGTTCACCCGGTCCCAGTTGCTCGATGCGGTGCACGGCATGGCGTTCGAGTCCTACGAGCGGGCCATCGACGCGCACGTGAAGAACATCCGCAAGAAGATCGAACCCGAGCCGGGGACACCGCGGTTCCTGCTGACCGTGCACGGCGTCGGGTACCGGTTCGCCGATGCATGATGACGCCGGGAGCCACCGGGAAGGTTGGGCGGGTCCCCCGTGGCGGCGCGCCGGCTTTCGCCCGCCGTGGTGGCCGGAGAACGAACCGTTCCCACCGGCCGGCCGGCGCTCGTGGGGCGGGAGGAGGCGCCGTTTCGCCCACCGCATGGTGATCGGCCTCGCGGTCCTCTTCGTCCTGCTGTTCGCGACCAGCGGGCTGGCCGTGGTGCTCGTGTCGCGCGCGCTGGGCATCGGCCACCACCGGGGGCTGGCGCTCCTGGTGGGGACGGCGGGGCTCCTGCTGCTGTTCGGCGGGTTCGTGCTGGCCGGGAGGGCGGTTCGCCGAACCGCCGTCCCCTTGTCCGACGTGATGGAAGCCGCCGACCGGCTGGCGGCCGGCGACCACGCGGTCCGGCTCGAGGAGCGGGGGTCGCGGGAGATGCGGCGGCTCGCTCGCTCCTTCAACCAGATGGCCTACCGGCTGCACGCGGCGGAGGAGCAGCGGAGAAACCTGCTGGCCGACGTGGCGCACGAGCTTCGAACTCCCCTCTCGGTCATCCAGGGCAACACCGAAGGCATCATCGACGGCCTGTATCCGGCGGATCGGCCTCACCTCGAGCCGATCCTCGAGGAGACGCGCGTGATGGCCCGGCTGCTCGAGGACCTCCAGACCCTCTCCACCGCGGAGGCCGGGGCGCTGCGACTCCACCGCCAGCGGGTGGAACCCCGCCAGATGCTGGAAGAGGCCGAAGCGGTGTTCGACCCACGAGCGCAGGCAGCCGGGGTCACCTTGACGGTCCGAGCCGCCGCCGGGCTCCCGATGCTGGACGTCGACCCGGTCCGGATCGGCGAGGTGCTGACGAACCTGCTGACGAACGCGCTTCGCGCCGTCCCCGCCGGCGGCACGGTGACGGTGTCGGCCGACCCTGCGCAGGACGGTCGCGCGGTGGCGTTCGCCGTCCGGGATACCGGGGCGGGCATCCCGCCCGAGCGCCTGCCCTCCGTGTTCGACCGATTCGTGAAATCGGCGGACTCCGGGGGCGCGGGGCTCGGGCTGGCCATCGCGAAGAGCCTGGTCGAAGCCCACGGGGGCCGGATCGATGTCGAAAGCGCCCCCGGCCGCGGGACCACGATGCGATTCGTCCTCCCGGCCTGATGCCTCGCGTCCTACAGTCCGGTGGCGGGTTCGAAGAGGCCGTCTCCCGCATACTCCAGTCGCTACGGCCGGGCGAGGTGGTGACCTACGGGGACGTGGCGGAGGAAGCCGGCCACCCCGGCGCGGGCAGGGCGGTGGGCAACGTTCTGGCTCGAAGCGAGGGCCTGCCGTGGTGGCGCGTGGTCACTTCGACCGGGAGGCTGGTGCCAGGGCACGAGGCCGAACAATCCCGGCGGCTCCGCGCGGAAGGGGTGCGGATCTCCGGCGGGAAGGCGTCCTCCACGGACAGCCGTACCCCTCGGCCGATTCGTCACCGATTCGAATGATCCCTTGAGCGTAAGAGCCCCCGGCTTTGTCGGTCCCAAGGGGGTGCTTCGACTCCGTTGTGAGTATGCGGAGCGAAGTGAGCTAGACCTTGACCAGCGCTGGCCCAGGAGGGAATTCGGTCCTCGACGGGATCGTTGTTCGGCCTGGAATGGATGTGTCGAACCTCGAGGACTGGGCGGCCGAGAGCTACTGCTACCTGACCACCACCGGCCGGAAGAGCGGGCGACCCCACACGATCGAGATCTGGTTCGGCGTGCAGGGAGGCCGGCTCTATCTGCTGTCGGGCGGCGGGGAGCGGTCGGACTGGGTACGGAACCTGCAGGCCGAACCGCATGTGCTCATCCGTGCCGCGGGCTCGCCGGACCTTCCCGCCCTCGCTCGGGTGGTGGGGGATCCCGGCGAAGACGCGGCGGCTCGCCGGCTGCTTGCTTCGAAGTACCAGGGATGGGAGGAGGGGAGGTGGGCGTCTGGGTGTCGAACCCAACCCCTTCGCGAACCACCCGGGTCTTGTAAGGACTCTCATGTTCCTCCATCGGATTGGCCTGCGCATCTTGGCCCTTGGCGTACTTTCA
Source organism: Actinobacteria bacterium UBA5176 (assembly GCA_002413305.1). GTDB lineage: Bacteria > Actinomycetota > UBA4738 > UBA4738 > UBA4738 > UBA4738. Next base: position 12,681 of record DHWS01000148.1, on the reverse strand, counting down.
GACCGCTAGGGTGCAGGCACCTCAGGCCCACCCACCTGCGGCTTGACGACGCCCCCCTGAGAAGCGGTTAACGGGACCGCCGCGCCAGCCACGCTGATTCCGGCACTGATATACATGACGCAACCCCGCGGACCCTTGTGCCATGCCATCAGACCGGCCGATGATGTGTGCGTGAGTCTTCGCCTGAACGCGCACCCCGAACTGATGCCGGTCATCCCAAAGGTCCGGCCGGTGAAGTGGTGGCTGTGGCGGCTGGCGACGGTCGCCGTCGTGGTGTTCTTCTTCGCGGCTGCGATGGTCCCGTGGCCCGTCTGTGAGGTCTTTACGCGCGCCCTCCCTACTCCAGTAGACGGCTTGCACCACTTTGGCCGGGTCTGCACCCCGCCCGGATACCAGTGGGCACTTCGCATTCAGATCGCCCTGACGGGCGCCCTAATCGCGCTCCTGCTCATCGGGCTGGGGAGCCTGCTGGACCGCCGCACGCCGAAGGGCACGAAGCCCACCGATGCTTGACCCGACCAGCCCCGCGTTCATCGTCCTGTCCGTCCTGCTGGCGTTCTTGGTCGGTGGCGGCTGGGCCCTGTTCAGGCCATCGAAGCATTGACACCCGTTGACTGACCCGCCTAGCCTCCGAAATGGAATGGCAACGCCGTTCTCGGTCGAGATTCTGGTCGAGGTGATTGGGGCTCATTGGTTGTCTCAAGCGACCCGAGACGCGGTGAAGCACGACCTTGAGAATCAGATGCAGACCTACGGGCTCTACCCTCGGCCCCGCGTCACCTGGATCGACGACACGCACGTCTCGGTCCAGATCGTGGTGGACGGTGAACAAGACCGGGCCGGGGAGTACGCGATGAAGCTCGTGTTGCAACGGATGACGGATGCCGGGCTAGGCCGCCCCCAAGACCTTCGAGCCTCCATCCAGAGCGTCGAGACGTTCGCGGGTTGGGATGCTTGACCCGACCAGCCCGGCCTTCATCGTGCTGTTCGGCTTGCTGGCGTTCCTGGTAGGTGGTGGCAGGGCGCTGTTCAGGCCATACCTATGGAGCTGGGGATCGGTCTAGGATCCACCGCCATACCAGAACTATGGCAACGGCGAAGAGGAGTCCGGCCAAGCCACGGCTTAACGACATTCGATCCGAGCAGGAAGTCGCCTCGCAGTGGCAACGGCGACATTGTCTCGACCAGGGTGCTTAACCGTGATGTTTGGCCGCCCGGCTTCGATGCGGGTGCTGCGGGCATGGTCCAGACATCCGAGCCTCTCCGACGAGTAGGGGCGGTGTCGGCTATATCTTGGCTCCGGCTGTCCATCACGGACTGCCGCCGGCTCGCCGTCTCTCGATGTCTTCGGCAAAGGCACGATCGCTCCGTTCGAGTCTGGCCTTCATCTGTTCTTCGATGTGCTTCACGGCCTCTGCCGTGGCCTGACGGGAACCCATTGACGATGGCTTCTTCTTGTGACGTCGCAGTCGCATACCGCCCTCCAATCTGAGACCGACCGGTTCGGAGCAGCAGCCCCCTTCCTCATTTGTTCTGGACGCCGCCCTCGCGACGCGGATGACGCCCCAATCGTGTCAAACTGCCTCCGGCCATCGACCACTTCGTATTCGCCGAAATGATCGACGAGGCGTCTGGGGTCGCGGGGGTCGAGCTGAGCTGTGCCGGTTCGGTGGACCCTGGGGAGGCGCACGCCAGGGAGTCTCAGCCACGACCCGTCGGCCGTCAACTCTGAGCGCCGGTTGGCCGTGTGGAGTTTTCGGTGGCGCAAAGCCCGGTTCACCGACGGCTCGACACCGCGACGGCCCGCTCGGGCCTAGCCAGCTGCGGTGCCAGGCGATGCGACCGATTCGTCAGAACCTTATACGGCTCCGCAATCCCCCAACTGGGGGATAGACGTGTAGCTCTTGAAGGGTAGCCTTCGGCATCAAACAGGAGGGGCAGGGATGGTCGGGGTCAATGCGCTGTTGATTGGGATCGGCGTGTGGGTGGCTCCCGCTGTCCTGGTGCTCGTGGCCATCGCCGTTGTGGAAACGTGCTCATGGTTCGGTCGAAGGGTTCGGGGCGCTCGCCCGGCGAGCCCGGAGGCCCCGCGGGCTCGAGTGGATATCTGACTAGGCGTCGGCGGGCTGAGCCTGACCGTACCGAACCTCCATCTGGCCCCTCTGGACGACCCCAGCGAGCTTCCTCTTGAGCCGGCTCCACTTGAATGGATAGTTAGAAATCGATTAGGCATCCGCAACTCCTTTGCCGCTGCCCGGGGCATACTCTCACCGAGCGGGGCTTAGGGAGTGCACTCACCCGAACAGCCGCAGTTCCCCGGCCCCGCTTCTCCGCGCAAAACGGAAGCCTTGACCGTCAGGAGGGGGGCCGAGCGGATGAGCGTTCCGGAGCTGAGGTCCCTTGAGCTGGAGTTGGGCGACCGCGTCCTTGCCGGCATCCTCACAGAGAGCGTCGACACGTCCCAGGCGTTTTCGGCGCTGTTCGACCGGTGGATTGCCGCCTCGCGGCGGGCAGGCCGGAAGCCTACGCGGTACCGCAAGAGAAGGGGCCGCCCGACCGAGTGCCCGCGGGGCCACCGGCTCGACAAGGCCAACACCTATACGCGCAAGAACGGGACCCGATACTGCCTGAGGTGCGCGGCCGAAGACCAGCGGCGGAGGCGGGCGACGAGTGGTCAGCCTCGAGGCGGCTAGTCTCTGCGCCTAGTCTCCTTCCGCCTGGCGGGACAAGCGAAGCATTCCGCGAATCGGTTGCGACGACAACTTCGAGGGCACACAATGCAA
>DHWS01000148.1:9203-9664 GCA_002413305.1 Actinobacteria bacterium UBA5176 | reverse complement strand
TTAGCAAACCGGCGCCATAGACCTGACTAGGCGACCTCTCCCCTCGGGTGTCTAGCGAAGAACCCCAGCCCGGCAGCCTGGTGATGTTTCGATGTGTGCCCTTCAGGCACGCTTGTTTTGGTATGCAGCAGCTTGTACTGAGATGTGCTCCGCTGTTATTTCATTGGGCACCGTTGGGTGATGCTTTCGGCAGGTGATGTACGGAGTCCCAGGGACGTGGTGCAGGCCCAGCCGGTAGCACCCGCTCACATGGCAGTTCAGTCTCTTGTAGATAACGCCGATGATGGCAAGTTCGGTGAGATCGGACCCGAACCCACTCACGAAGACGTACCACTTCCCGCTTGGATTCCAGAACCAGCTCCAACTCCAGTGAGCAAGGATCGAGATCATTTCGCATCCGCCTTTCGAGGCCACAAGACTATAGCCGCGGCCACCCCTCCTTTCCCCCAAGCATCACCCTC
>DHWS01000148.1:0-8995 GCA_002413305.1 Actinobacteria bacterium UBA5176 | reverse complement strand
ATGGCTCCCGGAGGGCTTGCCGTTGCCTTCTCCTTCGGGCCCGGCTCGGCTCACGGAAGCGGAGAGGGAGCGTCGGCAGATCAGGGCCCTTCCTTCGTCCTTGGCGGTGGCGGTGGAGGAGTTGCGTCGGTCCGATCTCCTCCGCAAGGTCATGGTCTGGCTCCCTCATCCCTACGGGTGCAGATCGACCGAGCTCTCAGTCCGGTCGGGACGCGCTCGCCCGTTCGAGACGCGCTCAACGATTCTCCGCTTCGCGGTCCAGCTCCAGGAAGTCAGTCATTCGGGTGACCGAACGGCCCACTCATCTCCGTCGCCCGGAGCCCCATCCTCTGGGAGGTCGTAGGAGTCGACGTTAGTTGCGTCCGTGCTTACCGAGGAACTCGATTACCTGTGGCAGCGCGAGGTCGCTCCGGATGAACGCGCCGATGTGGCCCTGGCCCAGCACGCGGATCCTGGTGCCGTGAGGCATCAGCGACGCCCCCTCCCCGGTCTCGTCTTCCGGATCCTCGAGCTCGCCCACGTGGAACAGGGTCGGGGTGCTGACCCGAGGAAGGCTCTCCCACTCGCTCCAACCCCAATCGGGGAGCGCCTGGAGCCAGTCGATGAACTGATCGATGTTGGTCGCTCGGATGCGCTCCTGCATCCAGACCGGGACGCCGTCCGGCTCCTGGTCCTCGAAGCGGGCGAGCTGGCGATCTTCCTCAAGGTCGATCAGGACTTCGGCCAAGTCTTAGAGTCTCGGGCTGTTCGTGAAGCTGCCGGATGGCGTCGGCGCGAACCTCGGGGGCAGAGGCCAACAGGTCAAGAAGCTCAAGTCGAGCCCCGCTCGGTAGCCGGCGCGAGGACTTGCGGATGCGGCGATCAGAAGGCTCCATCGTCCCTCACCACCGAGAGGTGTTCACTGCGCCCCATTCGGCCAGCACCTCGTCCACTGTCGGGCGCCTAATGGGAGCCGACGAGTGAGGCGAAGACGACGATGTTGTCGACATAGTGACCTGTCGCGAAGTCAAATGACCCCCCGCAGGTGATCAGCCGCAGGGCTGCGTAGTCGGTGTTGCCGTAGACGAGCAGCGTCGGGAAGTGGTCCTTCGGGTAGCGGCGTACGCCGTCCACGCTGAAGACCGCGACCAGTCCGTCCGCGCGGGTGACCAGGACCTTGTCTCCAGGCCGCAGGTCCCCGAGGCTGAAGAACACCGACGGGCCCTGGGCCGCCGAGTCGACGTGCCCGAGGATAATCCCGGGGCCGAGTGAGCCTGGGGTCGACGAGTACTTGTACCAAGCCGCCTCGTTGTAGCGGGGGCCCGGCGCCGGCACCTGCAGCGTGTGCTGCGCGGTCAGGCCCAGGTACTGCAGCGCCGAGTGCACCCCGATCGCCGAGATGTCGATCGTCACCGGATCCGACCGCGGGAGCACGGGTCCGGTGACCTTGGGGACCGGTTCCGGCGACGAATGTGCCGCCAGGGTCGCGGCGGCCAGCTGAGCGTTCTCGCCCGGTGTGGGGGACGCCGCGGCCGGTCCGGGCGAGCCAGCCGCGGACCGGGGGGGTTCCGGGGCATGCTTCTGCGCGGCGACCGACACCGCAATGGCAGCCGCCCCGCTCATGGCCAAGACGGCGGTAGCCAGCGTGGCGATGAGGCCGCGGCGACCACCGCGCGCCAGGAGCTCCTTCATGTCGGTTCGACTAGCTCGACGAGCCATTCCGCATAGCGCGCCGACGGACCGCGAACGCTCCGAGTGCGATAGCGAGCAGAGAGCCGCCGATCACCAGCAGGCCCATCTCCTGGAAACCGGCCATCGAACCACCACCCGTTGGGACACCGCCAGACGGGGGCGGCGTGGTCGCAGGCGGTGTGGTCGGAGGCGGTGTGGTCGATGCCACGCACGTCCCCCGCGTGATGACATCGTCGTCCAAGGTGACCGATGCATTCGAGGCCAACACCCGGCCGTCCACCGTTACGCCGGTCTGCACCTGGATGGACGTCAACGCCAGGATGTTTCCGATGAAGGTGGAGGTCGTTCCAAGCGTCGCTGAACTGCCGACCTGCCAGAAGACGTTACAGGCCTGCGCGCCGCCCAGGAGGCTCACAACGTTGTCCTATCCTCCTCAGGCAACGGTCGATGGATGGTGGTCCCCGATGAGTCGGTCCGGTCCCATCCGCGGTAGTGAGTGGGCCTTGACAGGATCGCCGAGGGAGCGCGTGCTCGATCGTCATGATGGAATCGCGGTTACCGGGGGGCTCGGGTTCGTCGGTAGGCATCTGGTCCGGGCACTCCTGGAGCAGGGGAAACGCGTTGTCGTCCTTGACCGCCGTCCTCCGCGCGACAGCGACCCCGATACCGGCACCCAGTACCGGTTGGTCGATGTCCGGGAGCACCGATCGGCGCGGGACGCCCTGACCGGGGTCGACCTCCTGTTCCACCTGGCCGCCAACGCCAACGGCACCTATTCGGTTGAGCACCCGCGTGAGGACTTCCAGACCAACTGCGTCGGCACGTTCAACGTGCTCCAGGCGGCGCTGGAGGCAGGGGTTCGTCGCGTGGTCTATGTCTCTTCGGCGTCGGTGTACGGGCAACCGCAACGGTTCCCTGTGAATGAGTCCCATCCCACCGTCCCGATCGTGCCGTACGGTGCCTCCAAGCTCGCCGGGGAGCGGTTTGGCCTGGCATTCCGGCACTCCTACGGCCTGGACTTCGTCGCTGCTCGCCCGTTCTGTGTCTACGGCCCGGGCGAGGACCCGGCGACCTCCCTGGTCGAGGTGAGCAGGTACCTGCGCTGGCACCTGAACGGTCGGCCGATCCAGATCGTCGGCGACAGCGAGCGCAAGACCCGCGACTTCGTGCATGTCAGCGACGCGGTCGCGGGCCTGCTGGCCATCGCGGAGCGGGCCCAGCCCGGCGAGATCTTCAACGTCGGCTCCGGGACCGAGGTGTCCATGCGGGAGCTGGCAGAGCGCATCCAACGGGTGGCGGGAGGGACCGCCCGCGTTCACGAGCTGGCGGACATCCAGGACGACACCTACCGTCTCGTCGCCGACATCTCGGGTCTCCGGCGGCTCGGGTACGTCCCCGGGGTCCCCTTGGACGAGGGCATCGCCGACCTGATGGAGGAACTGGGCGAGCGGCCAGAGCTTCCGATGGGCGCCACGATCTTCCGGCCTGGCCAGAAGGCGGAGGAGTGACCGAGATCCGGTCGAGACCAGGCCCGCCGTCGGTGGGACGCAGCCGCTGGGCGGGAAAGGCCGGCCCGGATCTCCCACGCGGTTGCCGAGCCCGCGTTCACGAGGCAGGCGGCCTCACGGTCAGCGACCTTGCCGGGAGGGGCCCGATCCTTCGGCGGTGGGAGCGATTACCAACCGGATCTCTCTTACAGTCCGGCTCGGGTGGGGTGACGAAGGACTCAAAGCGGATGGCTACGTTTGGGCAGGGCCGGGGCGCCGAGCCTGGAGGCTGCAGCGGTGGAATGTGGAGGGCCTACACTGCTCTCCAGGATCGGGGACCGGGTCGAGGAAGGAAGAGCATGCCTGTCGGGGTCGTCAAGTGGTTCAGCGAGAACAGGGGCTACGGGTTCATAACCCCCGATGGGGGAGAGAAGGACGTCTTCGTCCATGCCACCGGCATCAAGGGAGAGGGGCGCCAGAACCTGCGAGAGGGCGAGCGCGTGGAGTTCGAGATCATCCCGGGGCCCAAGGGCCCCCAGGCGGGGAGCGTCACGCCGATCGCCGAAGGCAGTCCGCAATAAGAGCGCAGAGCCGCACCCCGTGAGCCCGGTAGCACCCATCGCCCCCGTAACCGCTTCCCGGCGAGAAGCGCCTCGGTAACGGCTCTCGGCCCTCTGGACCACCGATCAACCGTAGGTATCGCCTCGACCGGGCGACGCGATCCCGATCCCGTCCCCGAGCAGAAGGACGATGAGAGGTAGCAGGGGGTCTGCCCGAGCAAGAATGCCTCGCCTCGCCCGCCGAAAGTGCGAGCCGACCTGATCCGCCGGATGCACGAGCGGCCGGCGTGGTCTTCTTCGAGGGCTTGTCGCACTGCGAGCGGTACGCCCTCCGACGGTTGGTCAGACCGCGGGAGTGACGGCGAGTCCCTCGAGAACCGGCTCGAGCCGGAGACGGCGCGCCCGCGACTCCTCGAACCAGCTCGCCGCCCGGTCGACCTTGGCAACAAAGGCGATGAGGCGATCCCGCGCCACCTCCGCCTCCGGGGTCAATCCGCTCAGCTGCTGGAGCCGCCAGTGCTTGAACAGCACGGGTACGAGGACCTGATCGTGGTGCAGCCGGAGGTCATATACGCCCGCGTCGGCCATCGCCTTTGCCCGCTCGCCGAACCCGGGCACTCCGGCGCTCGGCATCGCGAAGCTGAGGACCTGCCGCTCCATCGCGATGACGACGGGCGACGGATCCACCTCCAGCGCCGCCGTGCCCACATCCCGGTAGAACACGTAGTGGAGGTTCTCGTCCTGCGCGATCCGCGCCGTCAACCGTTCGAGCGAGGGCTCGGCGGTGAGCTTTCCGGTGTTCCGGTGCGAGATCCGCGTTGCGAGCTCCTGCAGGGTCGTGAACACCACGCCGTCGAGCGGGCCCTCGTTCGCCAACCGCCGGCGGTACCCGTGCGAGACCTGATCCATACGGGCGCGCTCAAGCGCGACGGGGTCCAGGCCGCGGGTAACCGTCAGGTAGTCGCGCAGGACGATCGAATGCCGACCTTCTTCGGCCGTCCACCTTCTGCTCCACTCGCCCCAGACGCCATCGCCTCCGAAGACATCCCAGAGCGCAAGAACGTAGTAGGGGAGGTTGTCCTCGGTGAGGAGGTTCAGCTCCAAGCAGGTCTGGGCGATTCCAGCCAGGCGGCTGTCCGAAGCCTGCCATGGCTCTTCGCGGTAGTTACGCCCTTCCTCGTAGGGAACGTACTCGTGCGGGAACCACTCGGTGCTGGTCTCGATGTGTCGCTCGAGATAGCGCTCGACCGCGGGGGTGAGCTCCTCGAGCAAGTCCGTGCTGCCGGCGGATGATCCCGTCGTCATGGTCTCGCTCCTTCCGAGGACGGGATCCTCTCATGGATGCTCGACCTGCGTGGACGCATCGCGGCTGCTCATGCTCGGTACTCCGGTCCTCGCGGATCGGGGTCTCGGTGTTCCCTCAGGTACTTGGAGGAGATCGAGCCACGCCGCCGACCTAGCTCCAGCGCCACTGGCATGAGCCGGGGGCCCGGCTCATAATGAAGCCTCCGCCGAGAGGGGTGGTCGCACATCTCAACCCCCTGAGCAGCCACGATGACGCTTGCGGGCCGTTTCAGGACCCGCGGCTCCGCCCATAAACTATCCGGAGAATGGTGAGCCCCAGCAGCGCCGCGGCGACGACAAGGAGCAGCGCTGGCCTGAACTTCGTTCGCCCCACTTTATGGTGTTCCACAGCTGCCTCCTCGGGTTCTCCGCCCAAGGTAGGAACCGGGTGTGAACGCCCGATGAAGAACCCGCTGATTCGCCCTGAGCGCCTCCGTCCGGCCGCTTGTGTTCGACCTGCCCGGTGCGAAGGAGCCTCGGGCGCCTCGGCCGCGGTACCCTGGAGGACGAGACTTCGCCGTCTTCGCGACCAGGTCTCGACGTTCGCTGAGGAGGGGTGCGCATGAGTGCAGATCGCGGGTCCTCGGTGCCGGAGCCCGTTCCGCAAGCCGCACCGGGAGGGTTCGCGGCCGCGGAACCGCTCCCGGATTTCGTCCGCCGGATCGTGCGTGAGGAACTCCGCCCTATCCATCGGTTGCTCGAGGAGCTCCGGGATCGCTCGTTGACGAACCCCCCGGCCTGACAGCAGGGCGTAACCGCAACCGAAGCAAGAGAGGAGAAGGACCGACGTGTCTGACATCGGCAGCGAGAGCGAGAACCCCGTCATCCCTTCCCCGACCCCCACGGCGCATCGGCCGAGGACGAACAAGGACTGGTGGCCGGATCAGCTGGACCTCTCGGTCCTGCACCAGCACGCGCCCCGGTCCGATCCGATGGGCGCGGACCACCGCTACCGGGAAGCGTTCAAGGACCTCGACGTCGAGGCGCTGAAGCGGGACCTCATCGAGCTGATGACGACCTCGCAGGACTGGTGGCCGGCCGATTACGGCCATTACGGGCCGCTGTTCATCCGGATGTCGTGGCATGCCGCGGGCACCTACCGCATCGCCGATGGCCGGGGCGGCGGCGGCACCGGCGCGCAGCGCTTCGCCCCCCTCAACAGCTGGCCCGACAACGCGAGCCTCGACAAGGCGCGTCGGCTGCTCTGGCCGATCAAGAAGAAGTACGGGCGGAAGCTCTCCTGGGCCGACCTGATCATCCTCGCCGGCAACGTGGCCATGGAGTCGATGGGGTTCGAGACGTTCGGCTTCGGCTTCGGGCGAGAGGACATCTTCGAGCCCGAGGAGATCTTCTGGGGGCCGGAGGACACCTGGCTGGGGGACGAGCGCCACGGGGGGGACGGTCAGATCCGGGGGCCGTTCGGCGCCGACCACATGGGCCTGATCTACGTGAACCCGGAGGGGCCGGGCGGGAATCCCGATCCGCTCGATGCGGCGAGGTACATCCGGCAGTCGTTCGGTCGCATGGCGATGAACGACGAGGAGACGGTCGCGCTCATCGTCGGCGGCCACACGTTCGGCAAGACCCATGGCGCCGCACCGGCGGCCGACTACGTCGGGCCCGAACCGGAGGCTGCACCGGTCGAGGAGCAGGGTCTCGGCTGGAGGAACACCTTCGGCACCGGCAAGGGACCCGACACGATCACCAGCGGCCTGGAAGGCGCGTGGAGCCCCACTCCGACGACCTGGGACAACAGCTTCCTGGAGACCCTGTACCGCTACGACTGGGAGCTGACGACGAGCCCCGGCGGCGCGAAGCAATGGACGCCTAAGGATCAGTCTGCTCGTGACACCGTGCCGGACGCGCACGACCCGTCCAAGCGGCACGCGCCCGTGATGCTGACCACGGACCTGGCGCTGAAGGTCGATCCGATCTACGGCCCGATCACGAAGCGGTTCCTCGAGCATCCGGACGAGCTCGCCGATGCCTTCGCCCGAGCGTGGTACAAGCTGATCCACCGCGACATGGGGCCCGTCACGCGGCTCCTCGGCCCTTGGGTACCGGAGCCGCAGCTGTGGCAGGACCCCGTCCCCGAGGTCGATCACGAACTGATCGGCGAGCAGGACATCGCCGCCCTGAAGGGGAAGCTCCTGGCCTCGGGACTGTCGATCTCGCAGCTCGTCTCCACCGCATGGGCGTCGGCGGCCAGCTTCCGCGGCACGGACAAGCGGGGCGGGGCCAACGGCGCCCGGATCCGGCTTGCGCCGCAACGGGACTGGGAGGTCAACGACCCGACCCAACTGGGCAAGGTGCTGCAGACCCTCGAGCAGATCCAGCAGGACTTCAACGGTTCGCAGTCCAGCGGGAAGAAGGTCTCGCTCGCCGACCTGATCGTGCTGGGCGGGTGCGCGGCCGTCGAGCAAGCGGCGAAGAACGCGGGCTTCGATGTGACCGTTCCGTTCCTGCCGGGGCGCACCGACGCCTCGCAGGAGCAGACTGACGTGGAGTTGTTCGCCGTGCTCGAGCCGACCTTCGATGGGTGCCGCAACTACCTGCGGGCCGGGGAGAAGCTGTCACCGGAGACCCTGCTGGTGGAGCGGGCCAACCTGCTGACCCTGACCGCTCCCGAGATGACGGTGTTGGTCGGCGGCATGCGCGCCCTGAACGCCAATCACCGGCAGGCCCAGCACGGCGTGTTCACCGACCGGCCGGAGACGCTCTCCAACGACTTCTTCGTGAACCTGCTCGACATGGGCACGGAGTGGAAGACCTCCGTCTCGGAGGAGAACGTGTACGAGGGTCGCGACCGGGCCTCGGGTCAGCTCAAGTGGACGGCCACCGCCGTCGACCTCGTGTTCGGTTCGAGCTCCCAGCTGCGAGCCATCGCGGAGGTCTACGCGTGCGACGACTCGAAGGAGAAGTTCGTTCGTGACTTCGTGGCGGCGTGGGACAAGGTCATGAGCCTGGATCGCTTCGACCTCGCCTGATCGGCCCCCCTGTCGAGTGACGGGTTCCCTTCGGACCCGCCACCCGACGCGGCGAGGGGTCGTTCATGCAGGCCGAGGCTCTGACGTGGTCGTCGTCCGCGTGCTCGGGACCCCATCTCCCGGACCGGGGAAGGTCTCAGCCCGCGATCCGAACCCGCTCTCGTAGGCAGCAACCTCTGCTGGCCGGAGCTCCTTCAAGATGTCCAGGACGGGCTCAAGCTCCTCTCGGACGACGCGCCGGACCATGTGCTCCAACGGCTCGTACGCTGGCAGCATCTCCTGCGGTTCGCGCAGCCGCTTCTGTTCCATGTCACACCTCCTCTCAACGAAGTTGCACAACCGGTTGGGTGGAGTAGAACCCTACCGGACCAGGGACAAAGCGTTCCTCGCCGCGGTGAGCAGGATGCTCTCGCGAGAGGCGTGGGACGCGTTCCTGGTCCGGCCTGAGACCCTCCTCCGCTGGCACCGCCAGCTCGTTGCCAAGAAGTGGACCAAGCCGCACCGGCCTCCCGGACGCCCCGCTCTCGACCCCGAGGTTCGAGAGCTGATCCTGCGACTGGGAAGGGAGAACCCCAGGTGGGGCTACATGCGGATCCGGGGCGAGTTGCTGAAGCTGGGAGTCAGGGTCTCGGCAACCACGATCGCCACGGTGCTTCGCGGTGCCGGTTTGGGCCCGGCCCCGAGACGCGGCCCCACGTGGAGCCAGTTCCTCCGCCACCAGGCGGCCGGAATGCTGGCCTGCGACTTCCTCACCGTGGAGACCATCACGCTGAAGACGCTGTACGTCCTGGTGTGGATCGAGCTCGGGACGAGGAAGGCGCATCTGGGGGGAGCGACGTCGAACCCCGACTCGGCGTGGGTGACCCAGCAGGCCCGGAACCTGGCAATGGCTCTCCAGGAGGAGGGATTCTCCCCGAGGTTCCTGATCCACGACCGAGACACCAAG
>DHWS01000167.1 GCA_002413305.1 Actinobacteria bacterium UBA5176 | reverse complement strand
ATCCTGTGAACAGGACGCCCTAGTGTCCATCGTGATCCAACGACGGCCCCATTGTTCAGCCAAGTCAGCTGTTGTTCCGCTGCCACACGTCGGGTCAAGGACAAGATCGCCCGGGTCTGTCGTCAACAGGAGGCAACGTTGGATGATCTTCGGATTCGTCTGCACGACGTAAACCATGTCCACGATCTTCCCAGCTGTGTCCTCCCAGAAGTTGGTCAGCTCTACCGACCCGTGATCGGTGAGGTTCAGCCGGTACCCGACACCGTCTTTCGTCTTCCGCACACGCCCGGCAGCTACGAGTCGCGACATCTCCTGCTCGTCGCCCCTCCATTGGAACCCCCGCGGTGGCATTAGCTTCTGGCCATCGACCGTGATCGGAAAGACCCGTTCGTTTCCCGGGTCGACAATCTTGTCGTGGCGAAAAGCGATCGTGCCGGCTGGCAGCGGTTGTTCCTCCCGCTTCTCCTCAACCGTGAGGGGACGCACAGTGCCATCCGGGAATTCCCCCCACAGGGGCGAGCTTCTTCGGGTCTTCCGTGGAGCCGTCCGAGAGGCGTCGCTCCCTGAATAGCTTCCGAACCTTCATTACGGCTCTGTTCTTCGCGTACCACAGCACATAGTGAAACGCATTGCGGATGGTGTTGGACTCGGGGGATGCCTTCTTCCAAACGATCGTAGCGACAACGTTTTCGCTTCCGAAGACCTCATCCAGGACGGAGCGCACCAGATGCACGTTGTCGTTTGAAATCTGGACAAAGATCGAGCCGCTCTCCGTCACCAGCTCTCGGCAGAGGTCGAATCGGTCGCGGAGGTAGCTCAGGTAGGAATTCACGCCAAGCTCCCAAGTATCGCGGAACGCTCGAATCTGTTCGGGCTGGCGCGTGGCATCCTCCGGTCGACCGTCAACGACCTCGCGATCGCGCGTCGAGACCTGCCAGTTCGAGCCGAACTTGATGCCATAGGGCGGGTCCAAGTAGATCATCTGGACCTGGCCCTTGAGGCCTTCCTTCTCGGCGAGGGAAGCCATCACGAGCAGCGAGTCGCCCAGGATCATCCGATTGGTCCATGTCCCGGAGTGCTTGTAGAAATCGACGCGCTCGGCGAACTCCATCCCTTCGAACGGGTTGGCGAAGAGCATGAGCTCCGCCTCGTCGCGGCGCCCCTTCGACTGCTGGCGGAGATCCTCGATCAGCGCTCTCGGCTCGATGGTCTCCTGGATGTAGATCGGGACGGACGGGACCTCGAGCGGCTCGGCGTCCTGCTCGTCCTTGCCCTTCCACACGAGCTGCGGGTCGAGCGAGGGGTCGCGCGGATACAGGAGTGAGGTCGGCGTTCGCTCCTGGTCTCCTGCGAAGGACTCGAGCTCTGCAGTTGGGATGTTCGTCCTCGTGTCCCCGGGGTGCTTCGTGGCTTCGACCGGGATTGGGCCTGCCGCCTTGGTTCGTCTCGCTCGGGCCATCGCGTGATTATGCCTGCTGCGGGGCTGCGACTTCGGCCAGCCAGGAGCGGATCAGGCTCTCCGCGTCCCACGGGTCCGTGATCTCGATGAACCCCCACCGGCCGAAGCTGCCCGCGTTGTTGATGGCCGGGACCCACAGATCCTTGGCGGTCGCCACCTTCGCCGCCTTCTGCTTCTTGGCCTGGCCGCTCACCTCGACGATGGCGTTCAGGGGCTCCTCGGCCCCAGCGTCCATGCGGACGATGAAGTCCGGCATGTAGTTCGCCGGGCTACCCTCGTAGGTGTACGGGATCAGGAAGCCAAGGCCCTGGTTCTTCACATATGTCCGGACCGCCGGCATGTCTTCTAGCGTCTGGGCCATCTTCTGCTCCCACGATGCTGTGTCGGCGACCACGTAGTTGAGGTGGCTCTTCTCGGTCGGATACACGTTCTTCGTGGTGTTGAAGTCCACGTAGGAGGTGGAACCGATCGGATCGAAGGTCCGAAGGAGGGGCTGGAGCCGCTTCTCGCCCTTGGTTCCTCGCACGATCGAGCCGTAGATCTTCCGAGCGGCCTCGTAGCTGTAGTCGGTCAGGACCAGCATCTGGGGGAAGGTGTCCCCCTTGCAGGTCACGTGATCCGCGAGCCAGGACTTCGTGATTTCCACGAGCTGGGGGAAGAGCCATGGCCGGTCGTTCCCCGCGTCGTCCTTGAACAGGTCGAGGGTGATCCGGGCGATGATGAAGGCGACCTCCTGCATCCGCCGCTTCCGGAGGTCATCCAAGTCGTGGATGGCCCAGGCCCCGACGATCGGATGGACCTCCACCCTGGTGGGTACCTCCGCCGAGGATAGGACGAGGCCCGAGGTGTCGTCGAACTGGGGCGCGAGATGCTCGGTCGGGAGCTGGTACCGATAGCCCATGACCCTCGGGAAGGTGATCTCGAACTCTGTGCGTTCCTCCAGCGCCCGGATGCGATGGACCGGCTTGGGGACATCGGGGGTGGGATTCGATCCCGCCGTGGGGATGAAGCTGAACGGCACGCCGTACACCTCTGCGTACTCCGGCTCGAACATTCCCAGTTCGTTGGGCGTGTAGCTGATCCGGCGGAGACCTCGCCCGACCACCTGTTCGCACAGGAGCTGGGTGCCGAAGGCCCGCACGCCCAGGATGTGGGTGACGGTGTTGGCGTCCCAGCCCTCGGTGAGCATGGAGACGCTGACCACGCACTTGACGTGCTCGCCGAGGCGGGCTGGTTTGCCGACCGTATTCATCACTTCGCGGAGAAGCGCATCGTCGGTGAGGTCGTCCGTGTCCCGTCCCGGGAACCGTTGCCGGAGTTCGGCCTTGAACTCCTCGATCTCCGCCCTGGCGATGCGCTTGAATTCGTCGCTCATGGCCCCGCCGGACTCCAGCTGCACGGAGTCGATCAGCAGCGTGTTCGGTCGCGATCGCCACCGGCCGCCTTCCTCGTTGCTGAAGACTGGAAGGCTGCCTGGGACGACCACCGTCTTGTCCGAGCCCTGGGCCAATGGTTTCTCCCAGCCGGCGATCCAGTCGAAGACCATCTTCGAGACGTTCGTGTTGTTGCAGACCACGATGAACACGGGCGGCGTCCCGATGCCGTGGCCCTCCCAGGCCCGGTAGGACTTCTCGTAGTTGCCATACAGGCTCCGGAGCGCCCCTTCGAGCTCCTTGGGGAGGATGGGCTGTCCCTTGAGGGCTTCGGTGGCCCGGCCCTTCTTGGGCAGGTCGTCTCGGATTCGGAGCCACAAGTCCCGGTAGGTCGGGGAGTCCCCGGTCATCTGGTCGTCCGACACCGGCACCCGGGGGACCTTGACGATGCCCGACTCGATCGCGTCGATGAGGCTGAAGTCCGAGACCACCCAGGGGAACAGCGTCCCCTCCGGATAGCCCGAGCCCCGCAGGAAGA
Organism: Actinobacteria bacterium UBA5176; assembly: GCA_002413305.1. Lineage (GTDB taxonomy): Bacteria > Actinomycetota > UBA4738 > UBA4738 > UBA4738 > UBA4738. Next base: position 1,207 of record DHWS01000167.1, on the reverse strand, counting down.
ACGGGGTCGCCGACAGGTCGTAGACGGCCTTGACCCCGATCTTGGTCTTGACCGCCTCCAGGCCGGAGATCCACACGCGGGCGGCCTCCGCGTTCTGCTTGGCCTCGGCTCGTTCGTCGGCGGTGAGCTTCTCCTCCTCGCTGACCGGCTTCTCCCGGTAGCAGTGGTGGGCCTCGTCGTTGATCACGACGATGTTCCGCCGGTTGCCGAACGGCCGGCAAACCCGCCGGACCATCTCCCCCGGGGTCTCTTTGAACCGGTCGGGGTTGCCCTCCGGGCCGGCCAGGAACTTCTTGGTCAGCGACGCCGCTTCGAGGGTGTCGTGCCGGAGGAAGGCGTGGAAGTTGGTGATGAGGATGTGGGCCTGCTGGAGCTGGACGAGCTGCTCGCGGGTGACGATGTCGAGCTCCCGGTAGAACGTGTTGGGGTCGTTGGGGAACAGGACCCGAAGGCGGTCCTTGATCGTGATGCCGGGGGTGACGATCAGGAAGGTGTCGCTGAACCTGCCGTCCTGGGGGTTGGCCAGCTTGTTGAGCATCTGCCAGGCGATGAGCATGGCCATGACCACCGTCTTGCCCGAGCCGGTGGCCATCTTGACGGCCATGCGGTACAGGCCCGGGTTGGCGGCCTCGTTGGCCAGCCGAAGCTGGTTCTCGATCCAAGCCTGCCCACTCTTGGGCGCCACCTCCGTCAGGTAGATCGCCGTCTCCAGTGCTTCGATCTGGCAGAAGAAGAGCCGGCGTTCACGGTCGGGGCTTCGCCAGTAGTCCAGTAGTTCTCGGGTCACCGTGCTGATGCCCGTGTAGCCGCCCTCACGCCAGCCGGACACTCGAGAGCGGACGTTGTTGATGAACTCGTTCTCCTTGACCCGCTCGGAGGTCCACGATGGCGCCAGTGGGGCCTGCGCGTTCTTCTTCTTCGGTGGCGGGATCGGGACGAAGTAGGAGCTCCGCCTGCGAGACCCGGCGATCTCGTTGGTGATCCCGTCCTCGTCGAACACGAAGTGCCTGGTCGGCTCCTCGTACGGCGAGTTGATGACCGGGTTCTCGATGACGACTTGGGCCATGGGCTTGTGTCGAGCCTACCGCGGTGAACACGGCCCACAGAAGTCTGAGCACGAATGTCAGTCCGAAATAACGGTCACGGGCCCGAATCGTCTTGACCAACGCTTGACCAGCTCGGAGGGCACTGACGCTCCTATAGTCCG
>DHWS01000049.1:557-3102 GCA_002413305.1 Actinobacteria bacterium UBA5176 | reverse complement strand
GACGTCGATGCGTCCACCCTCTTCTAGGCCATCGTCCACCATGACCTGGCGAACGAGCGCGGTGAGGTCGGTGGGCTCTCGTCGGGGTTCGACGACGCCCTGCATCAATCGCTCCAGGTCGAGCAGGTTGCGGAGGAGGCGATCGAGGCGTTTGGCGTTCGCGGCGAGCCGATTGCTGAGCTCCTTCCGCTCCTCTGCCGAGAGTTCGATGTCCTCGCGGTCGAGTGTCAGGGCAAGTCCCATCACGGTCGTCAGTGGGGTTCGCAAGTCGTGGGAGACAGCTTGGAGGAAGGTGTTCTTCACGTCGTCCAGCACCTGCAGCCGCTTCGTCGCTTCGCGTTCCACCTCGAGCGCGCGCTCGATCTCAGCCCGGCTTCGGGCATTCTCGATGGCGACGGCGCCGTGCGAGGCGACGGTCTCGAGGACGCGCATGTCCTCGCCGTCGAATCGATCGATGCCGAGCTTGGACAGGATCACGACGCCGATCAGCCGCTCGCCGAAGATCATCGGGGCGCCGAGGATCGACTCATCGAGGTCCGGCGTTCCGGCGATCGTCAGCGCGTGGGGATCGTCGTTCGCGTTCGGCGCGTAGTAGGACTGGCCGGAGAGGGCAACGTGGCCGGTGAGGCCTCTCCCGACGGTGGTCACCAGGGCCTCGAACGACTCGCCCTGGTACTCGGTGAGCTCTCCCCGGAACGCGACGGGCGAGAGCGTGAGACCGTCCGGCTGCAGCACGTAGACCCGACAATTGTGGTAGTCGACCAGACTTCGGAGCTCAGCGGTGACCGCCTCGCCGATCTGCTCGACGCTGGTGCACTGGTTGAGCTTGGCGGCCAGAGAATGCAGCATCCGCACCTGGGCGCGCTGCCGGGACTCAGCCGGCTCGTCTGGCCCCTGCGGTCCGGCACCATCCGGCTGCGCGGGCCACGCGGAGCCAGTGTCAGTTGCCGATTCGGCCGGCGCACCTGCTCGGGTCGCGTTCATCTCGCCAGAGGGCATCGGCACGTTCGCCGTCTCACGTGAATGACCTCACCCGCCAACCTCGGTGTCTGTTCGAGGACATCGGCATCGCCCTGACCATTCGGGACGGGAGAGGGCGCCATCGGCATGGGTTTCCCCGCTCAACTGGGGGAGGTGTCGGCGTGCCGAGCTGCCGGATCCAATGGGAGCATTGGGTACCAACGCGAACATCCCATCTGGGCCGCAATAGGACCCGGCCGGTCCTTGATTGGAGGGGCCGGGGAACCACTGTCGAAAGTCCCTTCCAGCTCTGTACAAACCGGGGCCCGATTCGCTAAGATTCCATGGAATAGAGCCGGAGCTTGGGGTGTTGGACACTCCAATGATGACGTGCCGGTTGATTTTGCCTGCCCGAAGTCCTATACTCACCGGTTGCCGTGCCGTCTCCCGCGTACCGAGCTTTTTCGCCCATCTTCCTCTAGGAGGGGTCTTTCTTGCCTGAAGTCATCGTGCCTGGTCGCGAACGTGTCTCTTTCTCGAAGATCCCGGAGGTGCTGCCCCTTCCAGACCTCATCGGGATCCAGAGCGAATCCTTCGACTGGCTGCTGAAGGACGGGATCGGGGAGGTCCTGGCGGAGGTCTCGCCGATCGAGGACTTCACCGAGACCTACCAGCTGATCTTCGGCAAGCACCAGTTCAAGGACGTCAAGTACTCCGTGGAGGAGTGCAAGGACAAGGACATGACGTTCTCCGCGCCCCTGTTCGTCGAGGCGCAGTTCATCAACAAGGAGACCGGCGAGATCAAGGAACAGGAGGTCTTCATGGGCGACTTCCCCATGATGACCGACAAGGGCACCTTCGTGATCAACGGCACCGAGCGGGTGGTGGTCAGCCAGCTGGTCCGGAGCCCCGGCGTCTACTTCAGCAAGGAACTCGACAAGACCTCCGACAAGGACGTCTACATCGCCAAGGTCATCCCCTCCCGCGGGGCGTGGCTGGAGTTCGAAGTCGACAAGCGCGACACCGTCGGTGTGCGCATCGACCGCAAGCGGCGTCAGAACGTGACCGTCCTCCTCAAGGCCCTCGGTTGGACCGAGGAGGAGATGCTCGAGCTGTTCGACGGCGCCGAGTCGATCAAGGCCACCCTGGCCAAGGACCATTTCGCCACCCGCGAGGAGGCATTGGAGGACATCTACCGAAAGCTCAGGCCCGGCGAACCGCCCACGGCGGAATCCGCGCAGACGCTGCTCGAGAACCTGTTCTTCAACCACAAGCGCTACGACCTGGCCAAGGTGGGCCGGTACAAGCTCGGCAAGAAGCTGCACGAGCTCACCGACGTGGCCGAGCGGCAGCTGCGCTCGAAGTGGAACCTCATGAAAGAGCACGACAATCCGGACCATCGCGACTGGGAGCAGCCACGGTGGCGGGTCTTCTCGCTGGCCCACGGCGGGGGCGAGAAGGACAAGCTGGCCCCCAACCACAAGGGGATCCTCACCTACGAGGACGTCATCAAGGCCGTGCAGTACCTCGTGAAGCTGCACGCCGGCATCGAGGGGTACGAGGTCGACGACATCGACCACTTCGG
>DHWS01000049.1:0-358 GCA_002413305.1 Actinobacteria bacterium UBA5176 | reverse complement strand
TCGACCACTTCGGCAACCGCCGCATCCGCAGCGTCGGCGAGCTGATCCAGAATCAGATCCGGCTCGGCCTGACCCGGATGGAGCGGGTTGTCCGGGAGCGTATGACCACCCAGGACGTCGAAGCCATCACGCCCCAGACGCTCATCAACATCCGGCCGGTGGTGGCCGCCATCAAGGAGTTCTTCGGGACCTCCCAGCTCTCCCAGTTCATGGACCAGACGAACCCGCTGGCCGGGCTGACCCACAAGCGCCGGCTCTCCGCTTTGGGGCCGGGCGGCCTGTCCCGCGAGCGCGCGGGTTTCGAGGTCCGCGACGTGCACCCCTCCCACTACGGTCGGATGTGCCCGATCGAGACGCC
>DHWS01000134.1:10387-23860 GCA_002413305.1 Actinobacteria bacterium UBA5176 | reverse complement strand
TAAGCACCTAACGATCCTCAAGGAGGCTCTTCGTGCCCGAGACCTACAACAAGCGGCAGCGGCAAGACGTGCGGACCAGGAAGTTGGCCGCTCGCGAGGCGCGCCGTGTCGCTCGAAAGGCTCGAAAGGACCAAGGGCCAGGAGGGGACGACGCTCTCGCCCTGGGGCCTGACGACTCGGCGGAGAAGTTGGACTAAGTCGGCCGGACGACATCTGTCGGAGGCCGTGTTCTGACGGCGTGGGGGTCAAGACCCTGATCACCCTTGTGAACTGCAGCCTCGCCCGGGCTAGCCCGGCTAGAAGTTGATGAACATTCCGCAACGCCTGCAGGTGACGAAGCGGACGTAGGTTTGGCAGGCACGGCATCGGTAGCCCGCCGACCCGGATGGCGGCAGTCAGATCGGCGGAGTGAACCGGTTGATCAATCGGAGGAGCGGCGCCAGCAGGCGGACCCAGACGCCGCTGATCAGAAGGACGCCGATCGTCACCATCAGCACCCCGCCGGTGCCCGCGATCCACCGGTAGTTCCGGCTGATGAACCTCGAGGCGCCCATGGCCCAGCGCATCCCCAGCCCCAGGAGGAAGATCGGTAAACCCAGCCCGAGCGAGTAGAAGAACAGCAGCAGGAGCGTGCGGACTGTCGTGCCCTGAGCCGCGGCCAGGGTCAGGATGGCGCCGAGGACGGGGCCGATGCAGGGCGTCCATCCCACGGCGAAGGCCATGCCAAGCGGGAACGCCCCGGCGGCGCCCGGCCGGACCCGGGACAGGAGCGGCCGCTCCTCCCGATACAGCCAGGGAACCCGAACCCGGAGCGCGTAGAGCAGCATGAAGATGCCGAAGCCGAGAACGACCGCTCCGGCGATCCGCTGACCGGCGGGGAGTCGAAGCCACCGGCCGACGGAGCTCGCGGCGAACCCGAACACGAACGTGAACACCACGGTGAATCCGGCGATGAACAGCAGAATGGGTCCCGCCGCCCTCTTGGTCCCGCCGCCGGGGGAGTCGCCACCCGTCACGAAGGCCACGTAGCCCGGCACCAGAGGCAGCACGCAGGGGGAGGCGCAGGATACGGCGCCGGCGGCGAAGGCCAGCAGCGGCGCCCACCACTCCAGGACGCCTCGCTGGGCGATGTCGGCGATCACGCGATCATTCCCGGCGCCTGATCATGGAACGGGTCCCCGCGCGAAAGCCGGTCCAGGAATGAGGTCTCCATCGGTCACCCCGTCGGTGCGCTGATGGTGAACGGCGCGTCGAAGTCGTAGTACCGATCGTCCATGAAGTGTCCGGGGGCTCGCATCTCGGCACGGCGCACCAGCCCCCCAGGATCGATCCACAGCCGGAACCAGATCGGCGTCCCCTTCTGTCCACCGGCGAAGGAGACGACCGTGGTCCGGACGCCGTCGACGCGCTCATCACCGACGATGCGGGGATCGACGAACGGCTTGAAGTAGTCCCAGATGAAGGAGGGCACAGGGATGGACGGGCCGCCCGGCTGGACCTGCCACGCAGCTCCCGGCTTGTCCCTGATGTATCGGGTGTCGCCGATCCACGCCGTCCTCGACTGCTCGACCGTGGACTCCATCCGGTTGGGCGCCTGGAACGCGTACTGGCTGGGGATCGTGGCGAGGCCTGAGGACAGGGTCTCGAACAGTCGGTATGTGCGCAGTTCGTGGATCCGGGCCTGGGCTCGCTCGAGGACGAGCGATCCGTCCGGCGCTGGAAGCTTCGGGACCTCGAAGGTGGCCTTGCCGCCCTTCGATCCAGCGACATTGATGACGAGCGCCTGGTCACCCTGGAGCTCCACGATGGCCCGCCGGCACGTGTCCCCACACGACAAAAGCGGCGACGTCCTGCCGGCCGCCGTGATCGTCGCCTTGAGGTCCGCGGCGGCCTTGTTGCCCTCGAGCGGCAGCAGATAGACCAGGGCCTCGTTTGTCCCGCGCCGGGCCGGACGAAGGGTCAGTCCCACCAGGACCTGCCCTGCGTGGCTCCCCATGGTGAGCGCGCCGGGCTTGGGGAGGGCGGAGGCTGAGGGAGTCGCCTGCTGGGCCGCTTCCTCCTCCACGAGTCGGCTCGGGGGGATGGGGAACGCGGCCAGGATGGCCGCCGCGGCAACCACCGCGATTGCCAGCGTCCCTTCGAACCGGAGGTGGGGTCGCCGCAGGCGCCATGCCACCAGAGACAACGGGACCATCACGGCCACCAGGCCGATCTTGACCAGGAGCACCCGTCCGTACGAGGAACCCACCAGGGCGTGGACGGTCCCGAGTTCCTGGATGGCCTGGATGGCTCCGAACCCGACGGTGACGGTGAACGCAGTCAGCGCGGGTGGGGAGAAGCGAACGAGCAGCGCGCGACCGTCTGGGGAGCGCCAGCCACCGGGAGGCCGTTGGGTCGCCAGGGCCAGGATCCCCCCGGCCCACACGCCGGCCGCGAGCAGATGGACGGCATCGACGGTGATGCCCCACCACGTGGGGTGGATGGCCGCGCCGTGACCGGAGGCGGCGAGCGCCCCGATCGCGGCAGTCACCAGGACCCACGGGGTGGGAGCTCCGACAACGGCGGCGAACAGGGCCAGCGCCTCCAGGCCCAGCCTTGAGAGGCGGGCGACCCCTGGGAGCCCGGTGGTCAGGTAGTTCCACAGCGCCGCGAGGGAGGCCGAGCCGGCCGCCGAGAACGACTCCGACGCCACCACCGCGATGCCGCTCCCCAGGGCCACGGCGAGCGGGAGCATCAGGCCTGGTCGAACCCACTCGAGCTCGCTCCGCCCCCGGACGAGCCTGCGGAGGAGAAGCATCCCCACGGCCAGGAGCAGGGCGAGGTACTCGACCCACCGGAGCAACCCGATGGCGAGATCGCCCGCCCCCGGTGTGGTCTGGGCGGTCTCGGCCGACCCGGCGCCGGGCGACACGCCCACCCCGAACTGAAACGAACCGCGAACGGCGTGGCCGTCCAGCGTGCTCACCGACACCCACCCCACGGTGTACACACCGGGTGCATTGGTGGTGAGTGCGACCCGGATCTCCTGGCCCCCGGTGACGCCGCCCGTAAATGCTCGCCCGGCGGGATCAGTCACGGTGGCCCGGGAGAGCTTCTGGTTCAAGGGCTCGGTGAACTCGAGGACCACCACCCCGGGGGAGGTGCCCAGCCGCTGTCCGGCCTCGGGCCGCGAGGAGGCCAGCACGGCGTGGGCCCCGGCCACGCCCGGAACCGCCACGACCGCCACCGCGGCCAGCACGCACACCGCGACTCGGCGGACCCTGCGGGCTCCTCGATCGGGCATCTCGGTATGGAATCCGAGCGGCGGGCCGTCCTGGGCGGGTCCCATCGGCGAGACCTTCACCCAGACCGACCGAGGAGCCGGTCCAGGGTCGTCGCCAGCATAGCCGCCGTAGTCTTGCCCAGGAAGCGGTAGGCGATACGCCCGTCGGGTGCGATGACGAAGGTGGTGGGGACCCCCACCGCGCCGTACCGGGCCGCCACGGTTCCGCCCGGATCGAAGGCGACGGGATAGGTGATGCCGAACTCCCGCACGAACGACAGACCGCCCTCCCTGGTGTCCTGGTGGTCCACTCCGATGAACCGCACGCCGCGGCCCTCGTACCGCGTCCACACCTGCTCCAGCTGGGGCGCCTCCTGGCGACACGGCGGGCACCAGGATGCCCAGATGTTCACCACGGTGATGCTCCCGGCGGGGGAGCGAAGGGAGATCGAGCCGGGACCGGCGAGCGCCGGGAGGTCGAACGCCGGGGCGGGCCGGTCCTCCGGGACGGGTGTGGCCGCGAAGTCGGCGGCCCCGATGGCGGAATCCCGAGACGGGTGCGGAGCGCCGAGCCGCGGGAGGGCGAACGCCACAACGGCCAGGAGCACGATCGGCGTCGCCACCGCCGCGACGAGAAGCCAGCGCCGCAGGGACGCGCGTCGCTGCGGGTCGGCCGGCTCGTCGGCGTCTGCCTCGCTCATAGCAACGGCTGGAGGGCGAGCTGGATCTCGGCGGCGGAGATGACCCCGAGGGCCCGGAACCGGATCACTCCGCCCTTGTCGGCGATCACCAGCCACGGATCCGTGTCGAAGCCCCACGCCTTGAACGCCGGGGACAGGTTCTCCGCGGTGGCCGGGGGCGGTTGAAGATCCTTGCCGGGCAGGAACTCCTCCACGTGAATGAAGTTCGCCCGATCCTTCCCCAACCCCTCGAACACGAGCAGCTGCTCGTCCACCACCGGGCCGCATGTCCTCGTGCTGCACAACAGGGGAGTGGCGAAGGAGATGACGGTGGGCTTTCCGCTCGACAGGGCGTCCTCCAGCGAGACGTAGTGCATGTCACAGACCGGCGTCCTGGTGCAGATCTCCTTGATCTTGGCCACCGACGTGGCCACCGGCGTCGGGACCTGGATCGCGTTGGAGCCGAGCTGGGCTGGGGTCGCGCCGCTGGTCACCTGGAGAACCCCGGCTCCCGCGAAGCGGCGGGGCCCTGCCGAGACCGTCACTCCGACGTTCCAGATCCCCGCGGCCGGCAGGTCGATCTCGGTGGCGAACAGTCCGGGCAGAGGGGTCCGAGGGGATCGGTCGCGCGTCTTCTCGTACGCGGTGAGCTCGTACCAGGGCGCCTCGTATGGACCCATCGCCCGGCTCTTCGTGTCCTTGGCCACCCACACCCGGGCGGTGCCGCCTTCGATGACGCTGTTCTGCGGCGTCACCAGGATCACCCCGAGGCGGTTCCTTCCCGGGCCCAAGGGCGGGGCGTCGGCTCCCGTCCCCAGGACCGATACTTGCGACGCCCCGGCGACGAGCGAGTCGATCGAGCCCGAAGGAGCGCTCGAGCCGGTTCGCGTGCCGGCACGGGTGCACGCCACCCCGAGCAGGGTCAGTCCCAGGCCGCCCAGCAGTTGCCGGCGGGTCACCGGGAATCCCGGAAGATCGCCTGCGGCGAACGCACGCAGGGCGGAGGTGATGGCCGCAGGGGCGATGAACGAGCCCCCTTCCTGGATGGATGGCTCAGGCAACCGCGCTCAACTCCTTCTGCAGCCGCGATTCGGCGAGGGCGCCGCTCCACGTGAAGACCCGCCTGCCGGCCGAGTCCAACACGACGGTCACTGGCTGGCCGATGAACCCCAGGTCGTTTCGGATGGCCCCGGTGGGATCGAACACGCTGGGATAGGTCCACCCGTACTTCCGGATGAAGGCCTGGGCGGCCCCGCGCTGGTCCAGCACGTCCACGCCCAAGAACTGCACCCGTCCCCGGTAGTCGCGGGCCGCACGGGCCAGGCCCGGGGCTTCTACGATGCACGGACCGCACCAGGACGCCCAGACGTTGACCAAGACCGGCTTCCCCCGGAGCTGGGCCAGGAGCTCGTGAAAGCGAGCCGGGTCGAACTGAGGGAGCGCGGTGGGGCTGGAGGGCAGGAGCGACCCCTCGGGCGCCGACGGCTGGGATGCCGGGGGCGAGCACCCTGCCGAGACCAGGGCGAGCACGACGGCACCGGCCACACACGCCGCCCGGAGCGTGGAGTGCCGGCGCTCATCGAGGGCGCGGGGCATCAGGGACCCTCCACGCGCGCGGCGATCAGGGGCACCAGGTCCTTCGGAGCCACGTACATCAGTCCGCCGTGCTCGGGCGCTCCGTAGTCGCGGATCCAGCTGATGCGGCCGGTGCTGTCCACGAGCACGAAGGTGTGCCCGGGCATGGTTCCGTCGCCCATCCCCCACCGCATCACCCCGTAGGCGCTGGCCACCCGGTTGCCCGGGTCCGAGAGAAGGGGTGTGTGGACGCCCTTGGCCGAGCCCTCCTTGGCCCACGCCTGGACCGAGTCCGGAGAGATGCTGAGCAGCTCCACCCCGAGGGCCTGGAAGTCCTTGCTGTTCTGCAGGTCAACTACCTGCTGCATGCAGCCAGCTCAAGTCGAACCCATGCTGAAGTACAGGAGCACCGGCTTGCGGCCGCGGGCCTCCGCCAGCGAGACGGTCCGGCCCTGAGCCGAAGGTAGGCTGAACGCCGGAGCGGGGTCGCCGACCCTTGGGCCCTCGCCGGCTGCCGCTGGCAATTCCGCTGTTGCTCCGCCCCCGCACGCGGCCGCTACCAGGCCCAGGAGAGCCAGCGCGGTGAGGAGCAACGACCCCCGGATCCTCATCGGGACCCCTCCAGCGTGGCCCGACGCCGCTCGAACTCCTCGGCGTCGATCTCCCCGCGCGCATAGCGCTTCTCAAGGATCCGCACCGGTCCCTCAGAGCGGGGCCCGGACCGGCCCACGGCCCACGTGCCGAAGACGATCAGCGCCCCGAGGATCAGTAGGCCCGGGAACCACATCCACCAGCCCATCCCGAACATCGAGCCCATCTCACACCCCAGCACCCGGCATCGCCTCCTTCGACGCTCCCAGCCGCCCGTCGTCTCCCATGCTTGCCCCCATCCCCGTCGGTCCAGCAACCGCTGGATCTGGTCGGTCAGCAGCTCGTACGATGACGGCCCGATCTGCTTGAATCGGATGACGCCGTCCCGGCCGATGAAGAACGTCTCCGGCACCCCGGCCACGCCGTAGTCCAGCGCGGTGCGTCCACCCGGATCCTCCACCACCGGCCAGTCGCCGCCCATCTCGCGCATGAAGTCGAGGGCGGGTTGCCTCTGGTCCTGGAAGTCGATCCCCACCAGGACCACGCCCTGGTCCCGGTACCGCTCCCAGGCGTCCTGGAGCGCGGGGTGCTCTTCGCGGCAGGCCGCACACCAGGATGCCCAGAAGTTGACGATCACGACCTGACCCCGCAGATCGGCCAATCGGACCGTTCGAGACCCGTCCAGCGTCCGCAGGGTGAAGTCCGGCGCCCGCCGGCCGAGGAGCGGAGAACGGATGATGCTCGGATCGCGTCCCAACCCGAAGTCGAACAGCGCGGCGAGGAGACCCACGCCGACGATCACGGTGCTCACAGTGATCCACCGGCTCCGACGGCGGTGAGGGCCGCCGGAGAGCGTCACCGCCGAGGGATGCATCCCCCTGAGGTCGCTCGCCGGACCCTCTGCCGACGGCTCCGGGTGCTCGGAGCGGTCCATCAGATCGGAGCTCCTTGCTCGGGCGCGTCGCCCTTGTAGGACTCACCGGCCGGCGCGGGGAACCGGTAGTGAGCGACGAAGTCGAACGCCGCGGCCAGGCTCGGCCGGGCGCACGACTCGATGTGGTGCCAGGCGACCAGGACCATCTCCTTGCCCGCCGGAAGCCTTCCCGCCGCTCCCTGGTCCGGATAGCTGTACGGGGCGACGATCACATGGTCCCGGTTGGACGGATCCCCGAAGAAGCTCTTGATCCTGCCCAGCTCCGCGCCGGAGGCGGTGGGGGCGTACCAGATGATGGCCGCTCCGTGCTCCAGCGAGTGGATGGCCGAGTAGATCGACGGGGGTGAGGGATAGACATCGGCGCCGAGCGGGGAGGAGTCGTGCGGCCCCGACGCCGGAGGGGTCGACGGGTAGCTCGACAGCGCAGGAGACGAAGCGACCTGCGCTCCGATGTGCGCCTGGTCCGGAGCCCCGGAATACGCGGAGGTGGTCTGGACCGGACCGCACCCCGCCGCTTCAGCCTGGGAAGGAGCCTGGTCGAGCAGCGTTCGCTCCTGGGCGCCGAGCGCCGCGCCGTGCTTGGTCCGGGTCGTTCCGTACACGATGGCCCCGACGACCACCACGGCTAGGAGCCCATAGGTGGCGTTCCGGAGGTAGCGGCGGCGGGTGGCCTTGCGACGGATCGACTCCCGGTACCGCCGAGCCTCCTCCCGCCGGGATCGTCGAGCCTCCTCTGTGACCGCATCGGGTTCGGTAGCCGGCGTTCGCGATCCGTGCTGCGGGGGCCGAGAGGGCGTGCGGGTCCGGCGCTTGGTCTTCTTGGCGCTCACCGGCGCTCACTCCTCGCGGGCCGGCTCGCCACGCGACGAAAGCGCGATCTTGGCCCGGAGGCGGGCGTTCTCCTCCTCGAGCTCAGCCAGGCGATTAGGCTCGGGGGCCTTCTCGCCTCCGCCGTGGCCGCGCATCATTCGCATGCACAGCACCATGGCCCCGGCGCAACCCAGCGCCGGGAGGTAGGTCAGGAACATTCTCATGGCGACGTTCTCCTCGTTCGGTTTGGGCTCCGCAGCGGAGCCCCGGACGGAGTCCTAGAACGAGGAGCGCTGGGGAGGTCGCTCGAGCGACGAGACGAGCAGCAGCAGAGGCGCCGCCGATGCGTCCCGCCGGATGATCCCGAGGAGGCCGATCATCACCAGCACCATCAGCCCGACGATGGCGGCACAGGCGCCAACGGCGGAGGGGCACGTGGAGGTGTGGGAGTTGGGACACATCCCCATGGCCATCCCCATGCCCAGCGGGATCGCCAGAAAGAGGATCAGCAGCACCAGCAGGACGATCAGAAGTGTCCTCGTCGTCACCACGCCCGAGTGTATCCCGGAAGGAAGGGGTTGGCCGAGCAGGGTTGTTGCGGGCGTGGGGCCATGCTGGTCTAGACGGTGGTGGGACTCTGGCGCGGCCCTACTCGCCGCGCCAGGTCTCCCATCCCTCCCGGACGGCGAAGAGGCCGATGACCACGCCGGCGATGGGGTCCGCCCACCACCAGCCAAGGGCGGCGTTCAACAGCAGGCCCACCAGGAGGACGACAGCCAGCCAGGCGCAGAAGAGGGTCTCGGCGGCGTCGGCCTGGAGCGCCTCGTTGTGCAGCTGCAGAGCGGTACGACGTTTCGAGATCCCCAGTGCCGGCATGAGCAGGAGCGCGGCTACCGCCAGGATGATGCCGGCCGGCGCTTGATCGGGTCGTGAACCGGAGACGAGATCCCGGGTGGCCTCCGACAGCACGTAGACCGCGAGGAGGAAGAAGGTCACCGCGATCAGGCGGCGGGCCCGGTCCTCCGTCTCCTCCGTGGGATTACGAAGCTGCCAGATCAGGACGGACCCTGCGAAGAGTTCGATCACCGAGTCGAGGCCGAACCCGACGAGGGCGATGGAGTGAGCGACGATCCCGGAGGCGATCGCCACGGCGGCCTCGAGGGTCATCCACCCGACCGTCAGGTACTCGAGCCGGAGCCCTCGGCGAAGGAGGCGATGGTCGACGTCGGTCGCCTCCGCGCCTCTCATGGGTGGCTGGCCTCCTCGACTCGCCGCCGGTCGCTCGACTCGAGCTGGAACGTGCTGTGCTCGATGTCGAAGTCCCCGGCCAGGCAGTCGCAGAGGTGATCCAGGACCGCCGGGGGTTCGGCCCGAGGCTGAAGGACCACGTGTGCCGACACGACGTTCACGCCGCTGGTGATCGTCCAGGCGTGTAGGTCGTGGACGTCGGCCACCCCGGGGGCTTCCAGGATGTGCCGGCGGACCTCCTCCAGATCCACGTTCCTGGGAGTGGCCTCCAGGAGCACGTCCACCGCCTCGCGGAGCAGCCGCCACGTCCTCGGCAGGATGAGCAGGCCGATGAGGATCGACGCGAGGGGGTCGGCCCGGAGGAACCCGGTGAGGGCGATGACCACGGCGGAGACGACGACGGCGAGCGCCCCCAGCAGGTCGCTCAGGACCTCCAGGAACGCCCCACGGATGTTCAGGCTCTCGCGCTGTCCCCGACGAAGCAGCCAGACCGAGACGCCGTTCCCGGCCATGGCCACCAGGCCGAACACGAGCATGACGCCGCTTCCCACGTCCGGAGGGGACAGGAGCCGGCGGACCCCCTCGACCAGCACGAAGCCACCGACGCCGAGGAGCAGCACTGCGTTTGCCACCGCGGCGAGGATCTCCAGCCGGTAGTAGCCGAAGGTCCGCCCCGAGGTCGCCGGCCGTCCGGCGAACCAGATGGCCAGGAGCGAGAGGCCGATGCCCGTGGCGTCGGTGAGCATGTGCCCGGCGTCGGCGAGCAGGGCCAAACTCCCCGACACCAGGGCCCCGACGATCTCCGCCAGGAGGATGGCCGTGGTCACCGAGAGCACGACGGCCAGGCGGCCCCGACTCCGGGCGGCCGCGCTTCCTCTATGGTCGCCTGTCATCGGTCCGGCCCGGCTATCCGGGTTCGAAGGTGTGGGTCAGGGCGTCGGCCAGGACGTGGCGGATGTGATCGTCCGCCAGCCGGTAGTAGGCGATGCGCCCGGCCTTGCGGCGCCCGATCACCCGATTGACCCTGAGCAGTCGGAGCTGATGGCTGAGCGCGGGCTGGCTGATCCCAAGGAGGAGGGCCAGATCGCAGACGCAGAGCTCCTGGGCAAGCGACAGGGCGTGGAGGATCCTCGCCCTGGTCGGATCGGCCAGCAGGCCGAACGTCGAGGCGACCTCCTCCGCGTCGGGACGGTGGATCACCCGCCCGAGGAGGGGACCGACGTGCTCGGGATGGATGCACTCCTCCTCGCATCGCTCGGGGGTCAGATCGATAGATAAAGAGGTGCTCATATATGGAATCATCGGCGAGGGTGGGACCGTCGTCAACCGCGGGCACGTCCCTAGTAGCGGAGGAACCACCGCGCGAGGAGCACGAGGAGGGTCGCCAGTGCCGCCGGAAGGGCAAGCCCGGCCAGGACCAGCAGGATGAGCCGGCGACGCGAGATGTGGCATGGTCGTTCCACCGGCCCCCGCTGCTGCCCTCGCCCCGGCAGGCCGAGGCAAGCGAACGGTTAAGGATTGGTAATGCCGGGACTCCGCGCCACGGCGCGCTGCCCACGCACAGCCTCCAATGGCCGGGGTGAACCCCGCGACTTACGATGCCGCTTCATCGGGTGCCTCCCTACCGCCGGATGGCTTACGGATGGCGGGACTTCCGGCCCCGGCTTGCGGTTCTCCCAGCCTGGCACCATGCGCTCATGGCTCCCTGGGTGAATGGAGAAGGAGGTTGGCCATGATGTGGTGGGGCCATCAGTCGTCGGTCGCCGTCTGGCTGTGGCCGGTCATCGGCCTGCTCGTGGCGATCGCCGCGGCCGTGGTCGCTCTGATCCTCATCCGAGCTCGAGGCGATCCTCACGAAGCGGCGGGATCGGCCGTCGAGGTCCTGAGGCAGCGATTCGCCCGGGGCGAGATCGATGAGGCCGAGTACCGGGAACGCCTCGCCACTCTCGAGGCTGGTTCGCCGTGGCGGCCGCGAGGCCGGAGGTGGCGGAGCGCGCCGCCGCTCGTCGCGGCGGCCATCGTGCTGCTTCTCTTCTCCGTCGTGGCCGCTGCGGCAATGGCCTCGCGACCCTCCCCCTTCGGGCGGTCGGTGACCGGACCCAGCTGTAACGCGCCCGTGCTTCCCGGCCAGACGGTCGACGTGACCCTCTCGGACATGGGCGCCATGATGGGCGGCGGCGGGATGATGGGCGGGCGCTACTACCCCGGCGGGTCGATGGGACCTGGATACCGGCTGGGAATGATGAGCCTCACCGCGAGCGCATCGACGGTTCCGGCCGGGGCAGTGTCATTCCGGGTGTGGAACGCGGGCAGCATCGTGCACGAGATGGTCGTCCTTCGGCTGGCGGCCGGTGGCGCGGGCACTCGGCCGGTGGGGCAGGACGGAAGGGTGAGTGAGGACGGCAGCCTCGGGGAGGCGTCTGCATCGTGCGCTGGCGGAGCGGGTGACGGCATCGCCCCCGGCGCTCTGAGCTGGGTCACGATCGATCTGGCGCCGGGACGCTACGAGCTGATCTGCAACCTGCCGGGCCACTACGCCATGGGGATGTTCACGGAGCTCGAGGTCCGGTAACCATCGCCAAGACGGTCTCCCCGACTGGAGCCCGCAGTCTCAAGTCGGCCAGGTGTCAGGACAGGCGGGGTGTCAGGACAATCGATCAGCTCGGCCCATCGATCGCCTTGTCGGACCCGCTCAGGACTCGACCTGGGGGACGAGGTGCTCGAAATCGGACCCGGCCCGGGCCTGTCGACAGAGGCGTTGCTCCCCCAGGTGAAGAGGCTCACCGTCATCGAGATCGACGAGATGCTGCCAGTGACCAGGCCAGGCCCGAGACCTCGCCAGTAGTGGAGGGCTCGCCCGCCGAACGGAAAGCGGATCCGGTGGCGATGCGGGCCACGCTTCCGATACACGGCTCGGCGCGGTCGCGGCATCCCGGAGAGCGTAGGCCCGCTGAACGCGTTCGCCTAGCAGGCGCGAAGCGCGGCAGCCCAAGTCTTGCTCAACGCGCCCGGACCTCGGTTCTTCTGGTCACAGCCACTTCAAGCTTCTAGGACGTGCTCCAGTCGTCCCGCTGATCGGTCCGCTGTTGGCCGACCGGGGTTTGACGGATGTCCGGAGTCGACGTGGGCGATCGCCGTGACGTCGACGCACTGGATGACCACGTAGGCGTTCGTGGCGTACGACGGGGCGTTCAGGTAGTCGCCGCCGCCCAGCCCGGCGGGCCGCCAACCCGAAGACCTCCCGCCAGGCGTGTACTGATCGGGACCGACCGGCGCGAGGCGCGGACCTGGCGTCGCGGGTGCCCCAGAGAACGGACGGCTGGTCGAGCGGACCGATCGGCTCCACGCTCGTCTCAGCGAGCCTGAGCGCTCTCAACCGACCGGTTCGAGCGCGGTGACCGGCACCCGCCCGCGCACGGTGGTGCCGCGGCCGGGGGCAGACGTCACGTCGATGTCACCACCGAGGGCAGCCATGCGGTCGGCCATGCCCTGCAGGCCGGTGCCGTAAGACGTCCTGGAGGTGTCGAACCCCGCCCCATCGTCTTCGACCTCGAACTCGAGCCGGCCGGCCGCCTCGGCCAGGCGAACCACGGCCTTCGAGCCTCCGGCGTACTTGGCCACGTTCTGCAGGGCCTCCAGGGTGCAGAAGTAGACTGCGGCTTCGGCCTCCTGCCCGTACCGCCCGATCCCCTGCGGCTCGATCGTGACCGGCACGGGGCTCTTGCGGGCCTGCGCGGTCAGGGCGGCGGCCAGGCCCTGGTCGGCCAGCAGCGGCGGGTAGATCCCCCGGGCCAGGTCGCGCAGGTCCTCCAGCGCCTCGGTGACCTCGGCCTCGACCTGCCCGAGGATGCCGGCCGCCTTCTCGGGGTTCTTCTCCGTCAGGGTCCGAGCCAGCCGGATCTTCACGGCCAGCGCCACCAGCTGCTGCTGGGCCCCGTCGTGGATGTTGCGCTCCAGCCGACGCCGTTCCTGGTCCTGGGCCGCCACGATGCGCTGGCGGGAGGCCTGGAGCTCCCACAGGCGGTGAAGGAGCTCCTCGGTGAGCCGGACGTTGCGGAGCACCAGGCCGGCCTGGGAGGCGAGGTCCGACGCCAGCTTGTGCTCGGCCGGGGTGAGGCGCTCGCCCGCGTGCTTTGAAAGCGTGAGGGCCCCGAGCAACTCCCCGCGATGATGAACTGGAAGAGAGAGGCTGGTCCCGGCGATCTCTGGGAGAACCCCGTCGGCCAGCACAAGCGGGTCGGGGGCCTCCCGCTCTGCGGGCCAGGATGCTTCGGCTCGCAGCTCCGAGCCCACCTTCAGCCACACCGTGGCCTCCCTCGACCCGGTTCCCTCGGCCAGGATTCGGGCCATGCGGGGCGGGAGATCCTCGGCGG
>DHWS01000134.1:473-10092 GCA_002413305.1 Actinobacteria bacterium UBA5176 | reverse complement strand
TGATGACGACGTCGATGTCGTACAGGCGGTACTTGAAGACGGCGATGCCGATGGCGATCGGGACGAACGCGAATGCCGCGGTCCCGATCGCGTTCTCGATGTTCGTGGCCTCAGTGCTCGAGGCAACGCTCGGCGGGATGAACCCTTGGACGAGGAGGGCCAAGCCGACGAGGGCCGCAGCGTAGACGAGCCACTTCAACTGCTCGCGCTCCACCGGCGGCGCCCGCCGGTACCGAACCACGAGCGATGCGATGGCCGCGACGCCGGCGATCAGCACGAGGCCGAGACCACCTCGGAGGAACTGAAAGACGCTCCCCGCCGCGCCCCCGATGCCGAACGGGTTGGTCGAGGTCCCGCCAGCGGTCCTGCCGGGGGCAAACGCACTGCCCAGGACCCAGCCGGCGAGTCCAGCCGCCGCGATCCAGGCGACGGGGCGCCAGGCAGAAGTCCGCGGCCAGGAGATAGACGAACCAAGGCTGATGCGTGGTGCTCCGCGGACGGACGAGCCACAGGATGACACCGAACACGATCAGCTCCGCCACGGTGGCCAGGAAGAGACTCCGCAGGACGATCAGGGAGGGCCCGGATCTGTCCCGGCGGGCTCGTCGCATCGCCAAAGGGAGCAGGATCGGTGCGATCCGTCGAAAGGCCGACGCCCGCAGTCTCAAACCCTCCGTCTCTAGTCCCCGGTCGGCCGGTCGGTCGGGTCCCTCCCACGTTCCCACGTTCACCCGCGCCTCTCACCGTAACCCGCGTGGTTCTTGAGGAGGGAGGGCCAGGTCCTTCAACTGATCGACCGTCTCGGCCGTCCTCCCATCCCCGGATGAGGCGGTCGTGCCACAACGGACGGCAGAAACTGGTCATCCACGGTCAGGGACGGTCAACACGAAAAGCCCTCTGGCCGGAGCTTGCGCCCCATGCGCTGCCGGGTGGTGAACGACCCGGGGATCCTGCCCCGGGGAGGATGGGCCTCGGCTGCCTTGCGCTCCTTCCACCCCTTGGCAGTGGCGATCAGCAGCTCGGGACCGCCGGGCGTCTCGGCGCCCACGCTGGCGTCGGAGTAGTAGCCGGCGTCCGCGACCAGGACCCCGATCCCCTGGCGCACCCCGACCGCTCGGAGGTTGGCCGTGGCCTGGGAGAGCATGGGGTGCAGCAGCCGGGTGTCGGCCTGGTCGTTGGTGAGGTCGGTGGCGATGACGATCTGATGCTCGGTGACCAGGGCCTGCCCGTTGTAGCCCTGGATGAACCCGTGATGGGTCTTCATGATCTTGGAGTCCGGGTCGCTCACGTTGGCCTGGGGCTCCTTGCTCGGGGAGGGCGGGGAGGGCTTGCGGCCCCGGAGCCGCGTGCCCCGCTGGGTCTCCGTGGCCTCCCGCTTCTCCATGCGCTCTGCGTGGGCATCCAGCCGGGCCTGCTCCTCGGCCTCCAGGTGGGCCCTGGCCTGGCGGAGGCGGTGCAACCGGCTCCGTCGATCGGCCAGGGCCCGGGGCAGCTCGTCCCCCCGAGCCTGCCCGTGGACGGCGTCCTCGGTGGCGTCGGTCGCGGCGGCCTCGGCCAGGATGGCTTTGACCTCCTCCTCGATGGCAGAGCCGGTCCTGTTGGCGGCCATGGACGCGTTGGCCTTAACCCGCTTGCCGTCCAGG
This sequence comes from Actinobacteria bacterium UBA5176, assembly GCA_002413305.1. Taxonomy (GTDB): domain Bacteria; phylum Actinomycetota; class UBA4738; order UBA4738; family UBA4738; genus UBA4738. Next base: position 8,449 of record DHWS01000134.1, on the reverse strand, counting down.
GCCACCATGCCCACCTGGATGAGCCCGGCCTCCGCACACAACCGGAGGGCCTGGACGAACAGCCCCTCGAGGAGCGCGGCGTTCTCGGCCCGGAACCGGGCCACGGTGGTAAGACGGGGCGTGACGACCAATGCAACAGTGCCCGAGTTGGTGCTCTCGAACAGCAAAGCCGGGGCCCCGGGCCATCGAGGGCGTCTTCACCCTCCGATGAGACGGCGGGCGACCGAGGCGAGGGCGGCAGGAGCCACTCTCGGCCTGATCGCCCGAAAGTCGATGACTACGGAAGCCAGGGAGTACAGATCCACGCGGCGCTCGATCTCCACCTGGCGATAGTTCTCCCATTCACCCTCCGTCCGATGACCCTCGGACACGTTCCGGGCGAACGCAGCGTGCGGATCATCGATGACGAGGATCACGCGGTCCCGGCGCTCCCCCAGATAGACCGTGAGCTCATCGGCGCACGCGTCCTGGGTGCCGGCCCCGATGTCCACGATGACCGCCGCCCCATCGAGCGCATCGAGCCACGACCGAACCTTCGACCAGTCCCGCAGGCCGGGCTCTTTGAGCTCGTGGTCGGAGTCGCGGCTCTTGACGCCGAGCTCGAGCGCGACCGCCTCGGCAAGGTCGGACTTACCGACCGAGGAGGGCCCGATCAGATAGACGGGATGGCGGCCCCTCTCATCGGCGATGCTCCTTTACCTCCTGCCGCTTGGCCTCGGCGTCGCCGACTTCGCCCTCGGTGTGGTCGCAGTCGCCTTCGTGGCTCTCGACTCCTTGGCCGTCGACTTGGCCGTCGACCTCTCGGCCCTGGCTGTCTTCGCGGGAAGCTTCCCGGTCGCGGTCTTCTTGGGCACGGTCTTCGTTGGCGTCGACGCCCTGGCAGGCGACTTCCTGGGCTCGGTTCCCTTCGAGCCGGCCTTCCGCTTCAAGTGGGCGGGCTCGATCCTGGCCGTCCCGGCTCCGGGGGCAAACAGGCTCTCGTGTCCGTCCCCCCACCGGATCCGGTATCGGACCCGAAGATCCCCCTCGATCACCTCGATGATCTCCCCCTCCCGGGGGGTCCCACCTACTCGCGGGGCGTTGACGACGATGCGATCACCCTTGTTGGCCACGAGATCTCCTCCCATGTCGGCCACTGACTCCTCTCCGCGCCGAACCTTGACCGCAGCCTGCGCCTCGCTTAGGCGTCGCCCTCTCTGCCGGAGGCCCGGCGCCACGTCAGGCGTTCACACTCACTAAGGATGCTCAGGACCGGCGGCAAGGGTCCATCCATTCTTCTTCGTTTGCTACATCACCTCGGCCGCTGCCGTGGACGATTCCTCCACGTCGAAACGCTTGTCTCGCTTCTGGGCCCTGGGACGACTTCCGACCCCGGGGGGGTATCTCGATGTGGAGCATCGGCACGCCGGCCACCGTGTTCGGTGTCCCCGGACCGAGGTCGATGTGTCGAGGCTTGGTGATCCCCCGCTCTGCCGCAATCATCAAGCCACCATTTCCCATATCGGAACCCTGGCGACGTCGGGCTCGGATGCTCTCCACAACTGCCCAGAGGATGCCAGTGCCCTGGCTTTGTCCGGCCACAGCCCGCTACCACCTTCGTGAGACCGGGGAACCGAGAGGCCCGCGCTTACCGGCAGCGAAGCCCGATCGAGGCGTCCAGCAAGGGCGACCGGCTCGCGCATGATTGCGCGTTGCTCGCAGCCTTCCTGGATCCAGCGCGCCCCGCAACCATCACACCATGCCCTGGACCAAGGGCTGATGACGACCACGACTTGGAACGACTCACAAACTGGACACCGCGGCATGGCGACCTCCCTCGCTCCTCGATTCGTGGGGAGTGAGGGATTGGTGACTGCGGGGCCGTCATCGGTCGGTCGCTCTGCGCGAACCACCAGGCAGATGCCTGTTGCTCATTATCCTAGCAGGCGATTGCCTCGCCGCTCGGGTACGCTAGCACCCCCCGCGGGTCACCCATCGCCGGGCCCAGGGAGAGGCCGAGGCGATGGTTGGAAGGGGGCTCCAAGGGCTGCTCGCAAGCTCGTCCCACCGTCTCTGCATCTGGGACACTGAGCCTTGTGAGGAACTCGGCGGGCATCCTTCCCTCTGGGTTCGCTGATGCCCCGCCCGAGCCTCAACAAACCGTCGGTCTCGAACAAGCCAGCAACGACGCGACGGAGGCCCTGGCGGCCGAAGGGCGCGAGCGTGGACGAGCTGGGTAGGCAACCGAGTAGGACCCGGACATCCAGGTTGTGGGCGATAGCGGACCCGGGAAAGCCGATGACCGATCTTCGGCGTAGGGACGGACGCGGTAGGACAGGCCTGCGCGGGAATGGGGGCACCGCAGGCTGGCCTCAGCCCACAACAGCCACCAACCGCAATCCGGGCAGGACCCGGGACGGGAGTTTCGCATCGTCCACGGCCCGAGAAGCCACCCTAGTGATGGGGCGACGCTCCCACGATCCGATAGACCACAAACGCTCCGCCGGCAGCCACGAGGAACCAACCGAGCAAACGCCGCATGGTCGTCCCTGCCACTCGGTGCGCGAGCCGTGCGCTGGCAGCGCTGGCGGGAACGGCGCCCAAGGCGAGCGGTCCGGCGACGCTCCAGTCGATATTACCGAGCGCCCAGTGCGTCGCCAGCGTGGGGACAGAGAGGACGCTGATTACGAGGAGGCTCGTGCCAACGGCTTCGCGCATGTTGAGACCGAACACCAGCAGATACACGGGGACGAGGAGGAACCCTCCGCCGTTGGCGAGCAGACCCGTGAAAAGCCCGATCGCCGCCGAAGCCGCCACCAGCAGGGGCCGGTTCATTCGTCGTGCGGTCCCTGCTCGGCGGGCGGTCTCGCCGATGGGTCTGATGACCCGTTGCCCCACGATGATGAGGACGAACCCAGACGCGATGAGGATCGCCTGACCTCCCACCACGCTCGACAGCAGGGCACCCCCGATCGTGGCCGGGACGCCGCCCAGCAACGACCAGGCGGCGGCACGAGGCCTCGCTTCGTGGTCCCGTAAGTAGGGTGCGGCGGCTGCGAGCGCCGCGGGGATGGTAGCGGGGAGGGGTGAGGCGACGGCCAGCAGGCCAGGCACCCCCAAGATGGAGAGCAGTGGCGTGGCGATCGATGAGCCGCCGACGCCGAACAGCCCGAGGAGCGCCCCGATCACCGCTCCGGCGACGATGAAGACCGGCCACGGCGCCATCGGAAGCGATGGTAGTCCCCCGACGGCCGCCGTCAGCAGGTCACGTGCAGGATCGCGTTGGTGGCTTCACCGGCCCGTTCCAGCTCCCTGAGTGCCCGGGCGGTGGGGACGATCAGCAACCGGACGTGTCGCCGCCGGGCTTCTTCAGCCACGTCGTTCATCACGGGCAGCGCCCCGTCCGCCCCGCTCCCCACGACCAACCGCTCGCACTTCCAAGGGATCTTCTCGGCCAGGGACAGCGGGATGTGGCCGAGGATGCCGCGGAACGGCCTTGAGAGTCCCTTCTTCCGCTTGCGGACGCGACCGCGATCGATCACCACGTCGTGCCCGTACGTCGTGCCGTCGATCTCGATCGACCCGAACGTGAACTGACCGAACCTCATGCGATCCATCTCCATGGCCGAGGACGTGATCCACCGCTCGATGTACTGGGTGATCGTCCTGCGGGTGGCCAATACAGGTCGGGCGACGGCCACCGCCGGCGCGGGGGTTCGACGAGCAGCCAGACTTCGACCTCCAACAGGACATGTGGCGGAGGCTGCAGGTGCTCCCGGACCGTCAGCGCGCCGCGCTCGTCCTGCGCTTCTACGAGGACCTGTCCGAGCAACGGATCGCGGAGGTCCTGGGATGTCGCCCGGGCACGGTGAAGTCGCTGGTCTCCCGCGGGCTCCAGGCACTTCGAGGAGAGATGAGAGGTGACTGAGATGGGGGACGAACTCCGCGAACTGCTGCAACGGGAGGCGGACTCGCTTCCGCCGGCCGGTCCGGCGCCGGCCCCCACGCTCCGGCGGGCGCGGCGGCGGGTCGCCGTCACGGTTGCGGCCGGGATGCTGGTGGTGGCCGCCGTCGCGTTCGGCTCCTACACCGGAGTCACCGCCCTTGCCAACCGTCCGCTCCGGGAGGTACCGGCGAATCACCCCCCGACCCCGGGAACAAGCGTCGCCCCGCCGACCTTCACACGGCCGGGCGCGAGGTGGTGGAGGAGCACTGGCGCGGCGACCCGGCGACCATCGCCCGGCTGCTGCGCGTGCTTCAATCGGGCACTCCACCGAAGGAAGGGCCCTAGGCGTGCTCTTGATCATGGCGAGCTTCACCGACCGCATCCTGGCCCTGCCCACGTGGGTGGTGCTGGGCCTGGTCTTCCTCTTTCCGGCGCTTGAGGCCTCGGCCTTCGTCGGCTTCATCTTCCCCGGCGAGATCGCCGTCATCCTCGGCGGCGTGGTGGCATCACAAGGCCGGGCACCGTTGTGGGCCGTCATCGTGGCCGCCATCTTCGGTGCGGTCATCGGGGACAGCTTGGGCTACCTCATCGGCAAGCGGTGGGGTCGTCACATCCTGCGAGGCACCATCGGCCATCTCCCGATCATCCGCACGCACCTCGACGAGCACCTGGCATCTGCGCGAGCCTACGTCCGTCGCCGGAAGGGCAGTGCCGTCCTCTTCGGCCGCTTCACCGCTGGTCTGCGCGTGCTCGTTCCGGGGCTGGCTGGCATGTCGGACGTCCACTACCCGTCGTTTCTGCTCTACAACGTGCTGGGCGGTGCGGCCTGGGGTGGGGGCTTCGCCGCGCTCGGGTACCTGGCCGGGGCCAGCTACAAGCACGTCGAGAAGATCGCTGGCCGGATCGGCCTGCTGCTCCTCGTGGTCGTCGTGCTGGGGCTGATCCTGTCCCGGGTCCTGAAGCGCCTGAAGGTGCGGTCGATGCGCCTGGAAGCTCTGGCCGATCGGATGGCGGGACTGCCGTCTTCACGGTGGGTGCGCCGCCGCTATGCGCGCCAGCTCGCGTGGGTGCGGGCTCGGCTCAACACCGAGGATCCCCGTGGCTTCTGGCTCACCCTGACGGTGGCGATCGGTGCCCTGGCGGGGTGGGTCTTTGCGGGGCTCACGCAGGACGTCATCGGCCACGACGAAGCGGCTCGCGTCGACCCCGATGTACTCAGATGGGTGCTGGCTCACCGAACTGGCTGGTTGACGAGCTTCATGAAGGTGGTGACGTGGCTCGGCTCAACGGCCGTGATCGTGCCGCTGCTCGTGATCTCGGCCACGATCCTCATCCTGAGACGCCAGGACTGGCGGCGGTCGGCTCTCTTGGCCTTGGCGCTCGGAGGCGCCATCGGGCTCTACGACATCGTGAAGGCCGCGGTGGGTCGGGTTCGGCCACCAACCAGCGTGTGGATCGGGCACTACACGGGGGGCGCCTTTCCATCTGGCCACGCCACGCAGTCGATCGCCTTCTACGGGATGCTGGCCATCGTGGCCTCGGCCCGGGCCTCAGGCCATGCTCGGGCTCTCCTGTGGGCGAGCGCGGTCCTCATCGTCCTGCTCGTGGGGGCATCGAGGATCTATCTGGGGGCGCATTGGATGAGCGACGTCCTTGGTGGGTGGAGCCTCGGGGTCGCTTGGCTCTCCGTCCTCCTCGGCGTCGACATCTTGACGTGGGCCCGTGGGCGGGGTGACCGAGTGGGGGCAACCGGCGAGCGGCGCCGGGCGAGGGGGCATCGCCCGGAAACGCGGGCAGCCTGAATTGGTGCCCGCTGCTGGCTTCACGGAAGCGAGGCGGCATGGCTCACCGAGCGGGTGTCGGTCCGCGCTGCCCCTGGGTGTGCCCCGCTTTTCCACTCGCCCTGGGGTCCCTCTGCCTCGGCGCAGGATGAGATAGAGGATGGACCGGATCACGGCGCGGGATTGTCGCAGATTGAACCTCCGCTGGCGCTCTCAGGCTGCGATCGGGTTTGTGGACCCGACGCCATCGATCCGGGTGCTCCAGCAGGATCCACTGGCGAACGGTGGAGGCAGTACCGACCGGAGGCTCATCGTCGGGTTCAGCGATAGGGAGGCGCAGCGCGGCCGGTTGGGGCTTATAAGTGGATCCCGAGCAGGCCCTCTCGCACCAGTCGCCTCACCAGCACCAGCCGGCTCTCGCCGTCCAGGAGCGGAGCCAGATCCTCCACCCTGAACGTATCCCGCGAGGCGATCCACTGCATGGCCGGCTCGAGCCACGCGGGCATGCGCAGCTCCCTGTGGCCGAGCAGCACCACGAGCGTTCCGCCTTCGATCCGAACCTCGCACACCGAACCCCACCTGCGCCGGACCGTGGAACCGTCCTGGAGCTGCTTGACGGCCAAGGCATCGCGCAGCCCTCCGGTCAGGATCGGCCGCCGCGAGGTCAGGAACCGACGCACCGCATCGTCCGCGATGCGCCGGGGCTCGGCCTTGTCCAGCCACCCCCGAAGCTCGCGAAGGCGTTGGGCGACCGCGAGCGCAAACCGCTCCGGGTCGCGGTGATATCCGGCCGGCAGCGGCTCGTCGAACTGCGGCAGGCCTAGCACCTGCCCCACCGCGTCGCTCAGGAGCGATGACCACGAGTACGTCAGGATCCCCACCGTGAGGTGCCCGGATGCGCCCTCCTGGGTCCGGGCGCCATGTGGGGTGCCCCTGGGCATGTACAGGGTGTCGCCCGGCCGGAGCTGAGCGGTGATGACCGGCGCGTCCGCGGGAGCGGGGCCATCGTGTGGCGACGGCTCCCACACCTCCCAGCCCTTGGCTCCGAACGACTGGAGCACGAAGACGTCGTGGCCGTCGGAATGGACGGCCAGCCCCTGGGACCCCGGCGGGGTGATGTAGGCGTTCACCTGCGTCGGATGGCCGAGCGTCAGCTCCAGCTCCCTGCAGAACCGGGTCAGGGGCAGCCAGTACCGATGCATGCCCTGCAGAACGATGGTCGCGCCCTCGGCGAACAGCTCCAGGATGCGGGCCGGGTCGGCCAGACCGGTGATGGGGCTCGAGCCCGTCCGGCCACGCTTCGTATAGGAGGAAGTGGGGATGGTCTCCCCGGCCTTGACCAGCCGAAACGCCGGAAGCCGGAGAGACATGGCGGTCAGCATGTGGTCGACGTCCTCGAGGCTCATGAGGTCGTCGAATGAACCGCTCGCTCCGTGATGCACCGGGTGCTTCGCCCAAGCGGACGCGAGGAACTCCTCCGCGTCGCCGACGCAGCGCTCGAGCGCGGAGAGCGGTGGGTCCGTCATGCCGAGCCGGACTTGGGGCTAGGAGTCCGTGCCCTTGCTGTCTTGGTCGGTGGAATCGGAGTCGACGTCGTCGGAGCCGGCGTCATCGGCGTCCGTGCCGCCGTCCGAGTCGGCGGCGTCCTCCGAGTCGCCATCGTCCGAGTCGGTCCCATCCGTGTTGCCCGAGTCGGTCCCGTCACTGTCCCCGGAGTCCGTTCCGTCCGTGTCGCCTGATCCCGGGTCGTTCTTCGCGTCGGTGGCGTCTGCGTCGTCCTGCTGACCCATCGGGGCCGTGACGCCCGCCTCAGGCGCGACGGCCTGGACGTCTTCATCGCTCAAGGGCTTCTGGTCTTCCATGGCTCACCTCCGGGTCCGTGGCAGAGGTGCTCAGTGTAGTGTTCCCGCGCCGCGACGAAACCTGTCGTGAGCGGAGGAAGCGTTCGGAGAACGGCAGCCCGAGCTTCGGCCCTTCTTCATGCCCGCCAATCCCGGCCTCGCCACGGCGAACGAACTTCCCTCGCCCGAACCGCTCCATAGCCCCGGCACCTGCCCAGGTGGATTAGCCGGTCGCCACCCTTCCACCCCGCCACGCGAACGTGAGCTGCACGACTTGACCCAGGCGGCCGGTGGCCACGATCTTGCCCGTTCACCCGAAGGACGACCCCGCCTCGTCGCCGCGCGTTACCGAAGGTAGCGGGCGAACCAGGCGGCCGCCTCGTCGGCGACCTGCTCCAGCGCCCCGGGCTCCTCGAACAGGTGGGTGGC
>DHWS01000134.1:0-290 GCA_002413305.1 Actinobacteria bacterium UBA5176 | reverse complement strand
GACATCGAAGCAGACGCTGCGCCTCCCGGTTCACCTCGAGCACCGCGCCGTCCGCCCCGCCCACGATCAGCAGCGTCGGACACCGGACCTCGGGCAGACGGGGACCGGCCAGGTCGGGCGGTTCGGGGAGTGCCCGTTCGTCCTCGCGATGTTCGGGGCCGGGCGGTGCTCGGTGGGCTGATCCACGAGTACTCTGCGCCCGCGGCATGAGCGAGGGCGCCCTTCACCTGTCCGAGATGCTCCCGGCGCAACGATCATGCTCAATCGGGCAGCCCTGATCCTGCGGTACA
>DHWS01000063.1 GCA_002413305.1 Actinobacteria bacterium UBA5176 | reverse complement strand
CATGCACGCCGCTGTGGACGGGAACGACGGGGAACCAGATCTTCGATTCGTCGCCGGCCGTGGCAGGCGGTGAGGTCTACGTCGCCTCAACCGACGGCAAGGTCTACGCGTTCGACGCCGCAGGCGTGACGAACTGCTCGGGGACGCCGACGACGTGCACCCCTCTCTGGACGTCGAACCCCATCGGGGCCATCGACACCTCCCCGACCGTGGCGGGCGGGGTCCTGTACATCGGCGAGTTCAAGACGCTCTACGCCTTCGATGCTGCAGGCGTGACGAACTGCTTCTCCGGAACCCCGACAATGTGCTCTCCGCTCTGGACGGCCGCCACGGGTGGCTCCATACAGCACTCGTCTCCCGCGGTGGCGAACGGCGTGGTCTACGTCGGAGCGGACGACCAATATCTGTATGCATTCGACGCGGCGGGCGTGACGAATTGCACGGGATCGGGCTTCAGCAAGACGTGCTCGCCGCTCTGGAAGGGAGTGATCGCCAGCGGCACCCTGTTCGAGTCCTCCCCTGCGGTTGCGAACGGCGTCGTCTACATCGGCGGGGGTGACGGCATGCTCTACGCCTTCGACGCGGCGGGTGCCACGAACTGCACGGCCGGGTCGCCACCAACGTGCCCTGCGCTGTGGACGGGAACGACGACAGCGAACCCGATCGAGTCGTCGCCGGCCGTGGCGGGCGGGGTCGTGTACGTGGGTTCGGACGACCAGAACCTCTACGGCTTCGGCCTGCCATGACCCTGAGTCAAGCTCGTCCAACGCGGGACTCGCCTTGCCATCTGCGGGTGATCTGAGATGCGGGGCGCGTCCGGCATGAGCGGTGTTCTCGGGTGCGTTCCCGATCCTGGGAGGGAAGTCTGACCGGGTGAGGACTTCGAGCGTGAGCTTGCGCCGTACCGCGAGGAGTGGGACCGGCTCCCGCGAGGCAACGTCGGGTTCTACAGCGGAGGTTGACGGGTGAGTCTGGACGACTTCAACAGGGTGCAACTGCTTTTCGGTCCCTCGCCTGTCCACCCACTGGACCGACTCACCGAGCATCTCGGTGGCGAGGTCGATGCAACGGTAATGATGAGGGTCGAGAGGGACCCGGCGGTCTGACCCCCCGCCGCCGGTCCTCCCAGGGTCACGGCGCGTTCGCGGTTGACGCGCCAGAACTGCGAATCGGGACCGAACAGGCCGGGGTCCCCCGGGCGGCCCGGCGGGAGCGTCGGGATGGCGAGACTCGCCACGCGCTGGCCGCCCGCTGCCGTCAGCTCTCCCGCGAGCGCCGTCACCACTCTGGAATCGCCTATCCGTCTCCGCCGGTCATGCGCCCCACGACCTGTTTCGGATCAGGTATCCAGGCCCTGGCGGCCGGCTACCGGCCGGCGCCGCCGCCTCCCGGGGAGCTCGAAGAGGGCGGCATCTTCCTGGTGCCACCTCCGGGCGCGCTGCGGGCGCAGTGCTCCGCGGCCGCCCAGGAGCTCGGCTTTGCGGTCCCGTGCCCCGGGCTCCTGCCCCAGCCGGCGGCTGGAGTCGAACCGCCCCTGTGCGGAGCGGTGCCCCGTTTCGCTTCCGACTGCGTGGACGGCGCCTTCTTCTTCTACGAGCAGGGCGGCTTCGATATCCCTCCGGGGGCCGGAGCGGATGCGAGCTTTGAAACCGATCACCTCCCCGGCGCCAATCCCAGCCCGGCGCCGATCCGTATACCCCGCAATGCGTCGGTTCCCTTGCCATCGCACCGGCCGATTGCGTCGACGGCCCCCGTTCACGGGTCGAGGTCTGCGGATCTCGACGACATCATGAGGAGGTGAAATCATGCTCCTGGCAACGGCCATGACGCTCCTCGCCACGTTGCTCGCCCAGAGCTACGGCGGGGGCAGCGGTGGATCTGGATCCTCACGTGGAGGGTCGGGTCGCTCCTACGGCATCAGCTACGGACCGGGCTTCTGGGCCATCGCAGCCCTCGTCCTGGTCACGGTTCTCGTTGTGGCGATGTGGCTGATCCGCAGGTACCGGTCCCGGCGCTCACGGCCGCTGGCCACGATCAGATGGGCCGCACCGCCTAGTCTCTGAACCGAAGAAGCCGGGGCGGCACATCGAAGCGGAGCATAGGGACGAGCCGGGAGGTCACATGACCGATGGCTTATCTGACGGTGCAGTGCACGGGTGGAACACTTAGGCGCCACCCGAGATCGCGCGAGAGGAGACCTCGATGGCAACGGAGATCTGGAGTCTGTCGAAGAGACAGGCGAACTATCGAGCCTCGTCCGATCCCCAGCTGAGTTGCGCACGCTGCCGGTTCATGTTCCCCCCGCTCGCGGTGGGAGGTTGCCGACTGATCCGAGGCATCATCCGGGGTGGCGCAGTGTGCGATCGTTTTGTCCCCCGTAGTCGACCGTAAGGCTCGGCCGCTCTTGAGTTGTCCAAGAGGGTCGCGCGTGCGGGCGCACGCCAATATGAGGCCGTCTAGACTCGATTCCCTGACCTGCGGCAATGGCCGAACATGGCCGCCGACCTCCGGTTTCCCTTCCCGACGCTTCCCGTCGATTCCCGACCTTTCCCGACCTCGTGCGGCCTGGGTGCGGCCTGGGTGCGGCCTGGGGTTGCGGGCCTGAGCCTCCTCGGTCAGCACAAGAACCGGCCGGAACTGAGGAGAGCGGCAGGCGGGCGTCATGCTCATCACGCCAGGAACTGGACACAGACCTCCCCGTGTGGGAGACGTCTATGCATGCCTCGAACGTCTTACCAGAGTGCTT
>DHWS01000020.1:6087-30530 GCA_002413305.1 Actinobacteria bacterium UBA5176 | reverse complement strand
CCCCTCGATCCGGTAGCCGGCCAGCTCGGAGCCGATCCGGGAGTCGGTGGCCATGGTGGGGCTGTTGTACACGACGAGGGAGGGTGTACGCCAGACCCGGGAGTGCTCCGGAGTAGAGAAGGGCGAGTACCACGCTCGTCCAGACGAAGGTTCGGCGATCGCTTACGAGCCTTGGGCGGCCACCCAGGGGGCGCCGTCAGGTCCGGTGGCGATGCCGACCGGAACACCGCCGACGTGGATCGTCGCGACGATCCGATCCGTCCCGACGTCCACCGCGAGGACCATCCCCTCACTCATTAGACACCCAGACCTGGTTTTCCACCGTCTCGCCCTCGGCGAGAGAATCGGCATCCGTCACCCTCGCCGCGCCCTCGGCGACTCGGCGAGCATCCCGCTGCCAGGCCTGTACCGCGCCGGCCAGCTCGGACGGGACCGACTCGACCTCGAAAGCCACCGGATCGCGAACGAGGCCCACGAGGTCTTCGGCCTCATGCCACCCGAGGCACTCGGCCGAGACGTACCAGCCGCCCGGCTCGCCCTCCGCATCGCGGAAGACGTAGATCCGCGGCCAGCTCACAGCAGATCCACCGCCTTCCGGCGCTCCTCGGGCTCGACCGACGCGTAGACGTTCGTGGTGGCGATCGACTCGTGGCCCATCAGGTCCCTGACGACCTCCACCGCCACGCCATGACGGAGCAGATAGGTCGCGAAGGATGCGCGGAGCACGTGGGCGACGTGCCCGTGGACCTTCGGGAGAAGCCCTGAGTCGATCGCTGCCTGGTGCGCCCATTCGGTGATCTGAGCCTTCTTCACTCCGCCGAGCACCGTGCCGTTGTACCAGGGCCGCAGCTCTTCGAGCGCTGCCCGGGCGATCGGGCCGATCTCCACGCGCCGCTCCTTCCCGTACTTGCAGTTGCGCAGGTGCACGACGCCGCCCTGGACGTCCTCGGGGCGGATTTCGGTCAGCTCCATGCGGCGGGTCCCGAGCCCGAACGCCAGCATGAGCGTCCACGCTCGGCGCGGATGGCGCCAGGCGGCGGCGATGAGGTACCGGATCAGCTCCTCCTCGTTCAGCGCGAAGTGGGGTTCGCCCAGAGCGCTTTGGCCAACGCGCGCGGCAGATCCTTCACGGCCACTCGCGCAGTCCCGCGCGAGGAGGACATCCTCTCCGACGCCCTGGCCGCTGCCGGGGGTGCCTCATGACCTCGCCCATGGACCGTCTGATCCGCCGGGCGGCGCAACTGACGGGATATGGGTCGCTGATCTCTCGCGACGCGATCGCCGACGACACGCCGGGCGGCCAGGGGCCGCTCGAACGCGACGCCGAGCCGGCCGCAAAGGTCGTCCGGGTACCGCCAGAGCCCTCGGCGACCATGGACTCGGCGCTCCGAAAGGCACCCAGGAGGGGGCGGCACTGACCCAGACGCCGTTCCCTGGCCCACGGGCAGGCCCCAGGAGCGGCGCCAGGGCGTCAGGTTGGCACGGATGCCCGCCCTAGGGCCGAACGCCGCCCCGGGCCCCAGGGCGGGGCCGGGAAACGGCACTCCTGGTGATTCGCTCCACCGGGCCGTGTATCCTTCGACCCGGCCCGGGTCGGATCGAGCCGGAGGAGCTCGCCGAGATGTTCGGCGTCCCGATGCGCCTGGTGCTGCTGGCCGCGGAGATGAGGAGAGCCCCCTACATGGTCAGCGAGGGCGTGGTGGGTCCGGCCGGAGCGCCTGCCCCGCGTGGCCGCCCCTTGTTTGGTCACCATTTGGTCACTAGAGCGCGGGCCGACCACGGACAGGGGCGGACGGCCTCGGACGGACCATAGCCTCTGACCTGCGAAAACGGCCGGACCCGGACCACCGGGGACGACCTCGGACGGCCTTGCTCGGACTTAGGATCCGGTGCCCGAAAGGGCGTGGGGGTTCAACTCCCCCCTCTCGCACTCCTTCCGGGACCCCTCCCCGGAGTCAGGCCGACCCCAGCTCCCGCTCCAGCGCTGCGAGTGGCAGGGCTCCCAGTTGGAGCAGCCGGTCGTGGAAGCCCTTGATCGAGAAGTCGGCGCCCGCGCGCTTCTCGGCGGCGGAGCGCCACTTCTCGATCTCGTGCTGGCCGATCTTGTACGCAAGCGCCTGCCCGGGCATCGAGATGTAGCGGTCGGTTTCGATCTCCGCCTCCAGGGGCGAGACGCCGGCTTCGACCATTTGGTCGATGGCCTGGTCGCGCGCCCACCCGAGCGCGTGCATGCCCGTGTCCACGATCAGCCGGCAGGCTCGCCACCCCTGTGACTCGAGCATGCCCAGGCGCTCGTGCTCGTTCAGGTACAGCCCCATCTCGTCGGCCAGGCGCTCGCAGTACAGCGCCCACCCCTCGATGAACGCGCTCCCGCCGAGGTTCCCGCCGAAGCGACGGATCGCCGGTCGGTCGTCGAACTCCTGCTCGATCGAGATCTGGAAATGATGGCCGGGGTTGGCTTCGTGGTAGGTGACACTGGCGATCTGGTGCAGCGTGCGCTGATCCAGGTCCGACGTGTTGATGTAGTAGATGCCCTGGCGGGATCCGTCGGCCGAGGCCGGGTAGTAGAAGGCGGTGGGGGAATCCTTCTCGCGGAACTCCTCCACCGCCTGGACCCGGCAGTTGTCCTTCGGCAGCCGGCCGAACCAGCCGCTCGCGGCGTCCCACCCCCGCTGCACCATGTCCTCCGCGTGCTGCACCATCTCCTCGCGAGTCTTCGCCGTGTTCGCCCCGGTCTCGGTGTACGCGGCGATGGCCGAAGCGCCGTCCGGGTGGCCAAGGGACTCGGCGATCCGGCGGCGCTCGTCCTGGATGTCGGCCAGGTCCTCCAGGCCGATGTTGTGGACCTGTTCCGCGGTCAGCGGGAGCGTGGTCCAGGCCTTGATCGCCGATGCGTACCTCGCCTCGCCGTCGGGCAGCGCGGACAGGCCGATCGAATCCTCGCGGGCGTGGGCGCGGTAGGCCCTCAGCGCTTCGAGGTAGGTCTGATAGGCCGGCAGGACGTGGTCCCGGATGGCTTCGGCCACCATGAGGAGGGTGGTTGGGCTGGATCCCTCGACCGGCTTCATCCCCGGAGACTGCTCGGGCGGGATGGCCACCAGGCGTTCAACCTGAGCGATCGTCCGGTCGACGACCAGCGCGGGCTGGGTGATGCCGCGCTCGACCCCGTCGGCGGCCGTCTCGGCGATCTCCTCGAAGTACCGGGGGAAGGCACGCAGCCGGGCCACGTACCGGTCCAGCCGTTCCGGGGTATCCGCCCGCTGGAGGGTGGCGATGACCACCAGGAGCTGAGCCGGCCCCCACAGGTGGCCGACGTTCCCCAGGAGGTCCGTCCGGAGCCGGATCTCGTCGAGCGCGCGATTGGCGATCCCTTCCAGGACGTCGGCCACCCCTCGCCAGGCCTCGTCGAGGCCGGCCCGGTCGACCTGGCCCAGCGCGTCCAACGTCCGTTGCTGAAGGTGCCGGCTCCGCTCCAGGCCCGCCTCGCTGGGATCTCCCAGCCGATCGTCGAACCGCTCGTCGCCGACCTCGGTGCCCAGAAGGGGCTCGATCTCGAGCAGCTCCTCCCAGTACCGATCGGCCAGCTCCCGAACCTTCGCTTCCCCTTCGCTCATGTCTCGCTCTCCCCCGTGTGAGATGTCGGAACGTCGAGCATAGTGCGCGGGGGTCAGCCGACGAGCAGCTCGCTCAGCGCCCGGAAGGCCCGGCCCCGGTGGCTGATGGCGTTCTTCTCTTCGGGCGACAGCTCGGCCATGGTTCGGCCCGGATGTCCGTCCGGAACGAAGATCGGGTCGTACCCGAAGCCGCCAGCCCCTCGCGGCTCCAGGATCAATGATCCGTCTACTGTGCCTTCGGCCCACACCTCGCGCCCGTCGGGCCAAGCGCAGGCGGCGATGCACCGGTAGCGGGCGCTTCGAGCCGACGGCGGCGCGGGGGCGACGCGGGCGATCAGCAGCTGCAGGTTCTCCCGGTCGGAGGCCTGGTCTCCCGCGAAGCGGGCCGAACGCGGACCCGGATCGCTCCCCAGGAGGTCCACCTCGATGCCGCTGTCGTCGGCGACGCCCGGGGCGCCGGCCACGGCCGCCACGGCGCGGGCCTTGAGCAGCGCGTTCTCCACGTACGTCTGGCCGGTCTCCTCGACGTCGGGCCACACATGCCCGTCCCGCCCGTGGATCAGCCACGCCACCGGCCAGTCGTGGCAGATCTCCAGGATCTCTCGGATCTTGCCGGCGTTCTTCGTGGCCAGGGCCAGCTCGGTCGGGAAGGCCACGGCCGCGGTCAGCTCGGCGCGGTGGTCTGCAGCCCGGCCAGGACCTCCTGCTGGAACTCGCCGAGCTGGGCGATCCCTGCGGCCGCCAGCTCCACTAGCTGGTCGAGCTGAAGCCGGGAGAACGGCTTGCCCTCGGCGGTCCCCTGCACCTCGACCAGGTCGCCGGAGCCCGTCATGACCACGTTGAAGTCGACCTCGGCCCGGGCGTCCTCCTCGTAGCACAGATCCAGGAGCAGTTCATCGCCGACGATGCCCGCGCTCACGGCGGCCGCGGAGTCTCGAAGGATGCCGCTTGGCACCACGTCTTTCGCCTGGAGGCGCCCGATCGCCTGGGCCAGCGCGAGGTAGCCGGCGGTGACCGACGCCGTCCTGGTGCCGCCGTCGGCCTGCAGGACGTCGCAGTCGATGGTGAACGTGCATTCCCCCATCCGCTCCAGCGCGGTGACGGACCGGAGCGACCGCCCGACCAGCCGCTGGATCTCCTGGGTCCGGCCCGACGGCCGCCCGGCCTGCACCTCACGCGGGGTCCGGACGGCGGTCGAGCGCGGCAGCATCGCGTATTCGGCCGTCACCCACCCGGAACCGCTGCCTTGCAGGAACCGCGGGACCTTTGCCTCGAAGCTGGCCGCGACCAGCACGCGGGTCTTCCCGACCTCCAGGAGCGCCGAACCCTCCGCCCATTCCAGGTACCCCATCTCGACCTTCAAGGGCCGGAGGTCGCCCGGTCCCCGACCGTCCGTCCGCGCCAGGTCGCTGCTCACAGCTCCACCACCAGATCCTCCTCGGCCAGGGTCAGGTCTCCGTCGAAGCTCGACCGCGCCACATCCAGGACCTCCGCGCGGTCGTTCCGCGGCCCGATGTGCGTGAGCACCAGCCGCCCGGCGCCGGCGCGCTTCGCGTGATCGGCCGCCTCGTCCGCGCCCAGGTGCAGGTCGGGCGGGCCCGCGCCGCCCCGCACCCACGTCGCCTCGCACAACAGCAGGTGGGCGCCAGCGGCAAGCTCCACCAGCTCCTTCGATGGCCCGGTGTCCGCGCTGTAGGTCACCACCGTGCCGGCGGCTTCGATCCGCAACCCCATCGTCGGCACGGGGTGCTTCATGGCCGCCGTCGTGATCCGGAACGGCCCCGCCTCGAACGCGAGCCCCGGTTCTACCGAACGCGGGTCGAAGGTGTCCGCCAGCCCGTCCTCGATCCTCATGGCGTGCTCGAACATCCCGGGCGGCGCGAACAGCGGCACCTTCGGCAAGGGTTCGGGGTTCGACCAGCGCGCGAAGAAATACGGATACAGGTCGAGGAAATGGTCGAAGTGCCGGTGCGAGACGAGGATGGCGTCGACGTCGAACGGATCGGCGTGCTCCTGGAGCTTGGCCAGCGTTCCCGTACCCGCGTCGACCCACAACGTGAAGCCGTCGTGCCGGACGAGATACCCGGAGGCCGCCCCGTGCGCGCGCGGCCACGTGGCGTGCGAGCCGAGCACGACGAGCTCCATGGAGTTCAGTCCCCCCACACCCGGTCGAGCGACACGCCGGCCGGGCCACGGAACTGCGGCGCCAGGAAGTGCGTGACCAGCCGGGCGAAGGTGTGCTGGTCCCCCGACGATTCGAACGTGTGCTGCGGCATGCCGGGTTCGTCACGCAGGAGCCCGTCGGAGAACAGCGTCTCATACACGGCGGTGGCGGTCTCGTCGGCCGACGAGAGCAGCAACACGTCCGGTCCCATCACGTGGCGGAGCGCGCCGCGGAGCAGCGGGTAATGCGTGCACCCCAGGATCAACGTGTCGATCCCCGCCACCCGGAGGATGGCCAGGTAGCTCTCGGCCGACCGGAGCAGGTCGGGACTGGTCGTGTCCCCTTTCTCGACGAACTCGACGAACCGGGGACACGCCTGGGCGACCACCTCCACGGAACCTTCCGGGTCGAGCCGTTCGAACTGGCGTTGGTACGAACCGCTCGACACGGTCGCTTCGGTCCCGATCAGACCGACCCGCCGGTTCCGGGTGGCCCGGAGCGCCGCTCGGACCGCGGGCTCGATCACGCCGACGACCGGGACCGGCACGTGCGCCGTGACGTCGTCCAGCGCGGCGGCGGTGGCCGAGTTGCACGCCACCACGATCATCTTCACGTCCTTGGTCATGAGGTGGTCGGCGATCTGCAGCGAGAACTTCGTGATCTCCTGGAGTGGGCGCGGGCCGTACGGGTACCGGGCGGTGTCGCCGAAGTACACCAATGATTCGTGCGGCAGTGCGTCCATGACCGAACGCACGACCGTCAGCCCGCCCACGCCGGAGTCGAAGACGCCGATGGGCCGCGGATCGCTCACGGCACGCATCCCGCATGGTCGTGCAGCGTTACCACCACAGCGTCTCCTCGACCTGCTTCTCCGCCATGTCCAGGTCCACCGACCAGGCCTGGGTGGACAGATACTTCCAGCCGCCGTCCGCCAGCACGCAGACGACCTCCCCGCCGTCGATCTCGGCCGCGATCCTCTTGGCCGCGTGGATCACCGCACCGGAGGAGAGCCCTGCGAAGATCGCCTCCTTCTCGGTGAGCTCCCGGGTGGCCCGGAGCGCGTCGTGCGAGGACACCAGGAACTTGCGGTCCAGGATCGATTCGTCCAGCACGGGCGGGACGAAGCCCTCGTCCAGGGAGCGGAGGCCGTAGACCAGCTCGCCCAGCTCGGGCTCGGCGGCGACCACCCGGACGGCCGGGTTGTGCTCCTTCAGGCGGCGGCCCGCACCGGTCAGCGTCCCACCGGTCCCGAGCCCCGCCACGAAATGCGTCACCTCGGGGAGGTCGCGGACGATCTCCGCGCCGGTCCCCTCGTAGTGGGCGCGGGGGTTCGCCGGGTTGCCGTACTGGAACGGCATGAAGTACTTCCCGCTGGCCACCATGCGGCGGGCAACCTCGATCGAGCCGTTCGTCCCTTTCTCGGCCGGCGTGAAGACGATCTCGGCGCCGAACAGCTCGAGAAGCCGGACGCGCTCCTCGCTGGCGTTCTCGGGGATGGCTACCGTCAGCCGGTAGCCCTTCCGGGCGCACACCATGGCCAGCGCGATGCCGGTGTTCCCCGAGGTCGGCTCCAGGATCTCCATGCCGGCCGAAAGGGCGCCGGAGCGTTCGGCGTCCTCGATCATGGCCAGGGCGATCCGGTCCTTCAGCGAGCCCGTCGGGTTCTGGCCCTCGAGCTTGGCCCACAGGCGGACCTCCGGCTTCGGCGAGAGTCGCTGGATCCCGACCAGGGGCGTGCCGCCGATAGCCCCCAGGATGTCGTCAGTGCGCACCGTAGCGATTATCCCAATGGGGTCCGGGGCGCCCGGAGATGCGGCGATGCCGCGACCCGTTCGAGCAGCTTGCGGGACGCTTCAGCGACCTCCTCGACGGCCAGGTCGAACGCGTCTGCGTTGTCCCGCGACGGCGTCCGGTACCCGCTCACCTTCCGGACGAACTGCAGGGCCGCCGCCTGGATCTCCTCCTGACCGGCGACCTCGTTCCCGCTCCGCAACGTCTTGATGCTTCTGCACATGTCCTCAAGGGTAGCGCCCGGGTACGACAGGGGCCCGCATCAGGGGGAGCCGGCCACGGTCGTTCGAGGTCGGACGGGAGGCGCTCAGACCCCGCGGCGGCGAAGGTCGGCCAGTACCTCGCGGGCGCAGTTGGCGCCCGGCGCCCCGGTCACCCCGCCTCCCGGATGCGCGCCCGACCCGCACAGGTACAGGCCCGGGAGTCCGAGCCGGTACCGCGCGTGGCCGAACAGGGGACGCCAGGCGAAGAACTGGTCCAGGGCGGGCTCGCCGTGGAGAGGGTGGCCTTCGGTCAAGCCGAGGTCGCGCTCGAGGTCCAGCGGCGTGATGACCTGCCGGGCGGTGACCTGGGCGGTCAGGCCGGGCGCGTACCGTTCCAGGGTCCGGAGAGTGAGGTCACCGATCTCGTCCCGGCGTTCGTCCAGCCCCTCCCCGCGGAGCCGGTACGGCGCGTATTGGAAGAGGATGCTCATCACGTGCCGGTCTGGGGGGGCCAGCGTCGGGTCGGTGAGGGTTGGGATCGTGGCCTCCAGGAACGGCTCCTCGCTGATCCGCCCGTACTTCGAATGGTCGAACGCCCGCTCCAGATAGTCCACGCTCGGAGCGATCAGGATGCGGCCATGCAGGCGGTGGGGTTCGTCTCCGGCGGTCACGGGGAACGTCGGCAGCGCCGCGAGTGACAGATTGACCTTCGCCACCACGCCCGGCGTGCGGATGTTGCCGGCCCGCCAGGCCAGGCGCGGGCCGAGGGCGACCGGATCGACGAGGCGGGTGAGGGTGCGCTTGGGGTCGGCACCGGAGACGACGGCGCGGGCGGCGATCTCCTCGCCCTCTCCGAGCACCACGCCGGTCACGCGGTCCCCGCCGCCGGCGACCGCCACGACGGCTGCGCCGTAGCGGATCTCGGCGCCGGCGGCCCTGACCGCGCCGGCCAGGGCATCCGCGAGCGCGCCCGGGCCTCCCATCGCGTAGACGGTCTCGCCGGCCGCGCCGCCATCGCCTCCGACCGAGTCGGCCAGGAAGTGCAGCGCGGTCCCGGCGGACCAAGGGCCCATGGCGGCCAGCCGGACCCCGCGGGCGGCGAGGACTCCGCGGAGCGCAACCGTCTCGAACTCCTCCCCGACCAGGTCGGCCACCGCCATCGGCAGGACGCGGAGGGCCTCGCGGGTGTGGCCGGCGCCCCCGAGGCCTCGCAGGGCCCGGCCGAGCTTCATCCCCGCCAGCGCGTCGGCCAGCGAGGGCGACTCGATGTCGGGCGGCGTGGCGGCGTGCAGGTAGGCCAGGAAGCTCGCCAGCGCCCGCACCTTCCGGTCGAAGCGCGGATAGGCATCGGCATCCTTGCTCGACCATGCCCGGAGCTCGTTCGCGGTGGCGGCCGCGTTCGCCCACAGGGTGATGGAGCGGCCATCGGGCTGCGGAGCGAACGCACGAACGTCGGGTCGGATGGTTCTGAGTCCGTGGGCGGTGAGCCGGAGATCGCGCACGACGGAGGATCGCAGACGGCCGATCGTGTGGGCGTAGGTCGGGGCGCGTACGCCGGGTTCGATCTCTCCCGTGGCCAGCGCGCCACCGACCCGGCCGGATCCCTCGAGAACCAGGGTTCGCAGGCCAGCCTTCGCCAGGTAGGCCGCGCAGACCAGCCCGTTATGGCCGGCGCCGATCACCACTGCGTCGTAGGACCGCGTGGGTGTCACGCCGCTCCCCGCCGGTACCGCAGCGCCTTGAGGACCTCCAGCGCCGCGATCCGCCCGGGCGCACCCATCAGGCCCCCGCCGGGGTGGGTCGCCGACCCGCACATCCACAGGTCCTTGACGGGCGTCCGGTAGCGAGCCCATCCGGGGACGGGGCGGAAGAAGAACAGCTGCTCCAGCGAGAGCTCGCCCTGGAAGATGTTGCCCTCGGACAGACCCAAGGTCACTTCGATGTCCTTCGGCGTGAGGACCTGTCGGTAAAGGATCAGGTCCCGGATGTTCGGGGCGCGTTCGGCGATGGTGTCGACCACGGCGTCGCCGAACGCCTCGCGCTGGGCGTCGTCCCACTCCCGGCCGTCCTCGAGGTGGTACGGCGCGTACTGGACGAAACAGCTCATGACGTGCTTGCCGGGCGGGGCCATCGACGGGTCGACCAGCGTCGGGATGATCGTGTCGATGTAGGGGCGGGCGCTGAACCGGCCGTACTTGGCATCGTCGTAGGCGCGCTCCATGTAGTCGGTGCTCGGGCTGAAGCTGATCGCGCCCCGCAGGTGTTCGGTGGTCACCGCGTTCGGAAGGCACGTGAAGTCCGGAAGGCCGTCGAGGGCGAGGTTCACCTTGCCCGAGGAGCCGCGGAACTTGTAGCGGCGGACCTCGCGTTCGAACTGCGGATCGAGCGTGCCGGAGGGAACTAGGTGGAGGAAGGTCTGGCGCGCGTCCAGACTTGACAACACGACAGATGCTGTCAATTCGTCGCCTGACGATGTGACAACCCCCGTCACACTGTCACCCGCGATCAGCAGGTGGTCCACAGGCGTTTCGGTTCGGATCTCCGCGCCCGCGGCCCGCGCCGCCGACGCGATCGCCTCGCTGATGCCCCCCGTCCCGCCCCGCGGGATCCCCCAGGCCCGGAACGCGCCGTCGATCTCGCCCATGTAGTGGTGGAGCAGCACGTACGCGGTGCCTGGTGAACGTATTCCCTGGAAGGTCCCGATGATGCCGCTGGCGCTCATCGTGGCGATCAACGGGTCAGTTTCGAACCATTGCTCCAGGAACTCGGCCGCGCTCATGGTCATGAGCTGGACGAACACCGACTGGTGGTACTCGGACAGGTCGCGGAAGCTCCGCGCCAGGCCCAGCACTCCCAACCAATCCCGCGGATCGATCCGGCCCGGGTCGGGGGGGACGATCGACAGGACCGGCTTGATGAACCGGGCCATGTCCACCATCAGCCGGCCGTACTCCTCGTACGCCTCCGCGTCCGTGCGCGACCAGCGCCGGAGCTCGCGCATGGTCTCGGCGTGGTCGTTCACACGCCAGAGGTAGTCACCATCCAGTGGGGTGATCGTCCCGTCCAGCGGCAGGATCTCCAGGCCGTGCTTCGGGAGCTCGAGATCGCGGATGATCTCCGGGCGGAGCAGGGAGACCACGTACGACGCGACGCTGAACCGGAAACCCGGGAAGATCTCCTCGGTCACGGCCGCGCCGCCCAGCACGTTCCGGCGCTCCAGCACCAGGGTCTTCAT
This sequence comes from Actinobacteria bacterium UBA5176, assembly GCA_002413305.1. Lineage (GTDB taxonomy): Bacteria > Actinomycetota > UBA4738 > UBA4738 > UBA4738 > UBA4738. The sequence continues at coordinate 19,523 of DHWS01000020.1, read as the reverse complement.
CCCGCCACGGGCGAGGTAGGCGGCAGCGACCAGGCCGTTGTGCCCGCCGCCGATCACGATCGCGTCGTACCGCTTCGTCGCCACGCCCCTCCGCCGTCCTCCCGGGCGCCGATACTCTAGGGGACGTGCAACCCGGTCAACCCCTCCGGATCGGCATCTTCCTCTTCGAAGAGTGCGAGGAACTGGACTGGGCCGGACCATGGGAGGTGCTCGCGTATTGGGCGAAGAACTTCCCTGACGACCGGGTCGAGGTGTTCACGCTCGCCCGGTCGCTGGAGCAGATCCGCTGCGCGAAGGGCCTCCGGGTCCTGCCCGACCACTCGTGGGAGACCGCTCCCCCCATCGACGTGCTCGTCTTCCCCGGCGGGGCCGGCACCCGGCGGCAGCTCGGTGACGAACTGCTGCGCGGGTGGGTCCAGGCGATCGCCGCCACCGGCGCGCTCATGACCAGCGTGTGCACGGGCGCGCTGGTCTTCGCGGACAGCGGGCTGCTGCACGGGCGCCCCGCCACCACCCACTGGAGCACGCTCGATCTGCTGGGCCAGCTCGACCCCACGGTGGAGCTTCGACCCGACGACCGCTTCGTCGACACCGGCGATGTGATCACCGCCGCCGGCGTGTCCGCCGGGATCGACATGGCGCTGCACCTCGTCCGCCGCCTCCACTCGGAGGAGCGGGCGAAAGAGGTCAAGCGCGGGATCCAGTACGACCCGCAACCGCCGGTCTAAGCGACGTCGCCGCTGTTGCCGGTCTCCTGGAGGACGCGCACAATCCTGCTCACGTCGACAGGGGGTCCAGCATGCCGATCACGATCCATACGCCGTGGGGCGATCGCAAGGAGCACAAGGAGATGGAGGGCTTCGCGAAGCTGCACGGCCTCCAGTTCTCGGAAGGCGACGCGTTCGGGCTGGGCATGCTGCCGTTCTCGGTCCTCCAGGGCGGCGACAGCAACGGCTGCAAGTTCGTCGTCTACGGCACGTGGAACGAGATCAACGCGTGGGCGTTCGTCGCCTGGCAGATGGACCGGGACAACGACGGAAGCGACTCCTATCAGTACTTCACGTGCGGGGCGGCACCGGTCCCCGCGGACTGCCCCCGACTCGAGATCCATTCGTCGAGCGCGCTGGCCCGGGCGTTCAAGCGCGTCGGCCTCGGGACCCAGCCGGTGCCCTTCGAATCCGACGCGTTCAACCGAGCCTTCAAGGTGACCGGGTCCGACCTGAAGTTCGCCCACGACATGGTGAGCGAGCAGATGATCGAGTGGCTCCTGGCGAACGGCAAGGGCTGGCACTTCTGCATCTCCGGCCGGTACGCGCTCGTGTATCGGAACCGCGAGCGCCACGACGCCGAGCAGACCGGCCAGGTGCTGGACCTCGTGGTCGGGTTCTACCGGCAGATCCCGGACGTGATCGCTTCGCTCTATCCATTGAACGCGCCGCAGATGACGCCACAGCTCGCGGCCGAGATGGCCCGGGCCGAAGCCGCCGGCTTCCACCCGCAGGTGCCGGGGTCGACTCCGGCTCCGATCCCGACCACGATCCCCATCGGGCCGGCCGGTGGTGCAACGGGCACGATGACCATCACCGGCATCCGGGAGCTGGGCGTGGAGATGAACGGGGGACGGCTCGTGCAGATGGATATGGAGGTCACGCCCGACGGCAGCCGGCCGTACCACCTCGCCCAGCCGGTGCTGGTGATGCCCGACCACGCCGACCGGGTGAAGCCGGGAGCCCGGCTGGCGGTCCGGATCGACCCGCAGAACCCGGCCCAGCTGACCGTGGACTGGGCGGCCGGCGCGTCTTGACGCCTCGGCCCCTCGGAAGGATCAGCGGGGACGAACTTCGACGATCCCCTCGGTCACGCGGACATCGTAGACCGGCTGGGGTCGGGAGGCCGGCCCTCGCACCACCCGCCCGTCGGTCATCCAAAACATGCTTCCGTGAACCGGACAGGTCACCGTCGGCTGGGGGATGTCTGCCTTCACGACGCCGCGGTGCAGCGGGCCCTGTTGATGGGTGCACCGGTTGTCTATCGCGAAGATCCGGTCTGCGGTTCGAAACAGGAACACGTCCATCCCTTCGACCTGCGCCCGGATCGCCCGCCTCTCCGGTAGATCGGCCTCCACCGCCACCTCGATCCAGCCGTCCGACCCGGCCTCGTCCTCCATGTTCGACCCCCTCCTGCGCCCATCCATCAGAGGTTTTCCGCCCCGGATCCTTGTCGGCGATCCGCCGCGCACCTAGCATGCCCCATCGCGTCCACTCGAGGACGGTCGGCGAACGGGAAGCGAACGCCTCCCGCGACGCCGGAAGCGCCGACGAAGGAGACCGTGTGTACTCCAACACCCCGACGAGGATGTCCGCGTGACGGTCGGGACCGCCTTCCACCCCCGCACCGCGCCACTCAACCGCAAGCTCCAGTGGCGGGAATGGGCGGGGTACTTCGCCGCCAGCGCCTACGCCGACGCCCACGACATCGAGTACAACGCGATCCGCGAGGCCGCCGCGCTCATCGACGTCTCGCCGCTGTACAAGTACCGCGTCACCGGCCCGGATTCGACCCGGCTCATCGACCGCGTCATCACCCGCGACATGTCGAAGCTCCGCCCCGGCCGGGTCTACTACACCTCGTGGTGCGACGAGGAGGGGAAGGTGATCGACGACGGGACCGTGGCCCGCCTCGGCGACGACGAGTACCGGTGGACGGCCGCCGACCCCTCGCTTCGATGGATCCGCATGAACGCCGGCGGCCTGGACGTGGAGGTCGAAGAGATCACCGAACGCGTGGCAGCGCTGGCCCTCCAGGGCCCCAAGTCACGCGACGTGCTGGAGGCGGCGACCCAGGAACCCTGGGGCGACCTCCGGTACTTCGGGCGGCGGACGGCACGGATCGGACGAATCGACGTCGATGTGAGCCGAACGGGCTACACGGGCGACCTCGGGTTCGAGCTGTGGGTGGACTCGGCCGAGGCTGTCCAGCTGTGGGACGCGGTGGTGGACGCCGGGCGGCCGTTCGGCGTGCGCCCCGCCGGCATGCTCGCCCTCGACGTCACCCGCATCGAGGCCGGCCTCATCCTCATCGAAGCCGACTTCGACGGCGTGCGGCGGGCCATCATCCCCGAGCAGGCCTACTCCCCCTTCGAGCTTGGCGTCCTCGGGCGGTTCGTCGACTTCGACAAGCCGGCGCCGTTCGTCGGGCGGCGTGCTCTGGAACGCGAACAGGCCCTCGGCGGCCCGCCGCGCCGGCTGGTGGGACTGGAGATCGACTGGTCGGGCATCGAATCGCTGCATGCCGCCCGGGGCTTGCCCCCCGTGATGGAAGCGACCGCCTCGCGCGTGCCCGTGCCGGTCTCCTCGAGGGGCCGGCAGATCGGGAAGGCCACCAGCACCACCTGGAGCCCCACCCTCAAGAAGGCCATCGCACTCGCCTCCGTGCAGGCCGAACACGCCGAAACCGGAGCGCGGGTGGAGGTCGAGTGGACGGTGGAAGCGCGACGCGGCCGCATCCCGGCCACCGTGACCGAGCTCCCGTTCTTCAACCCGCCCAGGAAGACCGCCGTCGTCACACCCTGATCGTTTGGAGCGTGGCTCGGGGAGAGAAGAGCGGGACCGAAAGGCGGCGACCAGGCGTCCCGATAGTCGTTCCTCCCGAAAGAGGATCTCGGTCTCCCGCGACCGACCGGGCGTGGGTACCACCTTCCGGCCCCTGAGGTCCGAGCCTAACGCACATCGCCCGCGTGGGAAAATCGGCAACCGACCCGCGTTCGGCCCGGCCGATCCCACTCCGCTGGGGGACGAACGGCCCTGCCGGATCTGCTGTCGACGCCCGAGTGGAGGCGTCAGCAGCCGGTGCGGAGGTGTCCTCAGCCGCCCGCCACAGCGGGCAGGATCGACACCGTGTCGCCTTCCCTGACCTCGGTCTCCAGCGAGCCGAGGTACCGGACGTCCTCGTCGTTCACGTAGAGGTTCACGAACCGGTGCAAGCCGCCCTGCTCGGTCACGATGCTGGTGGTCAGGCCCGGGTACTGCGTCTCCAGGTTCGACAGCAGGTCGCGGAGCGTGTCGCCGTCGCCCTCGACCGTGGGCTTGCCGCCGACGTGGCGCCGAAGGATGGTCGGGATCTTCACGGTCACGGACATCGCGTCATGCCTCCGAGGTGGTCTTCAGTGTGTCGGCTTCGGCCTGCGCCTGCTGCACGGTGGTGCGCGCGGGCAGACCGCAGAACTGGTCGTAGTCGATGAGCCCGGTCACGGTTGGGTGTTTCCCGCACACCGGGCAGTCGGGGTCCCACCGGAGCTTCACGCTGGTGAATTCCATGGCCAGCGCGTCGAACAACAGCAGCCGGCCGACCAGCGGCTCCCCGATCCCGACGATGAGCTTGATGGCCTCCACCGCCTGGATGGAGCCGACGATCCCGGGCAGCACGCCGAACACGCCGGCCTCTGCGCAGTTCGGCACGGCCCCCGGAGGCGGCGGCTGGGGGAACAGACAGCGGTAGCACGGCGTCTCGGGCCCGGGCAGGAACACGCTGGCCTGCCCGTCGAACTGGTAGATCGAACCGTAGACGAGCGGTTTGCCGAGCATCTGGGTAGCGTCGTTCACCAGGTAGCGGACCGGGAAGTTGTCGGTCCCGTCCACGATCACGTCGTACCGCCCGAGGATGTCGAACGCGTTGTCGCTGGTCAGGGTCGTGTCATGCTTCACCACCTCGACGTTGGGATTGAGCGCGTTGATCCGGTCCGCCGCGCTGTCCACCTTCGGCCGCCCCACGTCGCCGGTGTCGTGCAGGAGCTGGCGCTGCAGGTTCGTCAGGTCGACCCGGTCGAAGTCCAGGAGGCCGAGCGTACCCACCCCTGCCGCGGCCAGGTACATGGCGGCGGGCGAGCCCAGGCCCCCCGCGCCGATGCACAGCACCTTCGCGTCCATCAGGGCGCGCTGCCCGGCGGCTCCGATGCCGGGCAGGATGATATGGCGCGAGTACCGAACGACCTGCTCTTCGTTGAACACCGGCTTACGGACGCCGGCGGGCTTGGCGCCGGTCACGTGATCTTCACCTCGTCCTGTTCGATCGTGCCCTCTCGGATGGTGAACGCCCTGATCCCGGGGTTATTCCGGTCCTGGAGCGTCACCAGGACGTAGTGCGCTTCGGAGTAGAAAGCCTGCCGCCGGTCCGTTTCGCTCGGATACGCCGGCGAGTGCGTGTGCGAATGGAAGATGCCGATCAGGTCCCACCCCTTCGCATCGATCTCCCCGAAGACCTTGATCTGCTCCGACGCGTCCAGCCGGTAGGTGAGCGGGCTGTGGTCGGCGTTCGTCATGGGGAAGAAGCGCTCGACGCGACCGCCTGGCCCGGCCAACAGACCGCACGACTCGTCGGGCAGCCCCGCGAACGCGTGGGCCACGAGCTGGTCTCGGATGTCGGCCGGGATCTCGATCATGGTGCGGGCAGAAATTCTATCGTCCGAGTGGGATTCGCCGCCTGACCCTCAGCCTGGCCCTCAGCCCGCCACCATGCCTGCGACCATGATCCGGCCGGTTCCGCCATCGACGACCCGCCCGACGTTGGCCACGAGCAGCCCTCGTCGCTCGAGACCCTCTTCGAGCAGCCGGGCCTCCCCCGGAGGGATGGCGATCAGCAATCCACCGCTGGTCTGCGCGTCGGCCAGCAGGAGCTGTTCGATCTCGCCCAGCTGGCCCCAATCGGTGGAAGGCGTCACGAACTCGAGGTTCGAACGGGTCCCACTGGGGACCATGCCGGCTCGGGCCAGATCCGCCGCCCCCTCCAGGAACGGGACGGCGGATGCGTCCAGCACGGCGGAGAGCCCGGCCGCCCGGAGCGCGATGTGCAGGTGCCCCATCAAGCCGAACCCCGTCACGTCCGTGCACGCCGTCGCGCCGGCTTCGAGCATCGCCTCCGAAGCGTCCGCGTTGAGCGCGGACATCGTCCCCACGGCGGCTCGAAGCTGCAGCGGCGTGGCCCTCCCCGCCTTCACGGCTGTGGCGATGATCCCCAGACCGAGCGGCTTCGTGAGGTAGAGCAGGTCGGCGGCCCGCATCGTGGAGTTCCGGACCATGCGCGCCGGATCGACGAACCCCGTCACGGCCATCCCGTACTTCGGCTCGGGGTCGTGGATCGAATGCCCCCCGAGGATCGTCACCCCCGCCTCCGCGGCGATGGCTGCCCCGCCCTCCAGGACCCGGGCCAGCATCTCGAGGGGGAGCTGTTCGACGGGCCAGGCGACCAGGTTCAGGGCCGTGACCGGCCGGCCGCCCATGGCGTAGACGTCGGAGAACGCGTTCGCCGCGGCGATCCGGCCCCAATCGAAGGGGTCGTCCACGATGGGCGTGAAGAAGTCGACGGTCTGCACCAGCGCCAGGTGGTCGTTCCCCGGCAGGGCGAACACGCCCGCGTCGTCACCCGTCTCGGGCGAGACCAGCACCTCGGGCGGATATGCGGTTGGGGTCAGGAGGCCCAGGACCTGAGCCAGGTCGCTCGCGGCGAGCTTGCACGCTCAACCGGCGCCGTGGCTGTAGCGGGTGAGCCGCACCTCCTCGCGCATGCTCTCGGACATATCGGCGAGCATACGCTCGGCCCGCGCTACGGCCGGCCCGGGGTGACGGTGGTCGTGGCGAAGTCCCCATGCAGGGGCGTCAGACCGCCGGGCAGGAGCAGGTCCAGGCCGTCCGGGATCCGCAGGTAGCCCTGTCCGGTGCCGGCCACTCCCCTCACCCCGTACTGCCACACGATCTCCTTCGTCGCCGGGTCGATCAGGACCACCCGGTGGTTGAAATCGTCGTTCACGGCGACCAGCCCGTTCGGAAGCGGCGCGGCCAGGCTCGGGTTCGAAAGGACCCCCGTGCCGCTCGTGACGTGGTAGTCCCACAGCACCCTGCCGTCCGACGTGAACCGGACGATCCGGCCCGGTGTGTCGTAGTCGACCGTCAGGAAGCTCCCGTCCAGCAAGCGCTGCGGGTCGGACGGGAGATGGATCCCGGCGACGTGCGTCTGCCAGACCGGGTGGCCGTCGGACGTCACCTCGTCCAGCCAGCCGCCGCCCCGGAGCTCCGAGATGAGGACGTGGCCGTTCGGCAGCGGCGTGTCCCCGTTCGGATACGCTACATGGTCCGGCAGTGCGTGGTAGCACGCCCCCGTCACGTCCGCGCTGGCCGTCCTCCCGATCTGGCGGGCGAAGTTCCCTTTCGCGTCGAAGAACACGATGCGGCAGTTCTTCGCATCCGCCACGATCGCCCCGCCGCCTGGGTAGGGATAGGCGTCGTCCGGCTGGTCGAGGTAGCCGGCCGCCGAACCCGGCACTCCCGCGTGGCCGTACGACCAGATCGTCCTCCCGCTCGGGTAGGCGATCTCCTGGACGACGTCGTTCTCCTCCTCGCTGACCAGGATGGCGTTGCCTCCGTGCACCCAGAACGCGTCGTCGGGGAAGTAGAAGCGGAACGGGGGCGGGGGAAGAGCCGGATCCGGGTAGCGCCACACGATGTGCTTGCTCGCATCCATGACCAGCAGGCGGTTGTTCCCCCGGTCGGCGATCAGCAGGAGCCCGGCGAAGGGCCGGAGCGAGGCTGCCACGGCGCCGTCGGGGCTGGGCGGCGGGGCGACCGTCACGGTCTCCAGCGAGGCCCGGAGCACCTGGTTCACCGCGGTCTGCCGCCAGCCTCCGACCAGCAGAGCCCGCCCGCCGGTGACCACGACACCGGGATCGGACAGCGGCGCGGCGAGCGGAGGGAGGCCGACGACCCTTTTCGTCGCCGGATCGATCGACACGACGTCCGAGACGGCGTGCCCGGATCCGTCCTGCCCGCCGGCCAGGTACACCAGGCCGCCCAGCGAGAACGCTCCCCCGTGCCCGACCGGGACCGGCAGCCGCCCCAGCGACAGGGTCCGGCCGGACTTCGTCTCGAAGATCGATACGGCATCGGTCGGTCCGGCGGGCGTCACGCCACCGGCCACCACGATCGAATCGCCGACCGCGGCAACCGCCGGGTACCGGATCCCTACCGGGAGCTGTCCGGCGGTGCGGATGTGGAGCCCATCGGTGGTCGCGTAGATCGTCCGGGAGTAGGCGGTGCCATCCCACCCGCCGACCAGATAGACGGTGCCGTTCACCATGGCGACCTGCAGGTCCGACAGCGGACGCGGAAGGTGTCCGGCCACCGACGTGGCGTGCGAGACGGTGTCGAACGTCTGGACCGCGTCCGAACTCTCTCCGGTCCCCCCGCCGAACACGAACAGCCGCTGCCCGATCATCGCGCCCGCCGCATCGTGGAAGGCCTGGGGCATCGAACCGACCTCAGCGGTGCGACCCGTCGACGGGTCAAGAGTGAAGACGGCGGCCACCGATCGCTCGGCCGCGTTCAGGCCTCCGGCCAGGTAGACCAGCCGGCCGGCGGCCACGGCCACCTCGCGCTGCACGGGGTTCGGGAGGCCGAACCCCGCCGAGCCGATCCGGAGCTCCTGGACGGTGCGCGGGGTGCCTGTTCCGCGCGACGGCCCCGGCGATACGTGCCCGTCCGACCCGCCTCCCGTGCATGCCGAAGCGGCCAGGAGCAGGGCCAAGAAGATCCCCACGGGCCCGAGGGATCTCGGGGTCACTTGATGCACGCCCCGAAGATGCAGTGTCCCCGGAAGACGATGTAGGCCACCCCGGCCAGCGTGTCGACCGCCACGTGAGCCACAACCAGGGGCCAGGTTCGCCGCCACTTCACGAACGCCGTCCCGAACGCCAGTCCCAGCAGCAGGTTCCCCGTGAACCCGCCCCACCCCTGGTAGAGGTGGTACGCACCCCGGAACACGGCCGCCGTGACCACCGCGGCGGCCGAGCCCAAGCCGAACTGTTCGAGCCGCCGGATCAGGTATCCGGCCACGATGACCTCCTCGAGCAGGCCGGACTCGGCGGCCCCGAGCACCAGGACGGGCACGGTCCACCAATGCCCGAGCGGCGGCACCGGGACGACGAACCGGTTGACGTCCAGCCGGATGGCGGCGAGATAGATCGCGATGCCGACCGCGGAGACGGCCATAGCGGCCAGGAGCCCCCACGCGGCGTCGCGGGCCAGCGCGTCGGTCTGGAAGCCGAACGCGTCGCGGGGCTCCCCGTTCCTGCGGATCAGGTAGAAGACCAGGGCGACCGGGGCGGTGGTAAACACGATGTCGCTCAGCTGCTGGGCCAGCTGGGCGTTCGAGAACGTGAAGACCTGGATCCCGGCCAGCGGCGCCGAAGCCAGGCTGATGATGGCGTCCACGGCGGCGGGCAGCAGGGACAGCGCCAGCACGATGCCGACCTCGGTGGCCAGCAACCGCCGGTCGGACCCGGCGGGGAAGCGGGAGACGTGGCTGGGACCTTCGGAGGGAGGCGTTTCGGGCGGCGCGGTGGCGAGGGGCGGGTCGCGGGGATCGAGGCCGGCCATGGCCTCACTCTACGGGGAGCGGAAGGGGTTGGCAGGAGGTTCGAACCGGGACCGGAAGGCGGACGAGCGGAGGTCAGGCCGGCGGGGCGGTGATCTCCCAGACCCGCAGTTCCCACAGGAGACGGCTGCCCCGGCGGATGAGCCGGACCATGCCGCTGTCCATGAGCCGGCGGGCCACCGTGCTCTCGGAGATCTTTCCCGGGAGCGGCATCAGCCGTTCGCGGAGTTGGCGGATCCGGCCCTCGCCGAAGATCCGCCGGGCGGTCCGGAGCACGGCGTTCTCGTCCTGGATCGACGCCGTGGGCAGGTAGAGCCGCCCGCCGGGGGCGAGGTGCGACCGGGAGGATTCGAGCATGGCCATGGGGACCTCGGCGCCGGTCGGACCGCCGCTGAACCCGCCGGGGAACCAGCCCGAGATGGAGGCGATCTCGTCCGGGATGCCGGACACGTCACCGATCACCACATCGGCCCGCACGTCTCCGAACGGTTCGAACAGGCTTCCCAGCCGGAACTCGACCACGTCTTGGAGACCGAGGAGCTCGGCGTTCCTCCGGGCGAGCTCGACCGAGGCAGGGTTGACCTCGCCCCCGAAGACCTTACGGGCGCCGAGCTTCGCGGCCACGAAGGAGAGCACCCCGGAGCCGCTGCCCACGTCGATCACCGTGTCGCCGGGATGGACGGTGATGCCCTCGGCCACCTCCCGGCTGGTGTGCGTGGGGGCGAAGACCTGGTCGTTCAACAGGATGGTGAAGGGGCCGCTTCGTCCCGTCCACAGGTAATCGTGCGTCGCTCCGTCCGCCATCATACGTTCATCCTACTCCTTGGTAGGTCCGGGCTGCCGAGATGGGCGACGACGCCGTGTTCCCGCTCCGCGCCCGGTTCGCACCCAGCGCCGTACGACATAATGGAACGCTGACCGGCGAGTGAGGGGATCGATCCGTGGACCTGGCCATCAGACCGATCGAACCGGACGAGTTCGCCACTTTCGTCCGGTCGGTGGAACGGGCCTTCGGCGAGCACCTCGAACCAGCGGAGGTCGAGAACGAGCGGCTGGTCTTCGAGGCCGACCGGAGCCTGCCGGTGCTGGACGGCGAGCGGATCGTCGGCACGGCCGGCGCGTTCTCGCTGACGCTCACCGTTCCCGGGGCGAGGGTCCCGATGGCCGGGGTGACGGTCGTGGGCGTGTCGCCGACCCATCGCCGCCGGGGCCTGCTGACGCAGATGATGCGCCGCCAGCTCGACGACGTCCGCGAGCGCGGCGAGTCGATCGCCGGCCTGTGGGCCTCGGAGAGCTCGATCTACGGGCGGTTCGGCTACGGGATGGCAGCGCTGTCGACACGCCTGGAGATCGAGACGGCGCGCTCGGCGTTCGCCCGGCCCGCCGAGCCCGGCGGCGCGGTCGAGATCGTGGAGAAGGACGAAGCTCTCGTTCGGATGCCCCCGATCCACGAGCGGGTGGTCCCCACCAGGCCGGGGATGTGGAGCTGGCACGAAGGGTTCTGGCGCCACGACACGGCGGATCACGAACGGTGGCGTGACGGATTCGGCGCGCTGTTCTTCGCCCTGCACCGGACCGGTGGACAGGACGACGGGTACGTCGTGTACCGCCTGAAGAGCGACTGGGAGAACGGCCTGGCCGGCGGGACCCTCCGGATCTCGGAGCTGATGAGCGAGTCGGCTGGGGCATACGCGGATCTGTGGCGCTACTGCCTGGGCGTGGATCTCATCGACAAGCTGGATGCGTGGCCCCGGCCCCTTGACGAACCCTTGCGGTACATGCTTGCCGAACCGCGCCGGCTCAAGACGCTGGTCGGCGACTCCCTGTGGATCCGGGTGGTCGACGTGCCCGCGGCGCTTGCCGCCCGCCGGTACTCGCAGTCCGGTTCGGTGGTGTTCGAGGTGCGCGACGCGTTCTGCCCATGGACGGAGGGCCGCTACCTGTTGGAGGGCGGACCCGATGGCGCCACGTGCGCGCCGACCGGTCGCGAACCCGATCTGGCGGTCTCGGCCGAGGATCTGGGCGCGGCGTACCTGGGCGGTGTGCGGTTCTCCGTCCTGCAGCGGGCGGGGCGGGTCGACGGCGAGCCGAACGCCATCCGCCGGGCCGACGCGATGTTCGCGTGGGATCCGCTTCCCTGGTGCCCGACCGTCTTCTGACCTCGCTCAGTCACGGGCAGAGGTTCGTGGGTTGGTCCATCAAAGCGCCAGTCGAAGGAGGAAGGCCATGGACACGCAGGACAGCTTCCTGATCGGCTCGATCGAGTGCACGGTCCTTTCCGACGGGTGGAGCGATTACTCGCCGGAGGCGATCTTCCCCGGCGTGCCGGAGGAGCAGTGGCGGCGGTTCGCGGGCTCGACGCTGACCGAGGAAGGCATGATCCGGCTCGCCTACCAGACGCTCCTGCTGCGATCCGGCGAACGCCTCGCCCTGGTGGACGCGGGCCTGGGGGACTTCGGCGGACCGGACGGCTCTGCGGGCAAGCTCCCCGGTTCGCTCGAGGGCCTGGGGATCGGCCCCGACGACATCGACGTCGTCCTGGTGTCCCACGCTCACCCGGACCACATCGGGGGCCTCGTGCGGCTCGGCGGACCGGCCCCGGTTCCCGCCTTCCGGAACGCACGCGTCGTCATGCGGCGGGACGAGTTCGGATTCTGGACCTCAGATGCGTCCGCTTCGATGATGGAGGTGATGCGCGAGGTCACCGGGATGGTTCTGCCGGCCATCGACCACGCCCAACTGCTCGATCTCGTCGACGATGACCGTGAGGTCTTCCCGGGTGTCCGATTCGAGCCCGCGCCGGGGCACACGCCGGGACACGCCGCGGTGCTGGTGTCGGATGACGACCAGGGCGCGATCTATCTCGCGGATGCCCTCATCCACACGTCGCAGTTCGAGAACCCGGAATGGACGGCCGCGTTCGACGCCCTCCCGGAGGTGACCGTGGAGAGCCGGCGCCGCCTCCTGGAGCTGGCCGCCTCCCGGGATCTGACCACGATGGCCTTCCACGTGGCCGGGCGGGGTCGGGTCCGCCTCCGTGGCGCCGTCTTCGGCTGGGACCCCGAAGGCTGACCGTTTCGTCTCCCCGGGCCTGGGAGCCCTCCGCCCGGACAGCCTGCGATAGGCTGACCGAACCGTGTCCACCGTGGAACGCCGGCGAGCGTCCTCTTCGACCCACGAGGTCTTCAACCAGCCCCCTCCGCTGGAGGGCTACAACCTGTTCGCGCAGGACACCGTCCTCCGGGAGAGCGTCGAACGCGAAGCCGGCCCGTGGGGGCTGGGGCGGCTGGAGCGCCTGGGAGAGACGCTGGGTGGCGAACCGCTTCGGCTGGGGGTCCTGGCCGACCGGAACCCGCCCCAGCTCCGCACTCACGACCGCTACGGCAACCGGATCGACGAGGTCGAGTTCCACCCCGCGTGGACCGAGCTCCTGGAGCTCGGGATCCGGGCCGGCATCCCCTCACTCCCCTGGCGGGAACCCCAACCCGGCGCGCATGTGGTCCGCGGCGCGATGCTCTACCTGCTCTCGCAGGCCGAAGCCGGCGTGGGCTGCCCACTGTCGATGACGTACGCGTCGATCCCCGCGATCCGGCACACACCCTCGCTGGCCGCCGAATGGGAGCCGCGCCTCACCGACCCCGACCCCGCGACCAGCGCGCTGTGCGGGATGGCCATGACGGAGAAGCAGGGCGGGTCCGATGTCCGGGCCAACACCACCCGCGCCGAACCGGCCGGCCACCCGGGGATGTACGAGCTCACCGGCCACAAGTGGTTCTGCTCGCATCCCACGTCCGACGCGTTCCTGGTCCTGGCCCAGGCGCCGGGCGGGTTGTCGTGCTTCCTGCTCCCCCGGATCCTGCCCGACGGGGCGAAGAACGGCTTCCACATCCAGCGCCTGAAGGACAAGCTCGGGACCCGCTCGCTGGCCTCTGCAGAGGTCGAAGTCGACCACGCGGTGGCCTGGATGGTGGGCGAGGAGGCCCGGGGCGTTCCGACCATCATCGAGATGGTCAACC
>DHWS01000020.1:0-5886 GCA_002413305.1 Actinobacteria bacterium UBA5176 | reverse complement strand
GAGATGGTCAACCACACCCGCCTGGATTGCGTGCTCGGCTCGGCGGCGGTGATGCGACGCGCCGTGGCCGAAGCCACCCACCACGCGACGTTCCGTTCGGCGTTCGGCGCCCCGTTGCTCGAGCAGCCGCTCATGCAGAACGTGCTGGCCGACCTGTGCGTGGAGTCCGAAGCCGCGACGCTGGTGGCCCTGCGCCTGGCTCGCGCGTTCGATCCCGGCGCCGAGCCGCAGTTCCAGCGGCTGGCCACACCGGTGGCGAAGTTCTGGGTGTGCAAGCGAGCCACGCCGCTGGTCGTCGAAGCGCTCGAGTGCCTGGGTGGGAACGGCTACGTCGAAGAGTCCCCCATGCCGCGCCTCCTGCGGGACTCCCCCTTGAACGCGATCTGGGAAGAGCCGGGGAACGTGATCGCCCTCGACGTCCTGCGCGCGCTGGCCAAGGACCCTGCCGCGTTCGACGCGTTCTTGGCCGAGGTGGAGTTGGCCGCCGGGCTGGACGAGCGGCTGGACGCGTTCGTCTCGAAGATCCGGGACCAGGTGCCCGGGCTGGCCGAGGAGCCGGCGTCCGCGCAGTATGCGGCCCGCGGCATCGCCGAGCGGCTGGGCATCGCCCTGCAAGCCTCGCTGGTCGTTCGTCATTCACCACCCGCCGTGGCTGAGGCGTTCCTGTCCACCCGCGTGGCCGGGGCCGCCGGGGGGGCGTTCGGCACACTTCCGCCCGGCGTGGACTGCGCCGCGATCGTTGAACGCCACCGCCCCACGCTCGCCGCCTGAGGCATCCGGTCCGGCTCATGCGATCAGTTCGAACGCCCCTTCGAGGGACAGCGGGACGTCGCTCCTGATCAGCGCCGTCGACCGCTCCTCCCCCACCTGCACCTCGAACCGCTGCACGCTCCCCTCGCTCTCGCCGCGCCCGACGCGGGACTCGCCCAGCGATCGAATCGCCACCACCGTCTGCGAGCCTTCCGGCACGCGGACCACCGGCAAGGCATGGGCCCCAAGCACGTTCAGCCTTCGGTCCAGCACCAGCAACGACGACGGAGACCTCGACCAGACCGCGCGCGCGCCGGGCACCGACAGCTCCCGGTCTCCGGCCAGCACGGCCAGGCCCCCTTCGGAGGGGACGACGACCGTCTGCGCCGACCCCGGCACGACCAGGCGGTACCGCACCAGGGACCACTCGAGGTCGACCACGTGGTCGACCGTCCACAGCTCCTCGCCGGTCGACTCGCGCGAGACCCGGCCGAACCACCGCCATCCCATCGGTCCCGGAGCCGCCACGAAGCTCTCCACGAGCGGGCCGCCGGGATCCACGATGCGGTAGGCGCCCTGCATGACGACCTGTGCGGACCCCGGCTACGGCGTGGCGAACGGTGAGGTGCCCGGCGACTGCAGGATGTTCACCCGGTTCACCTTCCACCCGCTCTTGGTGTCGATCATCTGCACGTCGATCCGGACCACCTCGCTGCGCGGCGAGGTGTTCGTGGAGTTCGTCACCGATTCGTTCACCACGCCGAACACCGATGCGGTCCCGCCCGACAGGGACTCGACGAAGACCGGCTGGACGTGCCCGGTGCTCTTGGCGGTCGCCTTCCTCAGCGTGGCTACCGTCTGCGGCCCGAAGAACGTGTCGACCTGGTCGGCGAAGTCACCCACCGCGTAGCTCCGGATAGTCCTCACGTTCGCGTCGATCCCAGGACTAGTCTTACCCCGGGCGTGGCTTGCGGAACCCGTTGCGTCGTCCTTCGACCGGGTCCATCTCCTGGGATAGGCCGAACCCAACCGGACCGTAACCAAGGTGAATGCCCGGGGGGCGGCGGGAAGCTCAGACGACGATCGGTGAGGGCCGCTCCGAGAACAGTTCCGCGGCCCAGTCGGTGATCGTTCGGATCAAGTCGTCCTGAGTGGACAGCTCCAGCTCCTGGAGCGACCGGCCGGGGATGATCAGCCGCGTGCACCGCGCGCGGTGCTCCGGCGAGAGCTGTGCCAGCACCTTCTCGAGGCTCTTCGACTCGTACCCCCGCCGGTAGTCCTCTTCGCAGAACAGGAACATCATGCTGCCGTGCTCCAGCTGGGCACGGTACCGGGCCATGAGGTCCAGGCTCCCCTTCGAGGTCGCGTCGATCGCCACCCGGGCCAGGCGATGCAGCAGCGGGTTCGAACGGACGATCCGCTTCAGCCGCGACCGCCGGGCCTTGCGGGCCACGGTGGCGTACTCGACCGGGGCGAGGATGGGCGCCCGGATGAACGCCACCCCGGCGCACTCCGGCATGCGGGCACCCAGCTCGAGCGCCGCCCACGCCCCGCCGCAGTTCCCCGCGGCGGCCACACTCCGCGCTCCAGTGGCCTCCATCCCGAACCGGGCGCAGGCGATGGCCTGGTCCACGGGGATGTCGGCCATGTACCACACGCCCGCCCCCCCGAGCAGGCCGGTGCTCTCCCCCATCCCCCGGTAGTCGAACCGGACCGAAGCGATCCCGCGGCGGGCCAGCTCCCGGCCCGTGCGGGCCCAGATCCCGAAGCGGTGGCTCCGGTGCGGTCCCATCCCGGTCATCAGGACGACGAGACCCTCGGGTCGTTCGTCCGGGGCCGTCAGCGCGGCCGCGAGACGGTCCTGGCCGACCGGGACGAATACCTGGAACTCCCTCACGGTCGGGCTCCTTCCCGGTCCTTCCCGGGCGGCGCTCCCCCGGCCACTCGGTTCCCCACCCGGCGGTCGGCCCAGTCGAGGGTGGTCGCCGCGAGGGCCCGCTCCAAGCCGGCCTGGAGGTCCGTCTTGGCGTTGGGGTCGTCCTCGTTGTCGTAGTGGTATTGGCCGAAGGTGCCGGCCTCCGGGTCGACGACCAGCGCCTCCTCGACGGAGGCGCCGAGCGAGCGGAGGTGCTCGGCCAGCTTCGCCGCCGGCGTGCTGGGGCGTGCCGCCCGGGTGACGCCGACGATCAGCGCATCGCCGGCGAACCGCTCCACATCCCGGGTCAGATCGACGGCGGAGATCTCCTCGAACGCCCCCTTCGACACATACATCCCCCGAACGTCGGTCCATCCTTGGGTCTGGAGCTCCTCCATGGGATCGGCCTCGCCCGGAACGGTGTCGTCGGGAGCCCGCCGTAGCACGCCTCGGAGGTCCCGACTGCGCAGCAGCTCTCTGGCGAATGCCGATCCCTTGACAGCGGGCTCCCAGAGCGCCAGAAGGTCCATGCCCTCGCGATCGGCCGTGAGCGCGGCGACCAGGCCTCCGAACCGGGCCCCCAACAGACCCACCCGGGTGGCCCCCGTCTGAGCCCGGCAGAGCGCGAGGGCCTCGCGGGCGTCCTCGAGGTGGGAACCGAGCCCGATCGCCTCACGCCCGCCCAGCGACTCGCCGTACCCGCGCCCGTGGTAGCGCAGGACCGGCCATCCCCGGGCGGCGAGCGCCCGGGCGGCCGGCACCTCGTGCTCCATCAGGAGCATCTGCTCGACGCCGAACGAATGACAGATGACCCACGCCACGCCGAGCGGGTCGGCCACCGGCCGGTACAGGACGGCAACCACCGCCGTCCCCAGGAACAAGGGCTGGAGGAATGACTCCTCGACCTCACGGCCATCCACCACATGTCGGAAGCTCCGATGGCGCTCGACGAGGTCCTCGTCGAAGCCGCTCATGCGGCGGTCCCCGCCTTCCGCTCCACAAGCGCCGCGATGTCCCGGACCGTCCGGAAGTTCGCCGGGGTCATGTCCTGATGCCCGATCTCCACGTCGAACTCGGCCTCCAGGAAGGTAACCAGGCCGGCCAGTCCCAGCGAGTCGATGAGGCCGGAGGTGAGCGGGGTGTCCTCGGCCAGCGAGACCGAGCGGCGGCGAAACAGGATCTGATCGCGGATGAACTCTTCGATCCGGCTGCTCGTGTCGGACATCGCGGACTGCCTCCTTCAACCGTGCAGGCGGACGCTCTCGAACATATCAGGGGGCCGCCGTCAATCCAGTGACTTCGCCGGTTTCTGGCCCTCAGGAACCTGCCGGTCCCGCCAGCAGCTCGTCGCGGATCCGCGACCGGTCGATCTTCCCCGAGGACCCCTTGGGCAGGTCGGCGACGATCCGGACCTCCGCCGGGACCATGTAGCCGGGGAGCCGGTCGGCGACGTGGCCCTTCACATCGGCGCCGTCGAGCTGTTCGCCGTCCTCGGGGACCACGGTCGCACCCAAGACGTTGATCCACTCCGGATGGGGAAGGGCGACCACGGCGACCTGCCGGACCTTCGGGTGGGAAGCGATGCACCGCTCGACCTCCTCCAGCTCGACGCGGTAGCCCCTGGTCTTGATCTGGTTGTCCGTTCGCCCCACGAAGTAGTAGTTGCCGTCCGGCCCCATCCGCATGACGTCGCCGCTCCGGTGGACGAGGTCGGGGTTGTGCGGGTCCAGGGGATTGGGCACCAGGACCTTGCGGGTCAGCTCCGGGAGCCGCCAGTAGCCGCGCATGAGCGTCGGCGTCCGAACGTAGTACTCGCCCGGCTCACCCTGCTCGCACGGCGTCGTCTCGTCCCGCATCAGGATCGGCTGGACGATCTCGATGCCTGAACCGATCGACAGGGGCTGCCCGTCGTCGGGAGGCAACTCCCAGAACGGGTACAGGCAGTTGAACAACGTCTCGGTGGTCCCGTAGACCTGCGCGAGCTGCGTGGAGGGGAGCAGCCGCCGGAGATCCTCCAGGTCCTTGCGGGGGAACGGCGCGCCGCCGAAGATCAACACCCGCAGGCTGGGCAGCGAACCGGGCTCGGCGCCGGCGTGCACCAGCTGCGAGATGGCCGGGGACACCCCCAGCCAGACGGTGATCCGCTCCTCGCGGACCAGCCGAACGAACTCCGAGCCCCACCCGGTCTCGTCCTCGCCGAAGATCACGATGGACGCCCCGACCCGCGGAGCCGACCACACCATGTAGGGCGCCATCAGGAAGTGCAGGGCGGGGTGGAGCGCCAGCCGGTCCTCCACCGTCAACCCCCACCGCTCCGTGAACCATTCCGTCGCCGTGGAGAAGGATGCGTGGTTGTGCATCACGCCCTTCGGGGCTCCCGTCGAGCCCGACGTGTAGGCGATGAGGCAGAGGTCGAGCTCCATCACCCGGACACCGGGATCCGGCGCCGCCGGGTCGGCGGTCGCTTCGGCCCAGTCGATGACGGTGAACGGCAGCTCCGGTCGACCGGCGCCGCCCTCCACCAGCAGCATGCCTTTCGGACGGTAACCCCCCAGCGCGGGGACCAGGTCGCTAGCCCGGCCATCGGTGGCGATGATCGCCGACGGCTCGCAGTCGTGCACCATCTCGGCAACCCGGGCGGGCGGGGCGTTCGGATCGAGCGGAACGAAGCACGCCCCCGCCTTCAGGATCCCGTAGGTCGCCGCGATCTGTTCGAACCCCTTCGGCAGGTACAGGCCCACCCGATCCCCTGGCCGAACACCAAGGTCGACGATCGCCCTGGCCACCCCATTCGAGCGCCCGAGGAGACCGGCGTACGACATGCTCGCGCCCTTGAACCGGAGCGCCTCGCGCTCGGGCCAGCGCTGGGCCGCCTCATCGATCAGGTGATGGAGCAGATGCCTCATCTCGTGGTCCTCCTCGCCGTGCCGCCTGGGACAACCCTACCCGGGCACGATCCGGATCCGCGAGGCAGCGGAATCCGGGATGGGCCGCTAGCCTGACAAGGCCGTGCGGCTCCGCTCTCTCCACCCACCGGTTCTTCCGAGGGGTTCGGCGCATCTCGCGTGGGCCGGGTTCGGCCACGCTCAGGCCGAATCGCCGTACCGGCGCCGCCTCGCCGCGCTCGCCGCGCTCGCCGTGCTTCTCACCGCTACCTGCACGAGCGCACCGTCGGGACCTGGGCCCACACCCCCGCCGACCAGCGTTCCGTTCGCTTCCGC
>DHWS01000080.1 GCA_002413305.1 Actinobacteria bacterium UBA5176 | reverse complement strand
GCACCTGGGGGTGGATGCTAGCGGGTTCCGGGTCCTCCTTCCATGGCTCCCGGAGGGCTTGCCGTGGCCCTCTCCTTCGGACCCGGCTCGCCCGGCGCCCCCGGCTTTCGGATCCGGGCCTTGGCGTCTCTCAGCCGGTAGGACTCGCCCTTGGTCTCGATGATCTGGCATCGGTGGCGCTGGTGCGCCGGATCCTGGGCGAGGAGGAGGAGGAGTGATGGGGAACGAGGTCGACCAGATCATCAGGCGGGCAGCGAGGCCGCGGCCCGCGCCGGCGCCGCCCAAACCGCAGCGAACGGCTCCAGCGCCGACCCGGCGGGCGGAGGTGACGAGCCCGGCCGAGCTGGAGTTCGAGAACAGCGACCTCCGGCGCCAGCTCCAGCAGCGCGAGATGCGGCAGGCGTTCGAACTGGCCGGCCGGAAGCGCGGAGCCTACCGCCCCGAGGACGTGTGGAAGCTCGTGGACCTGGGCGCCGTTGCCTTCGACGACGCCGGCGCCGTCACCAACGCGGCCGAGCTAGTGGCCGGGCTGGATGCAGGCCACTTCGCTCCGCCGGACGGGCACAGCCACCGCGGCTCAGCGGACGGCGGCGCGGCGGGCCGGCGGTCCATGCCCGTCGAGGTGGGTTCGAACGTCGATCAGTACCTCCGGCGCAACGCCGGACGGTGAGAGGAGGAGCGATGGAAGCGAAGAAGCACCGCACGGCGGTCGATCCCGCGCCCGGCGTGATCGCGATCGTGCCCAGCGCCGAGCCCGAGGCGCCGGCGCCCGAGGTGGATCCTGGCGAGCGGTGGGCCCGCGTGCACGGGCTCAGCTTCCTCGGTTTCGAGCCTCACATGGTCCCTTCGCCGGAGGTCATGGAGGGCCCGGAGCTCGCGGACCTCAGGGAAGCACTGGGCGAGCTGGTCGGGCGCACGGCGCAGCACGGCAAGGCCCGCGCGCAGCTGCAGCAGCTCGAGAAGACCGGCCGCAGGGAGGCGGAGAACGCCGACACCGCCGCCTTGGCCGCCGCCCTGAAGGCGGGCGAGCCGGATCCCGGCGCGAAGGCGGTGGAGAAGTTCGAACGCGACGTGCTCGATGCCCGGCGCCGCGCCGGTGCGCTCGAGCAGCTGGTCCGCGAGGCCTCCGCCGCCCTGGCCGCGGTGGCCGATCAGCGCCGAGCGGCCTGGCTGGCCGTGATCGGAGACCGCATCGGCACGGCCCGGGAGGCCTTCTCGGCGGCCGTCGGCCAGTTGGAGCAGGCGGCGAACGACTACGCCGCCCTGCAGGGCCTGGCGAACTTCGTGAAGGAGCTCCCGCGAGCCAAGCGGTACCGCCCGGCGCTCGTGCAGGTGGGCGATCGGCCGCTGGCCGAGGCCATCGCCGGCCTCCGGCGAACCCTGGACGTGCCGCGATGAGCGACGAGGCCTTCCCCCTTAGCGGCCTGGTCTCACTGGCCCGCCCTCCGGTCGGCCGCGGCGGGCAGTAGATAGCTTCGGGAAGCCGAGACACGCGGTTCAGTAGCCTGTCCGGACAGGGAGCTTGCGCGCGCGGGCGCGCTGGTGCTAAATGACATCAGTGTAGTTCGAGTGGGAGGAGGTCCCCTTCAAATGATCAGTTCGGTCGGCGAGGCCCTGCTCCGCGACTTGGAGCATGACTCGTTTGGGACGGTCCTCGCGGACCCTCCTTGGCGGTTCCTCAACCGAACCGGGAAGGTGGCGCCGGAGCACCGTCGCCTCTCCAGATACGACACGATGACGTGGAAGGAGATCGCGGCCCTTCCCGTGGCGGAAGTGATGGCCTCGAAGTCCCACTGCTACCTGTGGGTTCCAAACGCTCTCGTCGCCGAGGGAATGCGGGTCTTGGAAGAGTGGGGATTCACCTACAAGACCATGCTCATCTGGCACAAGGTGCGCAAGGATGGAGGGAGCGACGGTCGCGGTGTCGGGTTCTACTTCCGCAACGTGACTGAGCCGGTGCTGTTTGGAGTGCGCGGTCACCTCCGAACCCTGCCGCCGGGCCGCCGGCAGGTCAATCTCCTAGCGACGCGCAAGCGGGAGCACAGCCGCAAGCCCGACGAGCTTTACGACATCATCGAGGCCTGCAGCCCTGGCCCACACCTTGAGCTCTTCGCCCGCTACCCGCGCGAAGGCTGGACGGCTTGGGGTGATGAGGCCGCTCCAGACGTTGAGCCACGCGGTCGTCAGTTCAAGGCTTACGGATTGCCCACCAAGGGCTAGACGAACGATCCGTCGGCGTTATCGACGAAGTCATCACCCTGTCGCCAGATGCAGGCGATGTCGAGCGACCGGAGCAGGTCCTCGAGGTCACGGTGTGGCCGGCGTGGCGTAAGGATGGCCAGCCGCGCCGCCGCGGGCGCGAAGCGTCGATAGTCCATCAGCTGGCCGATCGCCATGCGAATCGACGGGCGAGTGGCGTCAGCCTTGCCCTCGATCAAGTTGCCGCGGGTCTTGTCGTAGATGTCGTTGAAGAGGTGGGCCGGTGTCCCAGGCGGGCGAAAGCGGAAGCGGATCATCTCCGATCCGCGGGCTACCATCCATGCTTTGTACGCGACCACGAGCGGCTGTTCCCGTCTGACAGCCGTTCGTGTGCTCTGGCCCGAGACCTCGAAGCTCTCCGTGTTGTGAGCCTCCACGTCGACTTCGGTCGCGACGGGAGGAGCGCCATCCCCACCAGGTGGCGGCGGCGGCGGCTCTGGTGGTTCCGGCGCCTCATCTGGAGGCGAGCTGTCGTACGCCGCCCGGAATTCCTTGGGCGTGAGGTTCAGCCAGTGATTCGCCTCAAGTGCGAGCGCAACATCTGCGTCGTCGTTCTCGAGCGGATAGTCGATTTCCAGGTGCTGGAGCCGGAACATGATGTATCGAACGGCGTCCCTCACGAAGGGTGTTGTGCTGTTCGTGGAGCTGATGCCGATGATGGTCGGCCCTTCCTTCTCGGGCTCAACAATGCCCGAGTCCCGCAGGTAGGAGAGGATGTTCGTGGCCGGCTTCCTGGATTGTCGACCCGGCAGGAACCGCACAAGGTGTCCTTCGAGGCGGTCGGTGTTGAAGCGGGTTGGAATAAGCTTGCCGTTCGCATTCGTGAGGTAGTCCTCAACGATCTCGGCGATCCGGGTGTCTGCCATCACGAGCCCAACCCAAATGAGGATCCGGGCTGATGGCGCAGCTGCACGGCAGGCTTGGAGGAGTGGATCGTCGACCACTGCATCGTTGTCCGAGTACAGGATCAGGTCGTCTGCAAGCTCTGCATGTCCCGGTCCGAGCAGCCCTCGAACCTGAGAGGACGCCATCCCAGGTGCGACATGCGCCAGCTCGGTTGCGAGCGCCCTAATCCGGTAGAACTTCGTTAGCGAGAGGACGCCGTCGCCGATGGGACTCATGGCTGAAGGAATCAGCGCTCGATCAAAGCGGCGGTGGTATCTGCGAGATCCACGGCGCGGGGATCATACAGTTCGGATTCGTAATAACACTAGGCCCGCAGGACTCGGCGCCATGGGCTAGTTGACAACAGCTTCAGCGAACGGATCGAAGATTGCTGCGTTCGCCTGTCGAGTCGCGGACACCAGCGACCCGAATATGTCGACCGCCTCGGTGACTCGCTCCTTGTTCTTCAGCGTCCGCTCGAGGGCCGGCTCAAGCCGCTCCACGAACGAGAGCGCAGACTCTACGATGGGCCGCCATAGCTCGGCCGCTACATGGGGGGAGATGTTGTCCCTGAAGCGGAGTGAGAAACGGTCAGGCACGGCCCGTCCGAGATACGTCTCGATCGACGCGCCGATCGCGGCAACGAGGAGCAGGATCGAACCACGCTGGCGGAAGAACTCGACCTGCCTTACCTGCAACTGCGTTCGGTCCGCCTCGGAAACAGCCAACAGCCGTCGCTTGGCCTCTTCAATCGCCCGCTCCAGAGCGTAGGTCAGTACGACGTGCCGCGCGGAAGTCTTGTCCGAGAACACCTTGGAGTAGATGTTGTCCTCAGACCAGATACGCGACTTCTCGTTGTACGCGGTGTTCGGGTCCTGGTGGAACGCTAACAGCGACTGCGCGGCTGTACCGGACGGCACGAGGTTAGGCGTTCGTTCGATCAGGTCGAGCTCGCCGCCACGACGCCCACCCCGGTACTCGGCGTCGGGAACCAGGTCGAACTCCGTCCGCAGGCGTTCCTGAATCGCGTCTCCGCTCCGATAGTCAGAGGCTTCGATGCGATTCTGGCTGTTGTTGTTGCGAATGATGTCGCGGACCACTTCTTGATCGGAGCACTTGACGAAGCGAGCAGGCACGCGCCCCGCAGCGAACTCTTCCGCGTCAGCGATCTCGACGGAGCCAAGAGCGCCGGTTGTCTGCGCTCCGTTCACGATCGAGATCCCTTCGATGACAAGAACTTCTCCGTCCTCTTCGAAGTGATAGTCGTTAACGAGCGCCGTCAAGCCGTTGTTGTAGGCCCAAAAACGGCGCGGCTGAGCCCGAGCTGTTTCCTTGATATTGAAGTTGATGTTTCGGTCGCTGCGGCGGCTGCCGAGATAGTCCCGAACGTTGGCTGAGAAGAGGGCGGTCTTGTACTTGTTGAAGAGGTCCCGTAACCAGGATATCTGGACGGACGTCGAGTATGCCTCCCAGCGATCACCCGATTCCTTGAAGCCACCCGTGATTGGCAATCGAAACTCGTCAGACACAAGAATCGCGACCAGTGAGCTCCTATACCACTCATCGAGCCTTTCTCGGCCAACCTCGATGGTCGTGACTGAATCGATCTCCACGTCCGGGTACTTGGCCCTGAGAAGCGCCGAGGCAGTGTCCTGAACCCGGTCAAGTTCGTCCCGGACGTTCTTCGACTCGGGGAGGTTGTGGACGTACCAGATGTCGATGCTGGTGATTACGCCCTCGGCGAGTGCCTCGTCCAGTTCCTGCGCCGCCGGCCTTATTCGATCAGGAAGGGCGGCCAGGTTCCTGCCGAGCAGCCATGTGACGGCTGTGTTCAGGTCGCTCGCCTTGTTGGCGGGAGCCGCCGCCGTCGTGTCGTCCTGAGAGTAGTAGCTCTGGGCGACGACCGCCTTGCCGAGGTCTCGGTCGACATAAACGAGGTCGCACTTCTTGTCATCGCTGCCATCAGTCAGAGCGCTGGCGGCCACCGCCAGGATGTCCTCGATGCGCAGGTGGAGCTCCAGCGCGAACAGGAGGATCGCATTGGCCCCGTATGCAGCGAGATCCGCTCGACCGGCTAGCGCTTGGAAGACGGGTGGTGGTCCATCACCAGGCACTTCCATCGCGTTCCTCAGGCTACTCGCCTCTGCGCTCATGCAGGCATTATCTGCCTAGGGCTGTCTGGAGACCATCGACCAACGGCGCCTCAGCGGCTCGGCTCTTGCTATGGACATTCAGTCCGTGAGACAGACGGTTCGCGGGTGCACGACCAATCTCCTTGTATCCCGTTCCCTCGGTTGACCCCGCGATGGCCCGGCGCTTGAATCCTCGTGGCTACCCAACCGCCGCGTAGGGGGTTTCATCCCACTCGATTGGCCATCGTAGCCGCAATCGCGCGCGCTTGCTCGATGTCGTCTTCGATCTCTGCGAGGCGTCGGCGGTAGGCGTCCTTGGCTTGCGCGTCGAGGATCTCGCCCGCGTCGCCGAGTGCCCAGCGCGGCAGGCTGGCCGCTTGGCTGCTGTCTCCCTGGGCACCGCTGCCGGTCTCGGCGGCGACGAGGTCCAGCACGTGGTACTCCCGGCCCGGATCGGCGAGGAGCCGCGCGAGGTATCGCATGCCCTTGAGGTCGCGCACGCGGACGGTGTGCCCCTCGAAGATCACCGACCAGTAGTCACCCTCGCGACGAAAGACGTTGAAGCTCGCAACCGGCTGCTCGTCGAGTG
>DHWS01000115.1:10909-23752 GCA_002413305.1 Actinobacteria bacterium UBA5176 | reverse complement strand
TCGGGCACCGGATCCTAAGTCCGGCGCGTCTACCGGGTTCCGCCACTCTCGCGAAAGGTGCTGGTCAGAGTGTATGCCGAGCCTGACCCGCCGCCCCAGGCTGTGGAGCGACCGGCGGCTGACTCATGAAGCCGCCGGAGTGATGTTCCGGTTCACGCGGAACAGGTTCTCCGGGTCGAAGGAAGCCTTGATGCGCCGAAGCCGTTCGTGGTTCTTCCCATACGCGTCGGCGATCCGAGCGCTGTCGTCCTCGGCCACCTGGAAGTTGACGTAGTTCCCGCCGGTCGAGAAGGGCCGGATCCTCTTCCACCCTTCCCGCACCCAAGCCACCTGCTCCTCGCCAGCGCCTCCCTCTGGCCACGCACCGGCGAACCCCGTCAGATACCGCGCGCCGCGGTTGCCCACGGCCCCGTCGTCGTCCGCGCGCTCGTTCAGGGCACCGCCGATGTGGAAGATGACCGAGTTGGACAACGGCGAGGGGGCCATAAGCGCATCGTCGCGGAAGGCGTCGAGGAAGCCCGTCGACAGCTCGGGCAGGAACTCGGACTTCCAGTAGTAGTTGAGCCCCTTCGGTTCGGCACCGTCGAGCATCGACTGTTGGGCCACGTACGGCTTCTCCATGACGAGGTCCACGATCGGGTTCCCGAGCCCGCGAACCGGGGCGAGGTCCGTCTGCGGATCTCGGCCGCTGTGGCACACCAGCATGCCGATGACGAGCTTGCCGTGCCACGGCGTGGGGACGAATGGGGCAGGCGGAGCCGGGCGGATGGTCAAGGCGGACGTCAGCTCGCGAGGCGCCGACTAGGTGAGGTCGCGGTAGGTCCTGAGCACCTCGTCGGCCCGGTCGGCGCTCCACAGGATGAGGCCGCCGGTGATGGTCGGCCCGACCTCATGGAGGCGAAACGTGAACCGGGTGACCACGCCGAGGTTGCCGCCCCCGCCCCGCAGGCCCCAGAAGAGCTCCGCGTTCGTCTCTCGATTGGCGACGACGGTCTCGCCGGCGGCGGTGACGATCTCAACCTCTTCGAGGTTGTCGACTGCCCACCCGAAGCGCCGCGTCAGGTAGCCGAAGCCGCCGCCGAGCGTCAGGCCCGCCACGCCGGTCTCCGAAACGAAGCCGAGCACGGTAGCCAGCCCATGTTCCTGCGTTGCCCGATCGACATCCCGGAGCAAGCAACCGGGTCCGACGTTCGCCAGCCGGACATCGGGATCCACGGTGACGCGTCGCATGCGGGACATGTCGAGCGTGAGGCCGCGCTCGGCGAGGGAGGTTCCGGCGATGTTGTGGCCTCCGCCCTTGATGCTCATCAGGATCCCGCCCCGGCGGGCGAAGTCAACAGCGGCGGTGACGTCGCGGGCCGATGTGGGTTGGACGATGAGAGCAGGGACCTTGGCCACCGTTCTGTTCCAGATCAGCACTGCGTCGTCCCAGCCCTCGTCGCCCGGGTGGACGAGGGGGCCTTCGACCCGGGCATCCAGGGTGTCCAGTTCCCCCTGAGTCACTTCGACGGTTCCACCGTCGAGGCTGGCGATCCGGATCCCCGTCGTGGCCCTCATCCGGCCGCCTCCGCGGTCCTCTGCGGGTCACGCCACATCGTCCAACCCTCCGGGCCCGCCGGGAGCGGGTGGATCTCCTCTCGAACGACGAATCCCCGATGCTGGTAGAGAGCTTTCGTGCCCACGCCGAACGTCTCCAGGTAACACGGCATCCCCTGGGCGTCGGCGAGGGAGATCACCTCCTGGGCGAGGCGGCCTCCGATCCCGCGACCGTGGAGCTCGGGCTCAACCGCCACCCACATCAGGTACCAGTGCGGCTCCTTCGGGTGGAGGCGTTCGAACTCCTTCAGCACCTTCAGGAGCTCGCGCGAGGACGGCGCCCTGGCCAGCAACTTGATGAACGCCGGCATCATCGAAAGCATGAAACGGGCCTGCTTCCGGCCGCGCATCGGATAGCCGCCCGGAGGGACCCGGATGCCGGCGCCGACGAGCCGGCCGTCGAGGCAGGCCGTGTGGATGTGGCCCAACGGGAGGAAGGAGCGGATCATGACCCTGAACATCGGAACGAGCGCCCGCTCTCTGGCCCGCCGGCTCCGGCCCCGCAATAGATAGGAGAAGAAGCGTTCGTCCGCGAAACCTCGTGCGAACAACCTGGCTGCCTCCTTGATCTGCCCGCGCTCCAACCGGCCGATGGAGATGGCCTCACCGTTCGGTTCCTTCAGTGCCTCGGTGTCGTCGGCCCGCATCATGGTCGCCTCCAGGTAGGTGGGTGGACCCCTCGATCCGAAACGCTAGGGGAACGGCGTGGTCACCGCATCGGGAGAATTGCGCAATTCGAGCCGGCGGGGAGGATGGGCAATTCTGCCCATGCCCGAGGGACCGCACGGCCAGGAAGTCCCTGGCGGCTCCTAGACGAGTTCGTGCTGGTAGGCATACGCCGTGGCTGCGGCTCTGCTCGACAGCCCCAGCTTGGTGAAGATGTTGCTGACATGGCGAGCCGCGGTCTTCTCGCTGATGACGAGCTCCGCAGCGATGGCCCGGTTGGTCTTGCCCTCCGCCACGAGGAGCAGGACCTCCAGCTCCCGTCCGGAGAGACGGCCTGAGACCTTGGCCATCGCCGGCCGAGGGAGTCCCTTCATCCGGGCGAGATCGGGCGCCGCGCCAAGCTGCTCCAAGGCCAGGCGGGCCACCTCCAGCTCCATGTCCGCGCTGTCCCGGTCCCCGAGCTCCCGGAGGGCCGATGCGATCAGGGTCCGGACTCTGGCGCCCTCGTACGGCGCCTCGAGCTCCAGCCAGGCCTTCAACGCAGCGTGCAGAGCGTCGAGTGCGGCTCGTGGATCGCCCTCGGCCAAGAGGACCGCCCCGGTGGCTTGGGCGGCCACGGCGTAGAGGAATCGTGCGTTCATCTCCTCGGCGATCCTCGACAGCCGATCGGCGGCGGCGCGGGCGGCTGGCACGTCGCCGGCGGCAAGCACGATCTCGACGAACGAGGGAAGCAGCCGTGACAAGGCCGCTCCGTCCTCGGCCTCATCCAGCCCGCGGCGGATGTACGTCGCCGCGCTGTCGAGCTGGCCTTGGGTGAGCCGAAGCAGTGCCAAGCCGGGCTGGGGGCGCCGTCCCACTGATTGGCCTTGCTGTAGGCCCGTTCGGCCTCGGCCAACTCGCCGCGAAGCCGGTGCAGTTCGGCCAGCTGATAGAAGGCGGCGCCGACCGCCGGGCTGCCCGAGAGCCGCTCACACGCCCGCGTCGCCTCGTTCACGGCGTCGGGCCACGCCCCGCGCAGCTGCAACACCTCGGCTCGATGCACCAGACACTGACCTCGGTATGGCACGAGGTCCGGTTGAGAATCGCACCAATCGCTCAGGGCTTCGGTCCATTCCTGCGCCCGACGAAGATCGAAGATCTCCTGGCATGCTTCGATCACGGCGCAATAGACCGTCCCGACGATGACCGGAGACACCTCTCCAGCCGTGACCGCAACCATGGCCTCGTCGAGCAGTCCGACGCCCTCGGGCGCCTGGCCCAGCCGGATCAACGCCTGACCGCGGCCCAACCGTGCCAGGGTCATGAGATCCGGTTCGCCGAACCGGTTGGCGATCTCGTCGGCCCGCTCGAATGCGGCGCATGCGGCTCGGGCATCGCCTGACGCCAGATGCCGCAGTGCGGTCGGAATGAGCAGGTACCCCTGCTCCGCGCAGTCCAGATCGGCCTCGTCGAGCAGCCGCTTGGCCCGGGCGAGCCAGCCGCCCCCGCGGGCATGCTCGCCCTTGTTCAGCAGGCCGAACGCCAGCCAGAAGGCGCACCGAGCGGCTCGCGCTGCATCGCCAAGGCGGAGACACTCGTGGTGGGCGCGGGCCCAGATCTGGCACTTTCGTCGTCTCGGCCGACCAGATGGGCAGCCACGGCGAGGCGCTCCAGATCCCCGATCTCCAGGGGCGCTTCATGATCGGAAGCCATCAGCTGGGCGAAGGCCTCCCCCCATTGCTGTCCCGCGTAGGCTCCGCGGCCGCGATGGAGTTGATCGGATCTGCTCATGACCTCTCCCACACTGGAGGAACTCTAGCGAGGTTCCCCGCATCGGATCGCCTCTTGAAGAGACGGGGCGGGCGCGGCGAATCTATCGGTTCCGCCACCTCTCCGGCCGTTTGACCGGCTCGAGAATACTAAGTATGCTACTAGGTATGAACTCGGGTGGCGGTCAGGTGTGAGCGTCCGGCATGCCCTGCTGGCACTGTTGAGCGAAGGGCCGAAGTACGGCTTGCAGCTCCGCCAGGAGTTCGAGGCGCGGACGGGCGAGGTGTGGCCGCTCAACATCGGGCAGGTGTACACGACCCTGCAACGTCTCGAGCGCGACGGGCTGGTGGAGTCGGACGACACCGAGATGGACGGCCCGCAGAAGGGATTTCGGATCACGGGTGCAGGCCGAACCGAGCTCCACGAGTGGCTCCGCACCCCTTCCGACGATGCCATCCCGCCCCGCGACGAACTGGTTATCAAGGTGCTCGTCGCGATGGGAGTGCCGGGTGTGGACGTGCCGGGCCTGCTGCAGGTCCATCGCCATCGCCTCGTGGAGCTGATGCAGCGTTACACGCGCCTCAAGGGGGACGCGCTCGACGACCTCGGCGTCGCACTGGTGGTCGACGCCGAGATCTTCAGACTCGACGCCCTCATCCGATGGCTCGACGCTGCGGATGCTCGGGTGAGGCGGCTCCCCGCCCCCGGCGCCGTCAAGGTGGGCCGTGTCGCGCCGGGGCCGCGGCGCAGGCTGGCGGCGCGGCGATGACTGCGGAACTCGAGCTGCGGCGGGTGTCGAAGGTCTTCGGGTCGGGGCCGACCGAGGTGCAAGCGCTGCGCGACGTGGATCTTCGGGTCGAGGCCGGCGAGCTGGTTGCGGTGATGGGGCCGAGCGGGTCCGGGAAGAGCACTCTGTTGACGATCGCCGGCACGCTGGAGGAGCCGACCAGCGGCGAGGTGGCGGTGGCCGGACGTGAGGTGTCTCGGCTCTCGCGGAACGACCGGGCCCGTCTGCGCCGCCATTCGGTCGGCTACGTCTTCCAGGACTTCAACCTGCTCGCAGGGCTCACCGCGGTGGAGAACGTGGCGCTCCCTCTGGAGCTCGATGGCGTTGGAGCTCGAGCAGCCGCTGCGAGCGGACTGGAGGCACTGGAGCGCATGGGCCTCTCCGAACAGGCCGACCGGTATCCCGACGAGCTCTCGGGTGGCGAGCGTCAGCGCGTGGCGATCGCCCGGGCGGTGGTGGGGGAGCGTCGGGTGGTGCTCGCCGACGAACCGACCGGCGCGTTGGACTCGGTCAATGGCGAGGCCGTGATGCGGCTGCTGCGGGCGGCCTGCCAGCGCGGGGTCGCGGGGGTCGTGGTGACCCATGACGCCCAGCTTGCCTCCTGGGCCGACCGGGTGGTCTTCCTTCGTGATGGCCGCGTCGTCGACCAGACGGGGACGTCACCGGGGGTCGAATCGTTGCTGGCACCCGGTCCGAGCTCATGACCTCGACCGGGGCCGCGCCGCCACGTGGCCGGACGTCAGACATCGGAGGCGTGCCGGCCCGCCGGGCGGTGATGCGCTGGGCGTGGCGGATGTTCCGGCGCGAGTGGCGGCAGCAGCTGCTGGTGCTGGCGCTGCTGACGGTCGCCCTCGTCGCAACGACGGTCGGCGCGGGGCTGGCCGCCAATGCCGGGTACTCGCTCGCGGCGACGTTCGGAACTGCAAACCGTCTGGTCACACTGTCCGGCTCGGATCCGAGCCTCGCCGCGGACATCGCAGCCATGAAGCGGGGGTTCGGCACCGTCGAGGTGATCGAGCACCAGCGGGTCGCGGTCCCGGGTTCGGCCAACCCGATCGATCTACGGGCCCAGGATCCGCGCGGGGTCTACAGCCATCCGATGCTGCGCCTGGACGCCGGTCGGTATCCGTCGGGGCCAGACGAGGTCGCGGTGACCGCCGGGGTGGCGGCCATCTTCAACCTTCGTATCGGCGACGTCTGGCAGCAACTCGGCCATCGCCGGCGGGTCGTCGGTGTGGTCGAAAACCCCCTGGACCTCCTGGACAAGTTCGCCCTTGTCGCGCCGGGGCAGACGGGCCCTTCGGACCAGGTGACGATACTGATCCAGGCCACCGCGCGGATGCTCGACGCTGCCCCACTGATCAACGGTGCCGAAGTCGAGATCCGTCCCTCCACCCCGGGTGCCAGCGCGACGGTGGCCGTGCTCATCCTGGCCACCATCGGGCTGCTCTTCATCGGTCTGGTGGCCGTGGCCGGTTTCACCGTGATGGCGGGGCGCCGGCTGCGCGCGCTGGGGATGCTGGGAGCGATCGGCGCGAACGACCGACACGTGCGACTTGCCCTACTGGCGAACGGCGCCGCGGTCGGTGCCGTGGCCGCGGTGACCGGTACGGCGGTGGGTATGGTCGCCTGGTTCGCGTTCGCCCCGCGGCTGGAGGCGATCGTCGAGCATCGGATCGACCGGTTCGACCTGCCCTGGTGGGCGATCGCCACGGCGATGGTCCTGGCGGTCGTGACCGCCATCGCCGCGGCCTGGTGGCCCGCCCGTTCTGCGTCCCGGATCCCCATCGTGGCCGCCCTGTCCGGTCGACCGGTTCGCCCGCGGCCTGCGCACCGGTTCGCCGCCATGGGCGGCGTGCTCCTCCTCGCCGGGGTCGGCGCGCTCGCTCTCTCGCACCAGACACGGCCGCTATTGATCGTCACCGGGATCGTGGCCACCACCCTCGGGATGCTGTTCCTCGCTCCAGTCGGCATCGCCGGGCTGGCCGCTGTCGGCCGGCGCTCACCGATCGGGGCTCGGCTCGCGCTGCGCGACCTCGCCCGCTACCAGGCCCGGTCCGGGGCGGCGCTGGCCGCGGTGAGCCTCGCGGTGGGCATCGCGGCGGCGATCGTCATCAGCTCCGCTGCCTCCCAGGCTGCCGCGGCCGTTCCCTCCTCCAGGGGCACCCTCCCGAGCAGCCAGTTGATCGTCTGGCTCTCACCCCACGGCGGCCTCGGAGGAGGCGTCCCTGAGCTCACCGCCGCTCAACTGCAGACCGCGCAAACCCAGGTCAACGCCATCGCGACCTCCCTGCACGCCAGGTTCACGCTGGCCCTCGACGGGGCCCTGGATCCGACCGTCCCGAACGTGCAGGGTGGCCCCGGGGACAGCACCGCCGGCAAACCGATCGTCGAACTGGGGAAAGCGCATCACAAAGTCGAGGGCGGGAAGAACGTGACTGAGTTCACCGACAGAGAATCAATCCCGCTCTTCGTGGCCACGCCTGCGGTCTTGGCGCACTACGGGATCGGGTCCGGCGATGTCGACCCCACCGCCGACATCCTCACCTCGCGGACCGGTCTCTCCATCAACCAGTCGCGGACCAGTTCTTCGGGCTACCAGCTCATCGGCATCTCCGGCCGCCAAGAGGGCGGGCATCTCCGCGTGCAGATGGTCAAGCTGCCCACCTTCACCTCCGATCCCACCACGCTGATCACCGCCCATGCCCTCCACACACTCGGATTGACATCAGTGCCGGTCGGCTGGCTCATCCAGACACCCCAATCCCTCGCTGCCGCGCAGATCGAGGATGCCCGCCGTCTGGCGGTCGCCGCCGGTGTCAGCGTCGAAGCCAGGCCCACGCAAGCCTCCCTGTCACAGCTGCGCACCGACGCCACTGCAGCCGGCGTCCTCGTCGCCCTCGGCGTGCTGGCCATGACCGTCGGTCTGATCCGAAGCGAAACCGCGCGTGACCTTCGAACCCTCGCCGCGACCGGCGCGAGCAGCACGACCCGTCGCACCCTCACCGGGGCCACCGCGGGGTCCCTCGCGCTGCTCGGCGCGTTCCTCGGAACGGCCGGGGGCTACCTCGCCCTCATCGCGTGGTACCACGGCAAGCTGGACGTGCTCCGCCACGTTCCCGTCGCCGACCTCGCGGTGATCCTCGCTGGCCTTCCCGTGGCAGCGGTCACCGCCGGCTGGCTGCTGGCCGGACGCGAACCTCCAGCCATCGCCCGGCAGCCGCTCGAATGACTCGGCCGAGAGCCCCTTCCCGGCGGTAGGCCTGGATCAGTGCGTTGCGGCGGTCGCCGTCACCCTCCCGAGCCCTGCGGGTTCCGCCAGTTCGGCACGCTGGGCGCGCCTTTCTGCCAGGACCGCACGTAGGCCACGATGGCGGCGATCTGGTCGTCCGTCAGGGGTCCGCCGAACTCGTCGGACCATGCCGGCATGGCGGTCCCGGTGATACCGGCCGACACGATCCGGTGCATCTGCTCGTCGGTGATCCCGGTGAGGAACTGCTGCGAGCGAAGGGCGGGCCCCACGCCTCCCTGGCCGTTGTCGCCGTGGCAGGACGCGCAGTCCAGCCTCCACAGCTGCCGGCCGGTAGTGACCAGAGCCTGATCTCGGGCGATCAGGGCCCGCTCCCGCCGCGGTCCCTCCGCCGCCTTGTACAGCGGGAACGAGGCCACGAGGATGAGGAACACCACGACCCCCGCCGCCTGCCACCGAACGAGGCTGTGTTGCAGGGCGGCATCCTCGTGGATCGCCGGCCGCGGAGGAGCGCTCATCCGTTCGCACTCTCCTTCTCGGTCGAAGAGCCCTTCGGGCCGGCCGCGCTCGCGGCGGCCTTCGAGGCGATGCACGAGGGACCCTTCGGCTCGCTCGACACCGAATGTGCGCCGTGTGGGAGTCCCTCGACCACGGAGGCCGTATCCACCAGCACCCGATCCCCATCGATCTTCAGAGGGAACCGGTCCATCCCTCTGGGCGCGGGACCTTCGATGTACTCGCCGCGGATGTTGTAGATGCTGCCGTGGCAGGGGCATTCGAACCGCCCGGAGCTCTCGCAGAACGGGACCCGGCATCCGAGGTGCGGGCACTTCTGGTACAGCGCCACCAGCGCCCCGTCGGAGGAGGCCACGTAGAACCGGCCGTCCTGGAAGTACTTGACCGCGCCGGCCGGGTAGTCCGACACGCTGCCGGCCGCCACGATCCCCCCGAAGGCCCCGGATGGTTGCGGGTTCAGGATGTCGTACGTGGTCCACCCGGCCTCGATGGCCAGCCCGGCGGCTAGTCCCTTCCACGCGTAGCCGAGGAACCGGCGGCGGCCGACCCCTTCGGCGGCAGCGGGTGTTTCGTGCGCGGTCTTCTCGTCGTCGGCCACGTCGATCAGAGCTCCAGGTAGAGGTGCTTCCAGGGCCACACCCACGTCCATTCCGGTCCCCGGAACAGCGCGCCGATCAGCGTCAGGACGAAGCCCACGGCGATCAGGACCGTGAACGCGATCACCAGCATCTTGCGGTCGCGGATCCGCCAGCCCTTGGCCCGGTCCAGAAAGGGGAGCGCGACCAAGAACAGGATCACCATCCCCGGAGCCAGGATGCCAGCCACCATCGGGTGGACGTGGGAAAGGAGTTCCTGGAGGCCGGCGAAGTACCAGGGCGCCTTGGCCACCGGCGGGGTAAGGTTCGGGTTCGCCATGTCCTTCAGCGGCGCGTTGAACGCGATGGCCAGGAGGAAGACGACCGCGATCGTCGCCCCGGCCACCACGGCGTGGCGGACCAGGAAGTGCGGCCACGTGAAGACCGTGTCCTCGGGCTCCTGCTTCCTCCGGACCTCGAGCTCACGGGGCACCACGCCCAGGAGCCGGTGGCGCTCCGGCTTCACGTCCTCAGGCATCGACCGGGACCTCCTCCTTCGCCTTGGGCTCGGGCTCGAACACGGTCGCCGTCCCCTCATCGCGATCGGCGACCGCGAACCCGTCCTTGCGGACCCGCCAGATGTGGATGCAGATCAGGAGCACCATCAGGGCCGGCAGGAAGTAGATGTGCAGCACGTAGAAACGGAGGAGGGCGCTGCCTCCCACGTCGGGACCGCCGAGCAGGATCTGGCGGGCGTGGTCGCCGAGGATCGGCACGTATCCGGCGATGTTCGTCCCGACCGTGATCGCCCAGAACGAGAGCTGATCCCACGGCAGCAGGTAGCCGGTGAACGAGAGCCCCAGCGTGGTCAGCAGCAGGGCCAGGCCGATCAGCCAGTTGAACTGGCGGGGCGCCTTGTACGCGCCCGCGTAGAACACGCGCATCAGGTGCAGCACCACAACCACGACCATGAGGTGGGCCGACCACCGGTGGATGTTCCGGACGAACTGCCCGAACGCGACCCCCGTGCTGAGGTTGTGCATGTCGAAGTACGCCTGCGGTACCGCCGGGTGGTAGAAGAACATCAGGTACATCCCGGAGACGAACAGGATCAGGTACAGCACCGTGGCGATGAACCCGAGCCGGAGCGTCGACCGCCAGCTCAGGACCTTGCGAGGAACCTTGACCGGATAGATGTGCAGGAAGAAGTTGTGGAAGGAGGTCATGGCCCGGCCGCGGGGCGTGTCCGGGCGTGGGTGCCGGATCGCCGACCGGTAGAGCTCGCTCTGGCGGAATCGCTCCCGTGGGGTGAACACGGCCTGGAACAGCGCATTGTCCCTGAGGCGGCTCCGCGGTCGAATCTGGTCGGCCATCCCTACCCCTTCATGAGAACGCCGGTTCGATCTCGAGCAGCCCGGTGGAGGCCTCCGACCACTCGACCATGGAAAGCGCGTCGGTGGGGCAGCGTTCGATGCACAGCCCGCACCGGATGCAGCGCTCCTCCTGCAGGATCAGCGCGCTGGCCGGTTCCGGCTGTGGCTCGCCGGTGACCTCCTCCATCGGCAGGATCCGGATGCAGTGCTCTGGGCAGATGTCCACGCAGCCACCGCACAGGATGCACAGGTCGACGTCCAGCCAGATGTTGAGGAAGCACTGTAGGCACCGGGCGGATTCGAGCCTCGCCTGCGCCTCGGTGTAGCCGAGCTCGATCTCGGGCACGCCGATCCTTCGCTCGGTGGAGACCGTGGGGATCTCCACGCGGGGCACCGCGTCGTACCCGAGGACCGGGCGGTTCACCACCTGCAGCGGGATCGTCCTGCCGACCCTGGTGGGCGCCGGAGCGGGCGGCGCCTCGCCCGCGAGGAACCGGTGGATCGACGCGGCGGCCCGCCGGCCGTCCCCGATGGCGTCGATGAGGTTCCGCGGCCCGAACGCCACGTCGCCGCCCGAGTAGATCCCCGGAGCCGAGGTGGCCAGCGACTCCCGGTCGACAGCGATGGTCCCCCGCGGGCTGACCTCGACCCCGTCATCGGGCTGGAGCCACGACAGGTCGGGGGCCTGGCCGATGGCCAGGATGACCGAGTCGCACGGGATCACGGATTCGGTTCCCTCCACGAACCGGGGGTTGAACCGGCCGTCGGTGTCGAACACCGACGAGACCCGAAGCGTTTCGAGCCCCTCCACCCGATGCTCCCCGACGATCCGCTTGGGACCCTGCCGATGGATGAACTCGATGTGTTCCTTCTCCGCCTCCTCGATCTCGTACTCGTGCGCGGGCATCTCGCTCCGCGCCTCGAGGGAGACCACCTGCACCTGGCGCGCTCCCAGTCGCTTGGCCACCCGCGCCGCGTCGAACGCTGCCGTGGCCGCGGCATCCGCGCCGTCCATGTTCGACTCGGGCCGGTCCTGGGGCTGGCGCCTGCCCGCCGCCAGCTCCCGGAGGGCCGAGCGGGCCGCGTCGAGGGCCACGTTCCCGCCCCCGATGACCAGGACCCGGTCCCCCAGCTCGACGCGGTACCCGAGGTTCGCGTTGATCAGGAAATCCACGGCCTTCAACACCCCGTCCAGTTGGATCCCGGGGATGGTGAGGTCTCGGCTGCGAAGCGCGCCCACGCCGACGAAAACCGCGTCGAAGCCGTCGGCCCGGAGCGAGGCGAGCGAGAAGTCGCGGCCCAGACGCAGGCCGGTTCGAAGCTCCACGCCCAGGTCGAGGATCGCCTGGATCTCCCCTTCCATCACGTCCCGGCGAAGCCGGTAGGGCGGGATCCCCAGCACCATCATGCCGCCAGGTCGATCCTGCCCCTCGAAGACCACCGGGCGGTAGCCGAAGGCCGCCAGGTCGTGGGCGCAGGCCAGGCCGGCAGGGCCGGCGCCGATCACCGCGACGCGCTCGCCCCGCCCGGGCATGATCCGGACGGCCCGTCGCCACATCCGGTCGCCTTCGTCGCTCTCCACTCCCGCGTGCTCGCAGGCGAAGCGCTTCAGGGCCCGGATGGCGATCGGCTCGTCGATGACCCCACGCCGGCAGGCCAGTTCGCACGGCGCCGCGCACACACGGCCGCAGATCGACGGGAACGGGTTGGGCATCCTGGCGGTGAGGTAGGCCAGGTCGTCATCGCCGGCCGCGATCGCGCTGACGT
Organism: Actinobacteria bacterium UBA5176; assembly: GCA_002413305.1. Classification (GTDB taxonomy): domain Bacteria; phylum Actinomycetota; class UBA4738; order UBA4738; family UBA4738; genus UBA4738. The sequence continues at coordinate 11,473 of DHWS01000115.1, read as the reverse complement.
AGCGCCCGGCGGTGGTGAGCACCGGGCAGGCGCGGGTGCAGGGTACGTTCTCGTCGAGCCATCCGGCACCGGCGGTCGTCGTCTCGAACCGCACCGGGCTACCGCCTCCGCCCCTTCTGCAGGCCGACGAAGAGCCACGAGAGGGCCACGAAGAAGACGATCACCCAGGCGGTGACCAGAGCGTCCCGCGCGTGAGGCGTGACATGCGTCGTGAGGTAGGCAAGCAACCGGTTCGGCACGAACAGGAAACCGGCCCACGCGAGCACCAGGGTGAGCCCGGCCTTCCAGCTGGCTCGGCCCCAGGACTCCGCGCTCCGCGGATCAGGGTTGTCCTTCGCGTTCCGAGTCGCGTCCACGAACCCCCCAGTGGTCCAACGGAGTCTGCCAGCTTCCACGGGGAAGTTCCAGCAGGCTGGTTCGTCCCCGCGGATCGATTAGCGGAGTGTGCGCTAGCCTGGCGAGTCGCGGTCCTGCCGAACGGCCCCGCAACAGCCGGACCTTCGGCCCCATGACGGGGTCCAGGGCTCCGCTTGCAGTCCGCCGAGCCGTCCGGCTCGTATCCCT
>DHWS01000115.1:3686-10717 GCA_002413305.1 Actinobacteria bacterium UBA5176 | reverse complement strand
ACCGTGGCCTTGCTGGGCGCGGCCTGCGGGAAGAGCTCGCCGAGTACCGCCCCTCCCACCACGCCGGGGGCGACAACGTCCTCGCCGGCCGCCACGACCCCGCCTCCCGCATCCCCGTCCCTGTCGCCCGGGGTCCTCACGGTCCAGCAAGGGGCGGGGGGCGCGCTCGTCTTCGCGCCGGCGACCTTCTCGGTGAAGGAGGGGAGCGAGATCACCGTCAGCAACGTCGGGCTCGTGGCGCACACGTTCACGGTCGTGGGGAAGAACATCGACGTGGTGAACCAACCCGGCCAGCCCCAGAACGTGAAGATCGACCTGTCGCCCGGTACCTACCAGTTCATCTGCCGGTTCCACGTCAGCTTCGGCATGAAGGGCACGATGACGGTCACCGACTGAGGTTCGGCGACCGACCTCACCCACTCAGGCGGTGGCCACGACCTGGCCAGTGGAAGCGTCCACGGTGACCGGGATCGCGGGGAGCGGCGTGGGCGCCGGGCCGGCGATCGGCTGGGCATGCTGAGACGGGTCGAACTCCGCGCCGTGGCAGGGGCAGAACAGCAGCTTCGCGCGCTGGTCGTATTCGACCAGGCAGCCCGCGTGGGTGCAGACGCGGCTGTACGCGGCGACCTTGTCCTGGGCGAGCCGGACCAGCACGGCCGGGCCCTGCGAGGGATCGTTGAAGTTTATCGCCCCACCGACCGGAACCTGGTCGAGGGTCACGATCGCGTTTCCGGAGGCAGGCGGGGTGGGGGTCTGCCCGGCCGAAGGGGACGGAGTGGTGCGCGAAGGGGTGGTGATCGCGCCTGCCGCGGACGCCGGCCTGCCCCGGAAGCCGCTGGCGATCATCCCCAGCACGACCGTGCCCCCCGCGAGGAGTCCCCCACGGAGGAACTCTCGCCGCCCCATCCCCTCGCCGGCGTGCTGCCGCGCCCGCCGGGAGCCGTGCGCCGCTGCCGCCCGGGCCGCGCGGGCAGCCTTCCGTTCGATCCCGACCTCGCCGACCAGGTAGGCCGCCCAGGCCACCGCGTAGATCGAGTCCGAACCGAGGAAGTACGGGTGAACGTGCCACGTGGCCGAGAGCAGGAGCACCATGTTCACCGCCAGGCCCATCGAGGCCTCCGCCACCGGGGCGATCCCGAGCAGCGTGCCGAGGCCCACGGCGATCTCGACCAGCGCGACGGCCAGGCCGGTCAGCAGCGGGGCGTGCCCGGCGAGGCGGAGGAGCGAGGCGATGGGGCTCCCCTGGCCGAAGGCGTTCAGCTGGTTCCCGATGAAGTCGGGCGTCCCTGAATGGAGGAAGTTCGCGTCGGCCAGCTTCTGGATGCCGGCATAGAGGAACGTGACCCCGAGGAAGGCCCGCAGGATCCGGAGCGGCCACCCTTGCCGCTCCCAGCTCTTGGCGACCGTCGGGGCCGACGCCCCGCGCAGACCGGTCACGCCGCGCTGGCTCATGCGCCCAGTATCCCGGCCGCCCGTTGCGGAAGCGTGTGACGATGATTTGAAGACGGTTCGAACCTGCTGCCAGTGCCCCGCCCATCGCGGAGGATGGTCGGCGACATGCACGTCTTGCTGGTGGAGGACGAACGCCGCTTCGCGCATCTCCTGGCTCGCCGCCTGGAGGGTGCCGGGTATTCAACGGCGCTGGCCTTCACCGGAACGCACGGGTTGGAGCAGGCGACGGCCTCGACATGGGACCTCGCCGTGGTGGACGTCATGCTTCCCGAGCTCGACGGGGTGGCGCTGACCCGGACGCTGCGGGAACGCGGCTCCGAGATCCCCATCATCATGCTGACCGCCCGGGACTCCGTGGAGGACCGGGTCCGTGGGCTCCAGGCAGGCGCCGACGACTACCTCGTCAAGCCGTTCGCGTTCGCGGAGCTGCTGGCGCGCATCGAAGCCCTCACCCGGCGGTCCGGCCGGAGCAGCCGGCTGTCGTACGGGCCGGTCGAGATGGACGTACCGGCCCACGTGGCGACGGTCGACGGTCGGCGGCTGGAGCTCACGCCGAAGGAGTTCGACCTACTGGAGTGTCTGCTCCGCGGGAAGGGACGCGTCCTGTCCCGCGCGGAGCTGAAGGAGTACGTGTGGGGGTTCACGTTCGACGCGCCCACGAAGGTCGTCGACCTGTACGTGCACTACCTTCGGCGCAAGCTCGAAGCGGCCGGCGGGGAGAACGTGGTCGAGACGGTGCGCGGCGTGGGCTACGCGATCGGGCGCTGAGGCTCGTTCGCCATGCGGGGCCGGGCACGAGGTCGAAGCTCGGGGCCGCTGTTCCGGTCGCTCCGCCTGCGGATGGGCGTATCGCACGGCCTCGTCCTGGCGCTGATCCTGGTCCTGATGGGAGGAACCGGCTACCTCCTGCTGGCCCGCAGCCTGAACCGGAGCGCGACCGCCAGCGTGGTGGAGGCCGCCAGGGAGGCCACGGAGCGGGTTTCGAGCTCCCGCTCCCCGGTGAACATCCGGCCCGACGACGACGTGCCGTCCGCGACCACCATCCGGGTAGCGGCCTTCCTGAACGACGGCCGGGTGGTGAGCGACCCGGGCCGGCGGCCCTCGTGGCTCCGCCCGCAGCGCGAGCCGACCACCACCCTGAGCGTGCTCGGGGAGCGGGTCCGGATCGCCACCGTGCCCCTCCGCCAGGATGGCCGCGTGATCGGGCAGGTCGTGGCGGCCCGCTCGCTGGCGCCCGAGGACCGGCTCCTGGACCGCGTCCGGCTGCTGCTCCTGCTGGGCGGGCTGATGGCGGTGCTGCTCGGCATGCTGGCGGGCTGGGTGCTGGCCGGCCGCGCCGCGAAGCCGGTTCGCCGGGCGTATGAGGCCCAGGCCAGCTTCGCCTCCGACGCCTCCCACGAGTTCCGCACCCCCCTCGCGTTCGTCCGCTCCGGGGTCGAAGTGCTCGCCGAGCACGACCAGGAGCTCGGCGACGAGGTCCTCCGCGAGGTGACCTATCTGGCGGGGCTCACGGACCGCCTGCTCACCCTGGCCCGGTCGGATTCGAAGGGCCTGTCGCTGGAGACCCGGCCACTGGACCTTGGGCCGGTGTGCGAACGGGCGGTGGACCGCGCCCACCGCGTACTCTCGCTCCGTGCCGACGTGGTGCGGTCGAAGGGCTGCGTGGCGATGGGTGACCCGGTGGCGTTCGAGGCTGCGCTCGACGCCGTGCTGGAGAACGCCGCCCGCCACGGCGGGGGTCTGGTGACCGTGACGCTCTCCGGCGACGGCGACCGGGTCGAGGTGTGGGTGGCGGACCACGGCCCGGGGATGACCGAGGAGCACCGGCGGATGGCGTTCGAGCGGTTCTTCCGGGCGGACCCCGCGCGGAGCCGTGAACAGGGTGGCGCGGGGCTCGGGCTGTCGGTGGCCCGGGCGCTTATGGAGGCCCAGCGGGGGACGCTGTCGCTGAACGAGACACCAGGCGGGGGCCTGACCGCGGTGCTCGGGCTCGTCGCCGCTTCGGACCGGCCCGCGGCCGCGCACAACGCCGGCCCGGCGAGGGTAGAGTCCGCGTGAAGGCGACCGCGGAGGGCCGGCGATGCGTTGGGTGACCAGGGAACGACCGAAGACGGACCGGATCGCCTGCCCGTGGTTGATCAGGCGGTTCATCGACCCCGAGGCCGAGATCCTCTACGTCCCTCGTGACGACGTACTTGGGGTGGCCGAACGCGAGGGCGCGCGATCGTTCGACGCGTCCGGCGCCGAGTTCACCCATCGCGACGGGCTGTGTACGTTCGAGGTGCTGGTCGGGGAGTTCGATCTGGGCGGCGATCCCGCGCTGGCCCGGCTGGCGAAGATCGTGCACGCGGCCGACGTGAGCGAGGACCTGGGCACCGATCCACTCGGACCGGGCCTGCTGGCGATCGGGGAGGGCGGGCTGGACGCCGAACCCGACGACCACCTGCTGCTCGAGAAGGGTTCGTTCGTCTACGACGCGCTCTACGAGTGGTGCCGCACGCACGCGGGCTAGGTCAGAGAAGCCGCGCGGGAGCCTCCCTTCGATCCCGTCGCCGTCGCCAGACGGCCGTCCCGAGCAGCGCGGCCAGCGCCACGGCCGAGCCCAGCATGCCGAAGCCGATCGAGGCGTCCCGGTAGGTCAGGACCACCGTGTGCCGTCCGGCCGGCACCGGGACGGCCTGGTCGATCTCGTCGGCGGGGAGCACCGGCGCCGGCCTCCCGTCGACCGTGGCGTGCCAGTGGGCGTCGAACGAGTTTCGAACCAGCACGATCGCCGGCACCGCCGTCCGCACGGTGACCACGCACCGCTCCGGACCGAGCGAGCGGTAGGAGACCGCACCCGCCACCGCCGGCGGAGAGGCGACGGGGCGGATGCCGGGCCGGCCTTCGACCAGCAGCGTCCGGTTCGGGTCGAACCCGTTGGCCGTGACGTCACGGAGCGCTTCCATGGAGCTGGGCTCGAGCTGCCAGGAGGTGAACAGCGAGACGCGCCGGGGCGTCCCCGGGAGCCGGAACACCTTCCACGCCCTCGTCCCGCCCGCGACAGTGGCGCCCGGCACTGGCGGGCCCTGCGCGGCCGGCCCGATCGCCCACTGGATCTGGAGCAGGTTGAGCGCGACGGGAGGCGGGTGGCGGAACGCCGCGGCGTTGTACCGGATGGGCTTGTGCTCCACCGAGCGCATGAACTCCCAGAACCGGAGCTCCTGGGCCGGGTTGTAGCCCTGGCCCTCCTGCAGCCCCCGGTCGTTGAGCATCGACTGCTGCATGCCCAGGAGATCCCAGTACGTCGAACGCTGCCGGACGTGGTAGCCGCGAGGGTCCCAGATCCCCGGGTCGACGCTGATGTAGCGCCCGCCCCCTAGCCGCTCGAGCAACGCGGCGGTCGGTCGTGTGAGGGCGTACCGGCTGCCGGGGACGGTGGGATATCGCAGCGTGTTGATGGGCCCGTGGAGGAAGTCGCCCGGCTGGCTCCCGGCGGGATACCGGTAGTTCGCGGCTTGCCCGATCAGCCCGTTCGCGGTCAGCTCGATCGCCATCAGCAGCGGCAGGACGAACGCCAGCTTCGGCTTCCACCACGTCACCACGAGGGCCGCCGACGCCAGCCCGGCTCCGTAGTCGATGAGCTCTACGGCCGGACCCGCCTTGAAGACCCGCGGCAGCACGAACCAGACCACCACGCCCGGCGCCAGGATCAGCAGGCGCTCCCACCACCGCGTCGCGTTTCGCCATCCTTCGAACCCGAGGGCCGCGCACACCGCCAGGGCGAGCAGCAAGCCGAACCGGAACCGGCTGGGGTCGTGGAGGTAGAAGCCGCCGACCGAGGAGGCCAGGAACCAGTGGGGGAGCAGGCCCACGGTGTGTTCGATCATGAAGAAGTAGCTGAATCCCCCGTAGGCAGCGAAGGCGACGAAGAGGGCCCGCCGGCCGGTCGCTCGCCACCCGCCGAAGGCGAGCACGAGCGCGGCCGCGCCGAGGTAGACACCCGGTGCCAGGGCCAACCGGAGCGGCCAGATGTCGCCGGTCCCGCTCCCGTAGACCAGCCCATAGGTCTTGTGGCCGGTGAGCTGCTTCGACAGGTCGTACAGGCCGTGGTAGCCGAGCCCGATGCTCGTGTGCGGGAGGTACAGGAGGCGGGGGACCGTATAGGCGAGAGTGACCGAAGGGAAGGCCAGGGCGATCAGCCCGACCAGCGCCCATGCCTGCCGTCTCGTCCGCGCGCCCCGGCGCACGTCGCCGATCAGCCGGGCCAGGAGGTAGGCGGCGAGCGCGGTCGTCCCGATCACCAGTCCGTCGGAGAGGTTCGACGCGGCGATCTGACCCCATGACACAGCGGCCACGGCCAGCCACCCGAGCCGGCTCGGCCAGGTCCGGGCGCGGACGAACCGCGACGTGAGCGCCAGCAGGACCGCTGTCCACGCGAGGGTGGCGGCGAAAGGGAGGTTCAGAAGAAGCAGTGAACCGGCCAGCGGCATGGCCAGAGCCAGCCCGCCCACGGTCGCCGAAGGACGGGACAGCTCCTCGCTCCGCAGGAAGGCGTACAGGCCCAGTCCGGCCAGCAAGGGTTGGATCACGATGTACCAGCGCATCGCCGTGGCGCAGGGGAGCCCGGCGAACAGCCCCATGGCCAGGATGGAGCCCCAGCCCGACTGCGGGTCGGCCGCGAACGGGATCCCGGCCATCACGTGCGGGTTCCACAGCGGGAGGTGGCCCGCGGCGACCGCCTTCCCCAGGAAACAGTAGGTGGGCAGCCAGAAGGGCAAGACGTCCGGATACTGGCGGGACAGGAGTCCGCCGAAGGCGAACAGGTGCAGCACGACCAGCACCGAGACCACGATGAGCGCGGGACCGGCCAGGGCAGCGGCGGTCGCGGGAAGGTGGCTGAGCCTTCCCCCCTGGGCGTCACTCCGGCCGGGCGACCGGGCGAATCGAGCTCGTACCTGTGCGAGCAACGGCACCTCGGACGCCATCATCGCAAAGCATCCCCTGTCAGGGGCAGGTCACCCTCAGACAGCGCCGTTCACCAGGAGATGCCCTCGCCGACGTGCACAGGTTGCCCTTCGGCCAGCGTGAGGACGACCGGGGCCTCCCCGACCTCACCGGCCGGCAGCGCGAAGAGGTCCGCGCCGACCACCGCCAGGCTCGCCAGCTTCCCGGGCTCGATGCTGCCGGTTTCGTCGTCGTCGTGGTTGACGAAGGCCGAACCCAGCGTGAAGGCTCGTAGGCACGTGTCCAAGTCCAGGCGCTGGCCCGGGAGGAAGGGGGGCTGGGACGGTTCGTCGTACGGCAGGCGGGTCATCGCAACCTGGATCTCCTTGAGCGGGTCGGGCGTACTCACCGGCCAGTCGCTGCCCATGGCCAGGGTGGCGCCGGACGAATGCAGCGCGGCGAACGGGTACTGCCAGGCCGTCCGTTCGGGCCCCAGGAACGGCACCACCAGGTTCCGCATCTGGCCGTCCAGGCACGCCCAGTACGGCTGGAGGTTCGGGACGACGCCAAGCGCGGCGAACCGGGCCACGTCGTCGGGGTGGATGACCTGGAGGTGCGCGATGTGGTGACGGGCGTCGCGGCGCCCGTTCGCC
>DHWS01000115.1:0-3440 GCA_002413305.1 Actinobacteria bacterium UBA5176 | reverse complement strand
GGTCCAGCCGGGTGACGTAGCCGGCCAGGGTGGAGGGTTCGACGAACGACAAGCCTCGCCGCCCGCTCGGTTCGCCCTCCGCGTCGAGGTAGTCGTCGATCATCGCTGCCGTGAAGTTCTCCGTTATCCCGTCCTGCATGATCTTCACTGCGGTGGTCCGCAACCGGCCGGCCGTGAACTCGCGACGGAGCCGGAGCAGCGCGTCTACCTGCTCTACACCCCCGTGGCGGTCCCACCACACCGCCGCCACCACCCGCGCGGTGAGCCGGCCGTCCTCAGCGAGGGTGCGGTAGGCGTGGAGCGAGTCCTCCGTCGCCCACGCGTCCTGCCAGCCGACCACGCCGAGCGAATGCAGGTACCGCTGGGCCTCCAGCAGGGCCTCTTCGACCTCACTCGGTGTTGGCGGGGGGACGTGCCGCTCCACGAGGGCCATCGCTCCCTCGTGCAGCGCGCCCGCCGGGAAGCCGTCCGGTTCGCGCTCGATGCGGCCGTCGGGAGGGTCCGGCGAACCCGCGTCCAGGCCCGCGAGCTGCAGGGCGCGGGTGTTCACCCACGCGTCGTGGCCGTCGCGGTTCGGGAGGAAGACGGGCCGGTCGGGGACCACGGCGTCCAGGGTTCGTCGCGATGGGTTTCCGCCGGGGAAGTCGTCCAGCGACCAGCCGGCCCCCAGGATCCAGGGCACGTCACGGTGCGACGTCGCGTACCGGGCCACGGCGCGTTCGTAGTTGTCGATGCCTCGGACCTCGTGCAGGTCGCACCGCATCCTGGCCAGGCCGCCGTGGTCGGGATGCACGTGAGCGTCCTGGAACCCGGGGAGGACGGTGCCGCCGTGGACGTCCACCACCTGGGTGGCCGGCCCGATCAGGTCGCGGACCTGCCGATAGGTGCCCACGGCCGCGATCCGGCCGCCCCGAACCGCTACCCCTTCCGCGCCACGCGTGCGCGGGTCGAACGTGACGACCCGTCCGCCGACCAGGGCAAGGTCGGCCGGCGTCGATGCGGTCTCGTTCGCCATCCGCGGGACCTCCGAGCTTGGGGGCGAACCACGATACCTCCCAGGCGGCGGCTTCCAGTGGTCCCGAGGGACGACGGTCCTCTGGCCTCGCCGGAGCCTGGCCCCGATCCGTAGTGTGGGTCGAAGAACGACCCGCGTCGACCATGTCCGTCGAAGGGGGGAACTGCCATGCCGCTTCCCGAGTCCTCGGTCTCCTGGTGGATGGTGTTCTCGGCGATCGGGGTCATCGCCGCGATCGCCTTCCTCGTCCCCTGGTTCCTCACCGACGTGCTGCGAGTGCCCAGGGCGGCATACCTGTCGGCCCTCATGCTCATGACGGGGGGCCTGACGTTCGGCTATCTGGCCTGGAGCGGCACCGATGGCATGGCGTTCGTGTCCCGCTACTGGCCGTGGGGGGTGCTCGGGGCGCTGGTGAGCGGCGCGATCACCGCCAGAGCGATCAGGGCCGCCGCCGGACGACGGGGCCTTCCCGTCCCGGTTGGCCGCAGCCGGAGCCGCCTGGCCGGCGCCCTCCTGTGGGAAGGTGTGTTCTACGGGGCGGCCGAAGGGGTGCTCCTCTCAGCGCTGCCGGTGCTCGTCGCTTGGCAGGGCTTCCACCTGCTGGGCTGGACGGAGACGACCGCGGGGGCGCTCGGTTCCGGCGTCCTCGCCGTCGGGGCCAGCGCGCTCGTGATCTGGATCCACCACCTCGGGTACCGCGAGTTCCGCCGGACCCGCATGATCGTGCTGCCCATCATCGCGTGCGGCGTCCTGAGTCTCGCCTACCTGATCACCCGGGGCGCGGTCGCACCAGTCGGCGGCCACTTCCTGACGCACGCGGGCATGGAGGTGCGAGGTGTCCCGATGCCGCCGTACTCGAAGGGCCTGATGGAGCCATCTCCTGAGGTCGAGCTCGCTGCGGCCTGAGAACGAGTACGCCAGTGCGGGCGACCCGGGAAGTCATGACCGGCACCGGCTCGGTTGATCGTTCGCATCTCCAGGGTTACCAAGAAATGGGATGGAGTTAGCGTCCTCTTTGCCGGCAGGCTGTAAGGGTTCAAGCCATACGGATGGAGGAGATCGGCATGAACGGATGGAGAACAGGGCTCGCTGGCGTGGCTACTCCTCCTCGAAACCGAAGGAGTGGAACTTCAGCACCTTCGCGTTCTCGTTCACGGTCCGCATGATGTTGTCGGGAGCGCCCTCGGGCATCTTGGCGTCGACCTCCAGACGCAGCTCGACCTCTCCCTGACCGACGAGGTGCTGAACGACGCTTTCGACTGTAAACGCCGATGCTCCTATAGGCCGTCAACCCCCTCAAGGTGCCGGTAGACCTCCCTGGCGACGTAGCGCTTCAAGCAACGGATGATCTCCCGCTTCGATAGGCCCTCATTCGTTCGCCGTGTCACGTAGGTCCGGGTTTGCTCGTCGTAGCGCATCCGCACGAGGACGATCCGCCACAGGGCGTTGTTCGCGCTCCTGTCCCCGCCTCGCGAGAGTCGGTGCCTCGACGTCTTGCCCGAGGATGCGGGGATCGGCGCCGCTCCGCAGAGCGCCGCGAAGGAGGCTTCGCTTCGCAGCCGCCCCGGGTTGTCGCCTGCTGCGACCAGAAGCGCACCGGCGACGTCGGTCCCCACCCCCGACAGCGAAACGAGCGACGGAGCCGCCTGAGCAACGAGTATCTGCAACCCGTCATCCAGGGACGAGATCTCGGCCTCGAGGGCGACATGGCGGCGAGCCAGGTGGCGGAGGGCGAGCCTCGCAGCGGCCTCGGGAGAATCGAGGCAGCTCACCCGGAAGCGAGCCGCTACCTCGACGAGAGACGGCACCGGGAGCCGGCCGAGCTTCTCGCGAAGATCGACCGGGCAGGTGGTCACGAGCGCGTGCAGCTGGTTCGCGGCCTGGGTCTTCGCCTTCATAGCAGAGCGTCTGGCCACACGCAGCGAGCGGATCATCTCAACGGCGCCGTCTGCGGACTTCGGAACCCCGCAGGCGGCACCGGAAAGGACGCTTCTGGCGGCGGCCTCGGCGTCGATCGGGTCTGACTTACCCTTCGATCTGCGTGTCGCTCGATCCGCACGCATGACCTCGACGACCCTGTGACCACGGGCGTGAAGCAAGCGGGCGAGCGTAGCCCCGTAGCTACCGGTGCCTTCCACGCCGAAGCAGCTGATCGACCCGAGACCTTCGGCCCACGCCGCCAGCTCGACCAGCCCTTCGGCATCGGTTCGAACCTGGATCGAGCCGAGCCGTGCGCCGAGGCTCGAGAGCGCAACCCCGACGTGCACGTCGGCGTGTGTGTCGACCCCGACGACGATCCCATCTGCCATCATCGTTCCTGCCATTCCGTCCTCCCTTCTCTGCGGGACCGGGTGGCACCAGCCGGCCGGGAGGGCGGACGAACCGGTAAAGAGGTCTTAGCGGACCAGGCTCCTGACTTGTTTGG
>DHWS01000112.1:26627-45073 GCA_002413305.1 Actinobacteria bacterium UBA5176 | reverse complement strand
CCTCCTTTCCTCTCGTCCCAAGCTTCGGTCCTCGAACGGGGTGGGGACATCGGCCCTGCGGCCCGCTCCGGACGGGACCTTTCGGGACCCCGGAGGGCCGGTCGGGTCGGCTCGCTCAGGACCCGGGGGTGGTGGTGTGGCGGGCCAGGTAGGCGGCGGCCTCGGCCCGGCGGGCCACCTCCAGCTTCGACAGGATCGAGGAGACGTAGTTCTTGACCGTCTTCTCGGCCAGGTGGAGCTCCTCCCCGACCTCCCTGTTCGTCTTGCCCTCGGCGATCAGGGTGAGGATGCGCTCCTCCTGGGGGGACAACCGGGCCAGCTTCTCGTCCCGCATGAGGTGCTTTCCCTTGCGCAGGCGGTCGAGTACCGCCTTGGTCACCGCCGGGTCCAGAAGGCTCTGGCCTGCCCCCACGGCCCGGATGGCCCGCAGGAGCTCGCCGCTGCGGACCTGCTTGAGCACGTAGCCGGAGGCCCCGGCCATGATCGAGGCGAACAGGGCCTCGTCGTCGGCGAAGGAGGTCAGCATGAGCACCTGGGTCTGGGGGCGGCGAGCCCGGATCTCCCGGGTTGCCTCGATCCCGGACCCGTCCGCCAGGCGGACGTCCATGACCACCACATCGGGACGGACGCGGTCCGCCTCCTCCACGGCACCCTGCACCGTGCCGGCCTCCCCAGCCACCACGATGTCATCGGTGGCCTTCAGCAGCGCAGCCACCCCGCTCCGGACCACCTCGTGGTCATCGACGAGCAGGACACGCAGGGGCGTGGTCACGACCCCATGCTCCCACGTCGGGGGGCTGGGCTCAACGAGCAGGGGCTGGGACACGCTCCAAGGTGGCCGCGACCCGGTCCAGGAAGTCCTTCACGGTGGCTTCGGCCACCCGGTGGAGGAGGCTTCGGTCGATGGCTCGCCCCACGGCGCCCAGCGGTGGGGTGTACCTGGCGCTGATCGAGAGCTGGGTTCGGTTCGGGCCCAGGCCCGCGATCTCGATGTCGGCGTCCAGGGCGGGGAACAGCGGCTCCGCGCCGGTGGGCGACCAGGTCATGGGCAGGATGGTCTTCGACGGGAGGTGGATGGGGTCGCTGAAACAGATCTCGACCCGCTTCGACACGCGGTGGCCGGCCGGTTCGAAGCCCACTTCGGAAAGGAGTCGGCGGCCGCGTTGGTGTGCCTCGCCGGCAGGACCGCCCGCCCAGAGCTCCGGGCTGGTCAGCAGGACCTCCTGCACGTCGGCGACGGGCCGGGCGATCTCCACGAAGTAGCGGACGAACATGCATCTGAGGGTCGGGGACGGGCAGAGCTGAGCGTAGAGGCGAATGACCCCGTCCACAGGGGACCAACCGGGACGTGGCACGCGAGGCGTCGTCTGTGACCTGATTCGCGGCTACCGGGAGGGGCTAGAGTCCCTTCCGAGATGGCGCGGCCACCGACCACGGCGAAAGCTCGTCTGGCGCTTTTCGTTCTAGTGGCCGGGTTCGTAGCCATCGATGCGATCGGCGGTGCGCCGGATTCTCCGCTCGTACCCGTCTTCCCGCGGGGTGTCGGCGCGCCGGTCTGGACGAGGCGGCTCGCCGGTTGGATCGGGCTGGACCGGCTGGACCGACTGGGGCTGACCATCGTCTCGATCGTGCTCCTCGTCATCCTGGTAGCCGCCAGCCTGCTCGTCGTCCGAGAGGCGTGGCTGGGCCGAGTCGGGCTCCAGCCGGTCGCGGTGGCAGCCGGTGTGGCCCTCACCGCCATCGTCGCGGGGCCGCTCCTGCTCTCGCGCGACGTGTACAGCTACGCGGCCTACGGCCGGGCGTTCGCGCTGCACGGTGCGAACCCCTACACGGTGGCCCCGGCCGCATTCCCCGGGGACCCGTTCACGCCGGCAGTGTCCCGCCAATACCTCACCACACCGTCGGTCTACGGGCCGGCGTTCGTCCTGCCGGCCGCAGCCATCGCCCGGGCCTTCGCGGGTTCCGTACGAGGAACGATCCTGGCGTTCAAGATCCTCTCCGGGCTCGGGCTGGCCGCGGCCGCCGCGCTGGCCTGGGCGGCGACCAAGGCGTTCCGTCCGGGCCGGGAGGTTGCGGCGGTGGCCATCGTGGGCCTCAATCCGGTGCTCGTCATCCACACGGTCGGTGGTGGACACAACGACACGCTGGCGGTCGCCCTGCTCCTGCTCGGGTTAGTGGTGGCGGGGTGGTGGCTCAAGGCGGGGCGCCCCGGTTCGAACCTCTCGCCCCTCCCCTTCCTGGTGACGGCCATCTTGACCCTCGCGGTGCTGGTCAAGGTCGTGCTGGTCCCCCCGCTCGTCATCTGGGTCTGGTCACTCGGCGGCCGCGACCGGGGGGCACGGACACGCACGGTCGGGCTCCACGCGACCGTCGTGGCGGCTCTGACGGCCATCCTCCTCGCTCCTTTCTCTTCCGGCGGTGCGTCGCTGGCGTCACTTCGGTCCCTTTCGGCGCTGGAAGGCTGGGCCAGCGGACCGGGGCTCATGGTGCGCGGTGCCAGAGCGCTGGGGAGGTCGATCGGTGGACTGCACACGCCGGGAGCATTGGGGAAGGCCACCGCCGCGGTGTTCCTCGGAATGTTCGCGGTGCTGCTCCTCCAGTGGCTCGCTCGGGCCCGTCCGGAAGCCTCGGCGCCGATGTGGGCCACGGCGCTCCTCCTTCTTGCGCTGAGCGTCCCGTACCTGCCCCCGTGGTACGCCGCCTGGTTCCTGCCGTTCGCCGCGCTGCTCGAGGACGGGCTACTGTGCGGAGCCGCACTTGGGACGGCCGCCCTGCTCGCGCTGACGGGCGTCCCCGCCGAACCCGGATCGGATCCTGCCCTCTGGCGGGACATGCTGACGGGAGTGCATTTCGGCGCTGCGGCCGTGATGCTGGCGATCTTCTGTTTCGTCGTGGTCCGAGCCGCCCGGGCCGATCACGGTTCGTCCACCGGCGGGGCGACCACCACCTCAAGGTCCGCGAAGGCGCGGGCGTAAGCCAGACGCTGCTCCTGATCGAGCCCGGCCAGGAGCAGGAGCGTGGTCGGCTCGAACCCCACGCCGGATGCCGCGGCGTCGGCCGCCGGCCCGGACCCTCCGCCGAAGGCGCTACCCGAAGAGTTCGCGCCGGACGCCGGGCCGACCGCGCCCGACGAGCCTGCCGGCCCGAGGACCATGAGGACCTCGACGCCGGAAACGACGGTCTCGGTGTGGGGTTGACCTCCTCCCATAGGTCGCCAGCACGTCGACGTGGTCGCCTGGCGCCACCGTCCCCGCGGGAAGGGTGGAAGGTACGGCGAAGGCCCGGAGTCCCTCAGGGATCAGTGACGCCACCGGGCCTGCCCGTACGCGAGCGAGCCGGGTCTTCGTCACCGGTTCCCCCGTTAGGAGGTCCGTGAGGGTGACCCGGCCGGCAGCCTGTGAGATCGAGGAGAGCGCGCCCGGCGGTGCATACGGGACGGGCATGCGAATCACCCGGAGGTCCTTCGCCACCAGTCGCACGCCGCGGCTCGCGGGGACCACCACGACCACGACCGACGCCATGGCGCTCGCGGACGGCAACGCGCCGGCCGCCCCGCTGACGTACGAATGCAGAACGAGCCCCGTAAGGAGGGCGAGCACCGCCGACGCGCTGAGATACGCGCGCGGCGAGGCGGACCGCAGGAAGCGCACGTTCGGCTCCTTCTTGGGGGAGGAGACCGGCGTGGGAAGGCTCGGACGCCGTCCGGCGAGGACGGCGGGGCTTTCCGGTGACGAGGCTAGCGGCTCGTGGCCCCGGCGGCTGTGAGCAACGTCACGAACGGCCGGAATTGGCGGACGGATCTCCCACTGGAAGGTGGAGGCCAGAGCTGACGGGGTGGGTCAGACTTCGAACCGGGCACCGGCGAGGGCCGCGGCACACGGGCAGTCCCGTTCGACCGGCATCGCCGAGATCATCCGGAACAGGAGGTCGCGCAGCCGGGCGTTGTTCTCCGTGAACACCCGGATGACCTCCTCGTGGCTCACGGCTTCGACCTCGCCCACCACGCCAACGTCGTAGTCGGTGATCAGGGATACGTTCGCGTAGCACATCTCCAGCTCGCGGGCGAGCACGGCCTCCGGCGACTGGGTCATGTTGATGACCTCCCAGCCCTGGCGGGAGAAGAAGGCCGATTCGGCCCGGCTGGAGAAGCGAGGCCCCTGGATCACCACCACGGTCCCGCCGTCGTGGGTCGCGATCCCGAGGTCGTTCGCCTCCGCGAGCGCCACGCGGCGCATCGTTGGGCAGTAGGGGTCCGCGAACGCGATGTGCGTTGTCTCGGGCCCGTCGTAGAAGGTCGACTCACGGCCGGTGGTCCGGTCCACCAACTGGTCACAGATGACGAACTCGCCCGGCTTCACGTTGGTCTGGAGCGAGCCCGCCGCACACGGCCCGATGACCCGTTCCACCCCCAGCTGCTTCATCGCCCACAGGTTCGCCCGGTACGGCACCTTGTGCGGGGGAAACCGGTGCTTCATGCCGTGCCGAGGGATGAACGCGACGGAACGGCCGTCCACCCGGCCGACGGTCACCGGCGCCGAGGGCTTCCCCCACGGCGTGTCCACGTCGACCTCGCGCACGTCGTCCAAGAACGAATAGAACCCCGACCCGCCGAAGACGCCGATCCGGACGGGCTCGCCTCCCTGCGAGCCTGAAGCCTGTCCGGTGGACGGAGCCTCGGCGCTCAGGCCGACTTCTCCGTCGACGTCGATGAACCGGAGCCCGAAGGCTCCTTCTTCGCCTCGCGGGACGTCCCGTCTTCGCCCTTCGTCCCTCCGGAGGCGGATCCTTCGCCCTTCGCGTCCCCGCTCTTGACGCCCTCGGCTTTCGAGGTGTCGGATCGAGAACCGTCCCGCCCGGCGCCGGACTTCGAGGACCGACGGGAATCAGTCGCGTAGAAGCCCGGACCCTTGAACAGGATGCCCGCGGGATGGAACACCTTGCGGAGCGGTCCGCCGCACACACCGCAGACGGTCAGTGGTTCGTCGCTGAACCGCTGGTAGACCTCCACGTGATTCTCGCAGGACTGACAGGCGTATTCGTACGTCGGCATGTGGCTCGATTATAGGGGCCGGTACGTGCGCGGCCGGGACCGTCTCCCGCCGTGAACCGCCCCCCGGGGGATGCCCTCTCCTAGAAGACGGCTGGGTTGAACTCCGTGAACACCCCGTTCGGATTCGTCCTCCAGATCCAGACGTGGAGCATCCAGTCCGTCTGCGCCTGGAAGTACCCGTGCTTCGAGGCGCAAGCCGAAGCGCTGGGCGCGATGGTGACGCTTCCGTCGCCCAGGAAGCAGAGGTTCTGGTGGTAGTGCCATACGTCGCCCCCGCCCGGGAACCCGGCCGGCGGCGTCTCGGTGGTGTGCCGGGACAGGTACGAAACGCCCACCAGCGTGTACCCGCCGGTGCCGTCCGGCTCGTACAGCAGGACCTGGGGATGCGCGGGGTCGAAGACCTGGTCGGACAGCTTCAGGTTCACCAGGTGCAGCCCGAGGCCGGGGATGAACTGGGTGACCTGGCGGTAGCCGGCGGCCTTCGCCACGGAGATGTCCTGGAACTTCGCGGTCGCCGCCTTCGCCTGGGCGAGCATCTGGTCGCGTTGTTCGGCCTCGGCCGGCGTCGTTGGGCCCGGCGTGCCGTGTTGGTGGCCGAACGCGGCCTGGCCCTCGTCGCTCGTCCCGGGGACCTGCGACGAAACGCTGGTGTGCCCCGAGTGGCCCCCAGTCGTTGCCGGCCCGGAGGCCAGCGTGGTGTGGACGTGGCCGCTCGCCGAAGTCAGGGCGACCGGTTCGTGCCCGGCCGTCCACCCGTACCAACCGCCCAGGGCGATCACAGCCACCAGCAGCAGGGCCAACCACGCGGCCATGACCTCGGCCAGCTGGGTGCGGAACGATGCGACCCACCGGATGCCTCCCACCGCGGTCAGGAGGATGCCGGCCAGCAGCAGGAGGTGCCAAGGGCTGTTGCCGCGTCCGAGCACGATCAGCGTCTCGTGCGCGTGGCTCGACGGGTTCAAAGTGTGGGCGAGGAGGTCGCCGATCAGCCCGATCAGCGTGACGGCGACGCCGACGGGCACCATCAGCGCGCCGGCCGAGAGCCGCGGCCGCGGCGGCGCCCCCCTTCGCTCGTCGCCTGCACGTTCCTCACTGTACGGGACGGAAGGGCTTCCCACCAGGGGCCGCCGCCGCCCCGGCCGGGCAGACACCCGGCGCATCGAGCGTCCCTCCAAGGCCCGTTCGGGGAAGGTTCGGCCCAACGGGCCCGCGATAGACTCCTAGGCTCCGCGTGCGAGGAGGTCGATGAAGCTCAGGAAGGCGGTCATCCCCGCGGCAGGGCTCGGTACCCGGTTCCTCCCGGCGACGAAGTCACTGCCGAAGGAGATGTTGCCCATCGTCGACAAGCCCGCGATCCAGTACGTCGTCGAGGAAGCCGTCCAGTGTGGCCTGCGCGACATCCTCATCATCACCGGCCGCGGGAAGCGGGCCATCGAGGACCACTTCGACCGGTCCTTCGAGCTCGAGTCCCGGCTCGAACAGGACGGCAAGTACGACGAGTTGAAGGTGGTCCGCGAGATCTCCGAGATGGCGTCGATCCACTACATCCGCCAGCGTGACCCGATCGGGCTGGGCGCGGCGGTGGCCATGGCCGAGGAGCACGTGAACGGGGAGCCCTTCGCCGTTCTGCTGGGCGACGACGTCATCACCTCCGGGAACGCCCTCCAGCAGATGATCGGCGTCTACGACCGCTACGGCCGGAGCGTCCTTGCCGGGCGGGAGGTCCCGCGCTCCGAGATCCACCTCTACGGCGCCATCCAGCCCGAATGGGTCGAAGAGAACCTGGCCCGCGTGGTGACGGTGGTCGAGAAGCCGCCGGCCGAGGACGCGCCGTCCAACCTTGCCGCCATCGGCCGGTACGTGCTCACGCCGGAGATATTCGGCGCCCTCCGCCAGACGGCCCCCGACCAGGCGGGAGAGATCCAGCTCACCGACGCCATCAACCTGCTCGCCCAGCAGCAGACGGTCTATGCCTATGTGTTCGAGGGCACCCGGTACGACATCGGGAAGAAGCTCGACTACCTCCGGGCCACCGTGGAGCTCGCCATCGACCGAGACGACCTGGGCCCGGAGTTCCGGACCATCCTGGCCGATCTGGTCCAGCGGAAGAGGCTCGTCTAGCCGTGCCCATCTTCGGCAAGGACCCGTTCGCGGAGGACCGTGAGGCGTCGCCCACGGCCCTGGAGCCGGAGGACGACGAGGCGTCGCAGGGCGGACGATACGGGTTCGACGAGCCGCCGCGCGGGGCTGGCGATCGGACTCTCCACGACCGGCCGGGTGGGGAGGCGGGTCCCGGGGAGCCAGTCGAAGCCGGCAGCACGGGCACCGGTGGGGTCGAGACCGGACAACAGGGGGGTGGGCACCACGACCACGGGGACCCCTCCGAGATGCGCCCGGTCGAAGAGGTCCGGGCGATGATCCTGGACCGCATCCGTCCCCTCACCCCGATCGAGCTGCACCTCCAGGAAGCCCACGGCTGCGTCCTGGCTTCGGACGTGGTCGCCGAGCTGGACATCCCCTCCTTCTCCTCCTCGGCGATGGACGGGTTCGCTGTCCGGGCCTCCGACATCGCCCGGGCGGTCTCCGACGAGCCGGTCTTGCTGCGGGTGGTCGGCCGAGCCCCGATCGGGCGGACGCCCGATGTGACGGTGGGTGGTGGAGAGGCCGTTCGGATCGCCACAGGGGCGCCGATCCCCGCCGGCGCCGACTGCGTGGTGCCCATCGAGCAGTGCATCGTCGAGGGCGAGCGGGTGCACGTCCTGCAGATGCTGCCCGACGGCGCGAACATCCGTCCGTCCGGCCAGGACGTACGGGCCGGCCGGATCCTGGTCCCCGCCGGGCGTCGGCTCTCGGCCCCCGAGCTCGGCCTCCTGGCCAGCTCTGGGCACGCCAGCGTCCTCGTCCACCCCCGGCCCCGGGTGGTCGTCCTCTCCACCGGCGACGAGCTGGTCGAACCCGGCCGCCCGGCCCCGTACGGGATGGTCCGGGACGCGAACTCCTACACGATCTTCGGGGCCCTTCGGGACACCGGCGTCACGCCCTTCATCGGGGGGATCGTCCGGGACGAGGTCGAGGAGCTGAAGGATGCCGTGCTCGGCCTCACCACACGTGCCGACGCGTTCATCAGCTCGGGCGGGGTCTCGGTGGGCGAACGGGACGTGGTCAAGAAGGCATTCTTCCGTCGCGGCGAGATCGATTTCTACAAGGTGGCCATGCAGCCGGGCATGCCCCAGGGGTTCGGCCTGATCGAAGACACCCCGTACTTCGGGCTGCCGGGCAACCCGGTCTCGGTGTTCGTGAGCTTCGAGGTGTTCATCCGGCCGGCCCTGCTGCGGATGATGGGCCGGCGGGACATCTTCCGGCCCGAGATCATGGCCGTGGTCGAGGACGACATCAGCGGGCCGCGAAGCCGCCTGATGTTCCAGCGGGTGCGTGTCTGGCGTGAGCGGGGGGAGTGGCGCGCGGCGTCTACGGGCCCGTCGGCGTCGAACCTTCTCAGCACCGTGGTCAGGGCGAACGGGCTGGCGATGGTCCCCGTCGGGATGGAGACCGCCCCGGCCGGCTCGCAGGTCCGGGTGATGCTGTTTCGAGCCCTCGAGGACGGATCGTGAGCCAGGGCGTTCGGCCGGCCCGCCTGGTGGAGGTCGGCGGGAAGGACGTCACGGTCCGGATCGCCACGGCCGAGTGCACGATCTCGATGACCTCCGAGGCGGTGGCCGCCCTGGTCGCCGGCACCCCCAAGGGCGACCCGCTCGAGGCCGCCAAGGTCGCCGGCCTGATGGCGGCGAAGCGGACTCCGGACCTGCTGCCCTTCTGCCACCCGATCGCGCTGACCGGGGCCAGCGTGGTCCTGGAGCCGGACTCGGCTGCCGGCGTCATCCGGGTCGAGGCAACCGTGAAGGCCACCGACCGGACCGGAGTGGAGATGGAGGCCCTGACCGCCGCGGCGGTGGCGGCCCTTTCGCTCTATGACACCGCGAAGGCCTTCGACCGGTCGGCGGAGATCGGGGGCCTCCATCTCGTCCACAAGTCCGGTGGCAAGAGCGGCGACTATCAACGCCCAACTGAAACCCTGTAGTTGAGGCCGATGGTTACTGGCCGAAGTCGCACCGAACCTCCGCAATTTTTTTCTGGCGCCTCCTTGAACGCTACATATGGGGTGCTAAGCTCCCATCCCAGCCTAGATGTTGTGGTCGGAGCCGGAACGAGACCACGGGAGCGGCTGGGTGCTGACTTGGCTTTTGGTTGCGGGATTGGGCATTATCTGGTTGGCATCCCTTCTTCCCATAAGATGGGGTCGACGGTCGCCCTCGTCCAGTGTTGAGGAGTTCGAACGGAAGATGAGCCTGCTGGCGGACACGAACAGGACGTCTCCAGGGCGATACGTGCTCATGCCACGCAAGGGCGAGCGGTTCATGGGTCCCCGCGACCGTGAGCACGTCCGTGTCCGTCGTCGTCGTCGCTCCATCTTCATGGTCCTGCTCGAAGCCTCAGGTCTGTCGCTCCTGATCGGGCTGTTCCCGCCGCTACGAGCCATGCTCTACCTGACGACCGTCCTCGGCACCCTGCTGCTCGCCTACACGCTGCTCCTGGTGAAGCTGAAGGCCGACGAGCAGCACCTCCAGCAGCTCCGCCGCCGGTTCGGCGCAGAGCGGTCGGGCTTTCGCCGTCTCCCCACGCGAACCGCCGTCGCCGGGAACGGGAACGGGAACGGCCACGTCCCCGCCGGCGGGCAGAACGGCTTCCTCGACCATGGGCCGCGCCTGGACGCCGTGGACCTGATCGTCGACGACGACGTGCACGTGATCGTCCATCGGTCCGGCGACGTCCTCATCGGCGAAGCCGTCACCGCCGGCCGCTAGGCCGGTCCGGTTTTGGACCTGACCCCGATCGAAGACGCCAGCCAGCGCGCCTTCGAGGAGAAGGCGGCCGCCCGGGACCGGGCCCTGGTGGCCTCGCGGCGTTCGATCCGCTTCTCGGCCAACGCCATCCGGGCCATCCATCGCGGGGAGCTCGATCAAGCCCACGCGCTGATGGCCAGCTCGAAGGAGCAGGTCGAAGCGGGCCGCGAAGCGGTGCGAGCGGACCATCCGGACGTCTACTTCGCCGGCTTCCTGCAGGACGCGCAGAAGGAGTACGCCGAGGCGTGCATCACGGAGGCGGTGCTGGGCGGCGCGAACCTCCCCACGAACGAGGATCTCGACGTGGAGCTGGCGCCGTACCTGAACGGGATGGCGGAGGCGATCGGGGAGGGCCGGCGAGCCATACTCGACCTGCTCCGGAGGGGGGAGTTCGAGCGAAGCGAAAGCATCCTGGGGGCCATGGACGACATCTACCATCTGCTGGTCTCGGTGGACTTCCCCGACGCCATCACCCGGAACCTCAGGCATTCGACGGACCAGGCTCGAGGCATCCTCGAGCGGACCCGGGGGGACCTTTCGATCTCGCTGGTTCAGCGGAACCTGCTCCAGGCGATGGAGCGGCACGCGGACCGGGTGCTCGGGGACGGCGCTTGACCGCCCTCAGACCACCCAGAGCCGGCTGAGGAACTCCGTCCCCAGGGCCTCGTCGCCCTCGACCCTCAGGACGCTCTTGGAGCGCAGCTCTTCCCAGGGATCCCGCCGGGCCGCCATCATGACGAACGCGTTCCCCGGCGCGCTGATCGTGGCATCTGCGGGGCCACTCGGGCCCGGCGCCGGCCCGGCGGTCTGGGCCCCGACGTCGAAGACCCACTCCGGAAGAGGCGTCCCCTCCAGCGAGACGGCGATCGAGCCCGTCCGCCCCTGGAGCCGAGGCAGCGTGTCCGACTTCATCGCCTCCAGGACGAATTCCGCCGCGGGCGCCACGTCGACCGTCTCGTCCGGCATGCCCAGCGCCCGGCGGACATCGTGGCGGTGGACCCACTCGTCGTATGCCCGCGACCAGATCAGGAGCCCGCCCGGCGCGCGGCCCCAGAGGGTGGGCAGCGTCATGCGGTAGAGCGGGCCGGGGATGGTCTTCGCCATGCGGCGGAAGCGGCCCCCCCACCGGTCAAGGCCGAGCAGGAGGTCGGTGATCGGACGGTTCGCCCACCTCGGCACCTGCCGGTCGTTCCAGCGTTCGAGCCGTTCGGCGTCGTGACGAAGCGCCACCGGCAGGAGTGGGCCGGTCACCCCGGCGATGTCGAGGGTGATGACGTGCGCCGCGACCTCCCGCACCCGCCAACCCGGGAGGGCGATGGTCTCCCACTGCTCCGGCTCGAGGGTCCGAAGCAGGGCGAGCAGGTTCCGGCGCTCGGCGGCGATCGCCCGGAGGATCTCGTCCTTCGTCACGCCGGGTCGGTCGGGTCAGCGCTCTGGCTCGAGCGGCTGGGTGGGCGCTTCGGGGGGCGATAGGGAGCCGGCCGGCGCCGGAGGGTCCGCCGGCGGAGAGGGAGGTGCAGCTGCCGGTGGCGATCCCGGGTGTTGGCCCAGCAGGACGGCCCGCCGGTCGAGGAACTCCTCGCGGGAGATCTCCCCTCGCGCGTACCGCTCTTCGAGCAAACTGAGCGCCGGCGGGGTGTGCCACCGGTGCGCGCCGATGTTCGGCACCTCGCGCCGCAAGAGCAGGACGGCGACGACGATCACCCCGACCCAGAACACGAGGCTGGCCAGGCCGGCGATCCACCCCCAGCCCCACCAGAACGGGAACAACCGTCAGCCCCCTTGGAGGTCGTTTCGTATCCGCTGCAGGTCTTCCGCGGTGATCTCGCCCCGGGCGAACCGGTCCTCGGCGATCCGGACCGCAGAGGACGTCTGCCACGGCAGTCCGGTGCCGGGCGGGGGCGCGTTCGCCACGCCGGCCGTTCCCTTCGGTAGCACGATCCACAGCACGATGTAGGCCAGGAGACCGGGGCCCATGAAGGCCAGGACGACGGCGCCGATCCGGACCAGGGTGGGATCGATCCCGAAGTAGTCGCCGAGGCCGCCGCACACCCCCGCGATACGCTTGTCGGTCTGCGAGCGGGTGAGCTGCCGGCCGTCCATGGGCCCATCCTCGCCCATGCCGGTTCGGCGGTCAAAAGCGAAGGTCTCGTGCTCAGAGGGGCCTTCGGGGGCTCTGTTACGCTAGCCCGCCTGGGGGTGTAGCTCAGTGGTAGAGCGCTGCCTTCGCACGGCAGAGGTCGAGGGTTCGACTCCCTTCACCTCCACCCCGAACAACTGCTGGCTCCATTGGCCGTCTCAAGCCACTTCTCCACGTGAAGGGCATGATTGGCCTTGAGAATCGGGGGGATCGGCCTGGCCGGCAGGGCGCCTACGAAGCCGCCGGCACGAGTTCTGCGAGGAGAGTTCGAACGCGGCGGTCGATCTCATCCCGGATCGGCCGGATCTGTTCGATCGACTTGCCCGCTGGATCGGGAAGATCCCAGTCCAGGTAGCGCGTTCCCGGGTAGATCGGGCAGGCGTCACCACAGCCCATCGTGATCACCGCATCGGCGTCCCGGACCACCTCGTCGGTGAGCGGTTTCGGGAACTCCTTGGAGATGTCGATCCCGATCTCATCCATCGCTCGAGCTACGGCGGGGTTGATCTCCGAGGCCGGGGTGCTCCCGGCGGACCGGACATGCACGCGACCCTCGGCGAAGTGGTCCAGAAGCGCTGCAGCCATCTGGCTCCGGCCGGCGTTGTGCTCACAGACGAACAGCACCTCCGGGACGTCCTTCACGAGTCTCCCTTCCATGTGCGCCACGGCCCGAAGGCGCTCCTTGGTGAAGCGCTCGACCAGCGTGGGGAGGTGAACCGTGATCCGGGCGTCTCCCCACTCTCCAAGGGACTCATCGACCAACCGAGCGATGGCTTCATGGGAGAAGACGCCCGCGAACTGCATCGAAAGGCGGTCGACCACCCGACGTAGAGCGGTTCCATCGATCGCCCCACGTTCCGCGGGCGCCTCGAGGTCAACAACAGCCGTTCGGGCAGCAATCGGGTGGACAGCAGTCCTGAGGTCCCATCGCAAACTCCTTTCATCGACCGTGGTCGACATCTTGACCGTCTCATCGAACGCTGACGGGATTATCCACTTGACACAGTTTCCGGTCGCAACGGTGACAGCCGACTCTCCTGTATGTAGCTGTTCCCACGGATCTCCATGTGAGTCGTCGGGCTTGCTCACCGGCGTTCCCTCGGGCGGCCCGCGCGCTCCCGAGCCAGCTTGCAGCGCCGGCGACGAGCCGCACACGCCGTTATGCTGATCGGCGAGGCCGCGGGAGGGGGATAATCGATGTCGCTCACAACCGGTAGCACTGGGCTGTGGCCCGGCGAAGGCGAGGCGTTGTGGTTCAACGGCGGACTGGCCGTTCTCCGGGCGACCGGGGACCAAACGGAGGGGCGCTTCGCGGTGTTGGAGCTGCTGGCGCCGAAGGGATTCGCCTCACCCCTCCATATCCACCGGAGTGAGGACGAGTTCTTCGTGGTCCTCTCGGGCGAGGTTCGTGTCCAGCACGGTGAGGACGTGATCGAAGCGGTCGCCGGCTCGGTCGTCTATGGCCCTCGCGACGTCGCGCACGCGTTCCACGTCGATTCGGCGGAGGCCCGCCTGCTCTTGCTCTTTGGGCCGGCGGGTGTCGAGGGGTTCTTCCGCGAGGGCGGGAAGCCGGCCGGGTCCCTGGGGCTGCCGCCTGCCGATGAGCAGTTCCTGGACAAACAAGCGCTGAAGGAGATCGCCGGCCGCTACCACCAGGAGTTCATCGGTCCACCGCTGCCGCCGAAGGACTGACCCTTCCATCCATCGAAGCTCCCCCCGGGGATCTTCCTCAAAGAGTTCCTTCGTCATCGCGTCGCTACGGGAGCGGCCCGACGGTTCGCCGGTCCCCGAGCGCGAACCAGGCCACGGCACCGGAGACCAGGATCGTGATCCCGGACACCGTCAGCGCGATGTCCAGCCCCGCGTGGAAGGCGGCGTACGCGGCGTTGATGACCCGGATCACGATCGGACCGTAGGCAAGGCGGGCCTGGTCGATGCCCGACGCGCCGGGGATCTGGCCGTGTTCGATGGCGTCGATGACGATGCCCTGGAAGGAGGACGGGACGCCCAGGTGGACCAACCGGGCAGTGAGGTCCGAAGCGAGCCGGCCGTTGACGAGCGATCCGAGGACCGCCACCCCGACCACCGCCCCCAACTCCCGGCTGGTGTTCGTCGCCGAGGCCGCCATCCCGGAGTTCGATGCCGGGACCACCGCCAGGGCGACCGACGTCACGGGCACCACCGCGATGCCGAACCCCAGCCCGCCCAGGGCCAGCGGTGCCGCCAGCTCGAGGAAGCCGAAGTGCCCGCCGAGTGCCACCCGGGTCAGCAGGATGCCCGTGCCGGCAGCGGCGCAGCCGAGGACCATCGGGATCCTGGCACCGGACCGAGCGACCCACCGGCCCGCGACCGTCGAAGCGACGACCATCGCGGCGCACATCGGCAGGAACAGGGCGGCCGTCCGAAAGCCGGAGTACTCCACGACCACCTGTACGTAGAGCGCCGTGAAGAAGAAGATCGAGAAGACCCCGAAGTAGATCGAGAAGGCCACCAGCAGCGCGCCGGAGAACGGTGGGACGCGGAGCAACGACAGGTCGAGCATGGGCGGCCGAGCCCGGCGTTCGAAGATGAGGAACGCCATCCCCAGGGCCGCGCCGACGACGAACAACGCCACGATCCCCGGGGCTGCGTACCCGGTGCCCTCGCCCACGATCACGGCGAACGTCAGCGCGCCCAGGGCCAGGGGGGCCAGGATGAAGCCGGCCAGGTCGGGCTGGGCGGGCTGGGGGTCGGCGCTCTCGGGGACCGCCACCCAGGCCCACGCCAGCGCCAGGAGACCGGCCGCGAGGTTGAACCAGAAGACCGCCCGCCACCCACCGATGCCGACCAGCATGCCGCCGATGACCGGGCCCAAGGCGAGGGCCAGGCCCGAGACCGCGCCCCACGTGCCGAGTGCCCGGGCCCGCGATCGTTCGTTGGGATAGATCTGCCGGATCACGGAGAGCGTCGCGGGTTCGGAGGCCGCCGCTCCGGTCCCCATGATCGCCCGGGCGGCGATCAGGGTGCCCACGTTCGGAGCGAGCGCCCCCAGGAACGAGCCCGCGCAGAAGAGCACGATGCCCACCAGCATCACGCGCTTGCGACCGAACCGGTCGCCCATGATGCCGGCGACCAGCATGAGGCTGGCGAAGGGAAGGGCGTAGCCGTTGACCACCCACTGCAAGGAGGTGACGCCGGCGTGCAGGGTCGACTGGAGGTCGGCCAGGGCCACGCTGACGATCGTGGTGTCCAGGAACGTCAGGAACAGGACCCCACAGACGGCGGCCAGTGCGAAGCGACGGGCCCGGACATCCCTCGCCGTTCCGGGATCGGACATGGGGCGTCAGGGCGTGGGGAACCCGGTGGGGCCGGGAGCGAAGGCGGTCCCGTTCTGCAGAACCGTGACCGCGGCCACGAGGAGAAGTCCGATGGGTCGTGAGGTCACCGGAGCAGCCTAGGGGCACGGTCGCCGCGTGTCGAGGCCAGCCAGAGGGATGCCTCAGGCGGTGGCGGCTGCCAACGCGGGAAGGAGCGCCCGCTCGATCCGACCTCCTCGTAGAGTGGACCGCGTGAGGGGCCGCGCCTGGATCGCCGTCGGGGTGGCCGCCGTCATGCTGGCCGCGGCCGGGACGGCGCTGGCCATCGGTCTCGGCCGGCACGGACTCCCGCCCGTCACCGGAGACCGGCTGGATCGAGCCGTCCAGGACATGACGCTCACCGATCAGGACGGCCGGCGGGTCTCGTTGGCGGACTTCCGGGGCAGGGTGGTCGTCCTGGCGCCGATCCTCACGCTCTGCGCCGAGGTCTGCCCGATCACCACAGGCGCCTTCCTGCAGATGACCGCCGCGGTTCGAACGGCGGGCCTCACCCGCCGTGTGGTGTTCGTGGAAGCCACCGTCGATCCCGGGCGCGACGATCCCGCGCGGCTGAAGGCCTACGCCCGGATGACGGGTGCGAGCTGGACGCTCCTCACCGGCAGCGCCGACCAGGTCCACCGGTTCTGGAGCTTCTTCGGCGTGGGCTACTTCACGCAGCCGGAGCCGTCGCCTCCCACCGTGGACTGGCTGACGGGCAAGACGGCCACGTACGACGTGGCGCACTCTGACGGGCTGTTCTTCCTGGACGCACGGGGCCACGAGCGGATCGTGATCGTCGGCGCGCCGACGGTCGGGCCGAACCTCCTCCCCAGGCTGAAGCGGCTGCTGAACACCGAAGGGTTGCGCGAACTGGCCCATCCGCACGCCCCGTGGACGGTCCCCCAGGCACTGGACGACCTGGGCAACCTGTTGGGGACGCGCATCCCGCTGCCGTACGGCGCGCCGAGCTGAGGCGCCGTTCGCGCGGTCAGAGCCAGCCGCGCCGCTTGAACGCGCGGTACAGGAGGAACATCGAGCCGAACATCACGCCCAGGGCATACAGGTACCCGAAGCGCCAGTGCAGTTCCGGCATGTTCGCGAAGTTCATCCCATACAGGCCGGCGATCAGGGTCGGGATGAGGATGATCGCCGCCCACGAGGTCAGGCTCTTCATGATCTCGTTGAGCCGGTTGCTGACCACAGCCAGGTGCGCCTCCAGCGCCGACGACAGGATGTCCCGGATGCTGTCGAGGAAGTCGGTCGCCCGTAGCACGTGGTCGTACACGTCGCGGTAGTACGCTTCCAGTGGCGGCGTCACGACGTCGACCGTCCGGCGCTGCATCACGTCCAACACGTCCCGGAGCGGCGCCACCCACCGCCGGAACTGCAGAAGCTGCTTCTTGAACTCGAAGATCCGGCTCTGCACGTCGACGACCGACTCCTCTTCGTCCCGCCCGGTCTCCCGTCGCCGCCGGCTCTGTTCGGCCGGCGTCTCGAACACGAGCTCCTCGATCACCTCCGTCGAGTCCTCGAGCTGGTCGAGCGCGTCGAAGTACCCGTCCACCACCTCGTCGAGCAGGACGTACAGGAGGTAGCCGCCGCCCTCTTCGGTCAGCTCGCCGTGCGCCTCCCACCGGGCCACCACCTCGGATAGGTCGAACACCGGGTCCTTGCGCACGGTCACCAGGTACCGTCGGCTCACGAACGCCGACAACTCGTGGGCCGCCAGCTTCCCGTCGGTGAAGGACACGCCGTAGGCGACCAGGAAGAAGTACGTCTCGTACTGTTCGACCTTCGGCCGCTGGTGCGGGTGCAGGCAGTCCTCCAGCGCCAGCTCGTGGAAGCCGAACTGCTCGCCGAGCATGGCCAGGTCCTGTTGGGTGGGGCTCTCCACGTCGACCCAGAGCATGGCCTTGGGGTCCTCGAGGAGCTCCCCGATGTGCCCGGCGTCGAGGTCCGTCCGGTCGAGGTGGCCTTCGCGGTAGAGGCGGTACGTGACGGCCATGGTGACGCGGAGGGTAGCGCACGGGTGGACCGGCCGGGAAGCGGGAAGCGGAGCGGGACCGGGCCGCGTCAGCCCTGGAGCAGCGGCAGGACGGCCGCCTCGATCTGTCCCGACGTCACCGAACCTTCGAACCGTGCCCGGATGATGCCGCTCGAGTCGATGACCACCACCCACGGCTCGGTCTGGAACCCCCACGCCCGGAAGCCGGGAGACTGGTTCGCGGGCTCCGGCGCGGGCGGCTTGAGCTTCGGCCCGGGCAGGAACTCCTCGACGTGGATCCAGTTCGCTTTCGAGAGCCCGACCACCTGAGCGGCGAGCATGACCTCGTCGACCGCCGGGCCGCACAGGCGCGTCTCGCACAGGAGCGGCGTGGCGAAGACGACCACCGTCGGCTTGCCGTTGGTGAGTGCCTGGTCGAGGGAGATCGAATGCAGGGGATCCGGCGGCGTGCGCGTGTCGATCTGCCGTGCCCCGGCAACGGTCGTCGCGACCGGCGTCTTAACGGAGATCGCCTTGATCCCCAGCTGTGCGGGCACGGGGCCTTCGCTGACCTGGAGTCCCGTCGGTGGGTTCGCCGCGGGGTCGCCGAGAGCCACCGCCCGCTGCCCGCCCCCAGCGTCGACCGCCACCGCGACGTACCACTGCCCGGTCGACGGCACGTCCAGGTGGACGCCGTAGACCCCAGGCAAGGGGCTCTTCGGGGAGCGGTCGTGGCACTTCGCATACGCCGTGAAGTCGAACCACTGCGCCTGGAACGGACCGAGCGCCGCCGACCCCTTGTCCTTCGCGATCCACACCAAGGGCGCCCCCCTCGTCACCAGCTGTCCCTGCTGGGTGGTGATGTCGAAGCCGTAGTCGATGGGACCGGGGCTGTTCGGAGTCTCCGAGTCGAGGATCGACAGCGGCGTGGCGCCGGAGACGATCTGGTCGATGGTGAGCGAGGGAGTCGGGATCGGGCTCGTTTGGAGCGCGGCGGGCGGGGGGGCGGCGGGCACGTCGCAGATCGGGCCGTTGA
>DHWS01000112.1:7390-26562 GCA_002413305.1 Actinobacteria bacterium UBA5176 | reverse complement strand
CGCCGGAGACGATCTGGTCGATGGTGAGCGAGGGAGTCGGGATCGGGCTCGTTTGGAGCGCGGCAGGCGGAGGTGCGGCGGACACGTCGCAGATCGGGCCGTTGACCAGGGGTGCCGGCGAGTTCCGGTTCGACGACGAGCCGCCGGAGCAGGCCGAAGCCGCCAAGGCCAGCCCGATCAGCAAGGCGACGAACGTTGCGGCCGAGCCCTCTCGCGTCCTCCAGGTCATCGCCCCAGACTATCGGGCGACGTGAAGATTGGGGCCGGAACCAGACGGCCTCACGGGGCCCTGTAGAGTCCGGTCGGATGGACGCCACCGAGGATCAGAAGCAGGCCGCGGCCCAGGCGGCCGCGGAACTGGTCGAAGCGGGGATGCGGGTCGGGTTGGGTACCGGGACGACCGTCGCCCACTTCCTCCCGGCCCTGGCCCGGCGTGGACTGGACGTCGTCTGCGTCGCCACCTCATCGGCCACCGAGGAGCAGGCCCGCGCGCTCGGCTTGGTCCTTGACCCGTTCGACCTGCTAGAGGACCTGGACATCGCGGTGGACGGCACGGATCAGGTCGCGCCCGACCTCTGGCTCGTCAAGGGCGGAGGCGGCGCCCAGACCCACGAGAAGGTGGTGGCCGCGGCGGCCGCGCGGTTCGTGGTCATCGCCTCCGCCGACAAACGGGTCGAACGGATCCATCCTCCCGTGCCGGTCGAGGCACTTCGGTTCGGCCTGCGGGCCACGATCCGGCGTCTCGAGTCCCTGGGGCCGGTTCGGGTCCGGGAGGCCGGGGCCACGCCGGACGGCAACGTGCTCCTCGACTACGAAGGCCTCGTTGGCGACCCTGCCCTGCTGGCGGCAGAGCTCGACGAGGTGCCGGGTGTCGTCGGGCACGGGCTGTTCCCACCGGCTCTGGTGAGCGAGGTGCTGATCGGCGTCGGAGGCGACGAGGTCCTGCGCCTCACCCGCTGAGCCGCCGTTAGATCCAGCACCAGGTGGCCTTCGGCGAACACACCGAGAACCACATCCGGTCCAGCCAGCCCCGATACGAGATGGTCTGCCCAACCAGGACCGGCCAGAAGAACGCGAACACCCCCACGCAGGCCACCACGATGAACACGGAGACCGGCGCCAGCGAGCGCACGCGATCCTCCCCGATCCGCGCCTGGGCCAGATCCCTCGTTGCGTAGGTCATGGCCAGGACCATGAACGGCGTGATCGGCGCCATATAGAACAGGAACGACGTCCGGCTCGCCGCGAACCACGGGAAGTACTGGAAGGAGAACGCCACCACGATGAGTCCCGCCCGCCAGTCGTGCTTGCGGAGCCACGCCCAGAGCGCGTACGGGACCGTGAACACCGACCCCCAGAAGATGAGCGGGTTCCCGATGCCCAGGATCTCCGCGGGCTTGGCGCAGCCCGCCGAGCCGGTGCCCGTCTTCACGCACTGGTAGTAGTAGGCGACCGGCCGCTTCAGCAAGAGCCACGACCACGCGTGCGACGCGTATGGGTGCGTGGCCTTGAGGTGAAGCGAATAGTTCGCCATACCCCTCTGATTCGACCACCACCCGCTCAACGCCTGGACGTCGACGCCGTTGTCCACCCAGAACCGCAGGTAGCTGGCCAAGTAGACGGCCGCCGGCAGCAGCACCAGGAAGACGAACACGCCGAACCCTTCGTCGCGGAGCGCCTCCCGCACGGGGTTCGGCAGGCCGATCCACCGCCGGCGCGAGCATTCCCACACGAAGGCCAGGAGGATCCCTCCGGCCAGCGCCGTCCAACCGCTCCATTTCGTCGACGCGGCGGCGCCGAACGCCAGCCCGGCCGCGATCCGCCACGGCCGGAAGACGGGGGAGGGTGGCCGGTCGGGCGGCATGCCCAGGAGCTCCTGCGATTCGCGGTCCTCCTCGGTCGGCTCGGTCGGGGTCCTTCGGTCGATCCACCGCCGGTCCAGGACGAGGCACAGGAAGCCAAGGACGACGAACGCCGTGAGATAGATGTCCAGCATCGAGATGCGTGACTGAACGAAGTTGAGGCTCTCCGTGGCCAGGAGCAGGCCGGCCACGCCAGCCCACAACACGCTGTCGAACAGCAGATAGGCGAGGATCGAGAGGAACAGCACCGACAGCGTGCCCGCCACCGCCGAGCCGAACCGCCACCCGAAGCTCCGGTTCCCGAAGGCGGCCTCGCTGCCGGCGATGATCCACCGGCCGAGCGGCGGATGGACGGTTGCCGTCTGCTCGCCGGGGTTGTCCAGGTGGCACTGTTGGTAGGGGAAGCCGGCGTCGTAACAGCCGTCCTTCGCGTAGTAGACCTCGTCGAACACATAGGCGTGGGGGAACGAGAGGTGGTAGAAGCGCAGGCCGCCGGCCAGCGCGGTGACCAGCCCGATGACGATGAACGGCTTGGCGTACCACCGGTCGTGATGGAAGCGCTGGACCCGGTCCGGCGTGACCGGGACTTCGTCGAGCTCCACGGCGTAGGCGTCGGACGGTTCGTGGACGGCAGGTTCGGAGGCGCTCTGGTTCCAGGGGTCGGCCACCGACCGAGGATATCGAGGGAGCCTGAGGAAGGTGGGACGGTCGTAGTGTTTGGAGGATGACGGCCGGCACGCTGTACCTGGTGGGGACCCCGATCGGAAACCTCGACGACGTCACGGCGCGCGCCCGGGCCACGCTCGGGTCGGTTGAGCTGATCGCCGCCGAGGACACCCGCCGGACCGGCCTCCTCCTCTCCCGTCTGGGGATCGCCCACTGCCGGCTGCTCTCGCTGTTCGAAGGGAACGAAGCCGCCCGAGTCCCCGAGGTGGTGGCGGCGTTGCAGGAGGGCACGAACGTCGCGCTCGTCTCGGACGCGGGGATGCCCGGCGTGTCCGACCCCGGCTACCGGCTCGTGGCGGCCTGCGTGGAGGCGGGCATCCCGGTGGACGTGGTGCCCGGACCGTCGGCGGTGCTGGCCGCGCTGGTCATCTCCGGCCTCCCCACCGACCGGTTCGCCTTCGAAGGGTTCCTTCCCCGGTCGGGACGGGCGCGGACCGAGCGGGTGCGCGAGATCGCCGTCGATCCGCGGACCATCGTGCTGTTCGAATCCGCCCGCCGAGCTTTGCAGACCCTGCGGGACCTGAGCGCGGTGGCCGGCCAGGGTCGCCGTGCCGCGTTGGTCCGGGAGCTCACCAAGCTCCACCAGGAGGTCCTTCGTGGAACGTTGGCGGAGATCGAAGCCGAAGTCGAAGCCCGCGTCGAACTCAAGGGCGAGGTCGTCGTGGTGCTGGAGGGGGCTGCCGGCGTCAAGACCGGCACGCCGGAAGAGGCGGTCCGGATCGCGAAGGACCTCGTCGAAGGAGGAGCGAAGAAGCGCGAGGCCAGCCGCCTGGCCTCCGAGCGGACCGGGGTCCCCGCCCGGCAGATCTATCAGTCGCTCCTTCCCCCGAGCTGAGGGGCGCAGGATCGCGACGTGTCCGGGGGTTGACGAACCGGCTCCCGTCCCTCACCATGACACCCTGATGTCGACCTCGATGACCGGTTCCGGCACGTTCGCCACCTTCGGCTATCGGTGGTATGGGCGGCCCACGCCGGTCGTGAAGGGCGGCATCGGCTAAACACCGAACCAACCGAAACACCGACGGCGTGGAGCCAGGAGCTCCCCGCCGTTTTTTCGTTTCCGGGCTCGTCGGGCGAAGAGGAGGCAGCGTGGAAGGATCGAACGGCACCAGAGCGACGGCCTGCAGGGGCGTGCGCGGCGCGACGACGGTCGCCGGCGACGATCCCCGGGAGGTCGAGCTCGCGGTGGCCGAGCTGCTCGACGCCATCGTGGAGGCCAACGGGTGCCGGCCCGACGACGTCGCCGCGCTGACCTTCACCCTGACGGAGGAGCTGGCGGATGCGAACCCCGCCGCCGCCGCACGGGCCCACGGCTGGACGGGCGTCCCGCTGCTGATGGTCCGCGAACACGGCGGCGACTCCCGCGTTCCCCGCTGCATCCGCGTCCTGCTCCTGTGGAACACCACCCGCACCCAACGGGAGATCCGTCACGCCTACCTTCGCGACGCGGCCGTCCTTCGGCCCGACCTCGCTCACCAACGGACCCTGCCGTGAGCCTCGACGTCGCCTCCACCACGAAGAGGAAGGAAACGCCCATGGTCATCGTCATGCAGGCGCACGCCACCGAAGAGGAGCTGGCCGCGGTGATCGGCCGGATCGAAACGCTCGGCCTCCAGGGCCACGTGTCCAGCGGGACCGAGCGGACGATCGTCGGGGTGATCGGCGACGAACGCCCCGTCGACCCCGAGGTCTTCGAGGTCCTGCCCGGCGTGGAACGCGTCGTCCGCATCCTCCATCCCTTCAAGCTGGCCAGCCGAGACTTCCATCCCGAGGACAGGGTGATCGAGCTCTCGAACGGCGCGAGGATCGGGGGCGGCGCGGTCGCAGTCATGGCCGGGCCCTGCGCGGTGGAGAGCCGGGAGCAGCTCGAGGTGACCGCGGAAGCGGTGGCGGCGGCCGGCGTGAAGATCCTCCGGGGCGGCGCGTTCAAGCCCCGGACCTCGCCGTACAGCTTCCAGGGGATGGGAGAGAAGGGTCTGCTCCTGCTGCGGGAGGTGGCCGACCGGCTGGGGATGGCCGTGGTCACCGAGGTGGTGTCGCCGCGCGACGTCCCCTTGGTGGCCGAGCAGGCCGACCTCCTCCAGATCGGCGCCCGGAACATGGCGAACTACACCCTGCTCAGCGCGGCCGGGAAGGCCGGCAAGCCGGTCCTGCTCAAGCGCGGGCTGGGTTCGACCATCGACGAGCTGCTCCAGGCGGCCGAGTACATCCTGTCCAGTGGGAACCCTCACGTGGCGCTCTGCGAGCGCGGCATCCGGACGTTCGAGACATCGACGCGGTTCACGCTCGACATCAATGCCGTCCCGGTCCTGAAGGGGCTCAGCTCGCTGCCGGTCATCGTCGACCCGAGCCATGCGACCGGGCGAGCCGAACTGGTCAAGCCGGTCGCACTGGCAGGGGTGGCGGCCGGGGCCGACGGCCTCCTGATCGAGGTCCACCCGAACCCCGCCGCCGCGCTCTCGGATGGTCCGCAGTCGCTGACGCCCAAGGCGTTCTTCGAGCTGATGCGCGACGTGCGCGGCGTGGCGAAGGTCCTGGGGAGGGACGCGGGGTGAACGTCCGGACCGGCCGCTCAGCCGATGGCCCCGGCGACTTCGCCGGCCCGGCCCGGCTGGGGTCGGTGGCGATCGCGGGCGCCGGCCAGGTCGGGACCATGCTGGGGATGGCCCTTGGCGCGTCCGGGGCGGCCGATCGCGTGGACCTGTTCGACCGAGACGGCGCGACGCTGGACGCCGCGCTGGCCCGGGGAGCGGGGAAGTCGGCACTGACGTCGCTGACCGAGGTCCTGGAGCGGGACACGGTGATCATCGCCCTGCCCGTGCCCGAGATCGTCCGGATCCTCGAGACGTTCGGGGGCTCGCTGCGGCCCGGCCGGTTCGTCATCGACACCGGGGGGGCGAAGGTGGCGGTCGTGGAGGCGATGCGGCGGTTCGTCCCGCGGTCGGTACACGCGCTCGGCGGGCACCCGATCGCCGGGACCGAACACCCCGGTCCGGCCGGCGCCGAGCCGGAGCGGTTGCAGGGGGCGGCGTTCGTCCTGTCTCCGGTCCGGGAGGATGCCGAAGCACTGGCCCGGGGGCGCGAGCTGGCCCGGGCTGTGGGCGCGGAACCATATCAGCTGGAGGCCTCCACGCATGACCGTGTGGTGGCGCGAACCAGCCACCTGCCGCACCTGGTCGCCTTCGCGCTGCTCCGGGCGGCGGCCGATGGAGGGGACGACGAGACGGTTCGAACGCTCGCGTCGACCGGCTTCGCGTCGGCCACCCGGCTGGCCGCGAGCGATCCGGAGATGGTGGCGGGATTCCTATCGGCGAACGCGCACGAGGTCCAGGCAGCTCTGGCCGATCTGCGGGCCGCGCTGGACCGAGTGGACGTCGCGCTGGCCGGCGATCCGGCCGCGCTGGCCGGTCTGCTGGCCGCGTACGCGGGAGCGGCGAGATGACCGCGGCCGCGGGGAGGCTGGACGTCCGCCCGCTCGCCGGACGGTGCCGGGTCCCGGGGGACAAGTCGATCTCGCACCGCGCGGCCCTGGTCGCCGGCCTGGCCCGCGGCGTCAGCGAGCTCCGCGGGTTCTCGCCGGCCGGCGACTGCCTGGCGACGCTCGGATTGCTCGAGGCGCTTGGCTGCCGGGTCGAACGGGGCAGCGGCGTGGTCCACGTGCTCGGCGGACGGCTCGAACCGCCGGCCGGGCCGACCGACTGCGTCCGGTCCGGTACGACGATGCGACTGGGTGCGGGAACCATTGCCGCGCACGCATTTTCGACCACCTTGACGGGCGACCTGCAACTGCTCCGGCGTCCCATGGGCAGGGTGGCGGAGCCGCTCCGTTCGATGGGTGCGCGGGTGGAGCTCGCCGCCGGCGACCGTCCTCCCATCCGGATCGAGGGCGGGGAGCTACACGGCATCCGGTACGAGCTCCCGGTGGCCAGCGCGCAGGTGAAGTCGGCCATCCTGCTGGCCGGGCTGGGGGCGGACGGCGAGACGACCGTGGTGGAATCCGCTCCATCGCGGGACCACACGGAGCGCCTCCTTGAGTGGCTCGGCGCTCTGCACCGACGTGAGCCCGGCGTCGTGTCGGTGGTCCGGGCGGACCTCGGCGCGTTCGGCCTGGACGTGCCCGGTGATCTCTCGTCGGCCGCGCCTCTGGTCGCCGCCGCGGCGCTCGTCCCCGGATCGGACATCCGGGTCGAAGGGGTTGGCCTGAATCCGTCGCGGACCGGTTTCCTGAACGCGCTGGCCCGGATGGGGGCCCGGGTGGAGACGTCTCCGATCGGTGTGGACGGTCCCGAACCTTCGGGCGAGCTGCGGGTGCGGGCTGCCCCTCTCCACGCGATCTCGGTGGAAGCCGGCGAGGTCCCCAACCTGATCGACGAGCTGCCGCTGGTCGGCGTGCTGGCCACGCAGGCCGAGGGCGCCACCGAGGTGCGGGGCGCCGTCGAGCTTCGGACGAAGGAGAGCGACCGCATCGCCGGGCTGGTCGCCGGACTGGTCGCGCTGGGGGCGGACGCCGAGGAGCTGCCGGACGGGTTCGTCGTGCGCGGCCCGGTGCGGCTGCACGGTGGCGCGTGTGACGCGCTCGGCGATCACCGGCTGGCCATGGCCTTCACCGTGGCAGGCCTGGTCGCCTCCGAGCCGGTCCGGGTCGCGGGCATGGCCTCGGTGGGGGATTCCTTCCCCGGGTTCCTCCGGGCGCTGGAGGCACTCACGTGAGCGCGAACCGCGTCGTGTTGATCGGCGACCCGGTGGGGCACAGCGTGTCGCCCGCGATGCACCGGGCGTGCTTCCGCGCCCTCGGGCTGGATCTCGACTACGTGGCCATCCGGGTGAGGCCGGCGGAGCTGCCCGAAGCTTTCGCGGAGCTTCGAACCACCACGCTCGGACTCAACGTGACCCGGCCGCTGAAGGAACGGATCGGCGAGCTGCTCGACGAGATCTTGCCGGCCGCCGAGGCGGCCGGCTCGGTGAACACGGTGTCGTTCGCCGGCGGGCGCGCGGCCGGCCATTCGACCGACGGCCGGGGAGCGCTGGCCGCGCTGGAGCGGGCGGGCCATCCGATCGACGGGACCCGGGCACTGGTGCTGGGGACCGGCGGCGCGGCACGGGCCGTCGCCGCTTCGCTGCGCGACGCGGGGGCGGAGGTCACGGTGTGGGGGCGCGATCCGGATGCGGCCGCGCGACTGGCCGGCGAGCTGCGGGTCGCCTCCGGTCCGCTCTCCGACGCCCTCTCAGGTTCGAACCTCGTGGTGAACGCGACGCCGGTGGGCGCCTGGCCGCACGGGGACTCCTCGCCGATCCCCTCGGACCTCCGGCTGCCGCGGGGCGCGACGGTGTTCGACCTGGTGTACCGGCCGCGACGGACGCTGCTGCTGCGCCGAGCGGAGTCCGAGGGATGCCGCACGGTCCCCGGCATCGAGATGCTGATCGAACAGGGCCTGCGATCCTTCGCCATCTGGACCGGTCGCGAGGCGCCCGCCGGCGTGATGCGGACATCCGCCTACCAGGCGCTGCTCGGGCCCGCCGAGCCAGACCTCCAGGAGGTGGGCTGATGCTTCGCTTCCTGACCGCGGGCGAGTCGCACGGCCCCGAGCTCACCGTGATCGTCGACGGCATGCCGGCCGGCGTGCCCGTTTCGCCCGAGGAGATCGACCGGCAGCTGATCCGCCGGCAGGGCGGTTACGGGCGCGGAGCGCGGTCCACGAAGATCGAACGGGATCATGCCGAGGTCACGTCCGGCCTGGTCCCGGACCGTTCGACCGGAGGCCTGCGGACGACCGGTGCCCCGGTGGCGATGCGGATCGTGAACCGCGACTTCGCGAACCAACCCCCCGACCCGGGGCGGCTCACGGCACCCCGGCCCGGGCACGCCGACCTGGCCGGGGCCATCGCGTATGGGCTGGAGGACTTCCGGCTGGTGCGGGAGCGGGCGAGCGCGCGGGAGACGGCCGCGCGGGTGGCGGCGGGCGCGCTCGGCCGCGGGCTCCTGAGCGAGTTCGGCTGCACGATCGGCAGCTTCGTCTCCTCGATCTGGGCGGTGGCCGCGCCGATCCCGCCTCTCGACACGCTGGACGAGGACGCGCTGGAGCGGCTGGCCGCCGACGCCGAGGACGACCCGTTGCGGTGCCCCGACCCCGACGCGTCCCTCCGCATGCGCCGGGCGGTCGACGAGGCCCGCGCTTCCGGCGAGACGGTGGGTGGCACCTTCATCGTCTTCGCCCTGCGTCCCCCGCCCGGGCTCGGGAGCTACGTGCACTGGGACCGCAAGCTGGACGGCCGCCTGGCGCAGGCGATCTGCTCGATCCACGCGGTGAAGGGCGTCGAGATCGGTGCGGCGTTCGATTCGACCCGTCTCCTGGGGACGGAGGCGCAGGACCCGATCGTCCGCGACGTCGACGGTGGGCTGACGCGCTCCTCGAACCACGCCGGTGGGCTGGAAGGCGGGGTAACGAACGGCCGGCCGGTCCTGGTCCGCGCCGCCATGAAGCCCCTGTCGTCCGTGCGGGCGCCGCTCGTGTCGGTCGACCTCGAGACCGGTGCGCCGGCCGACCCGCCGTACGTGCGCTCCGACGTCTGTGCGGTGCCGGCCGGCGCGGGGGTCGGGGAGGCGATGGTCGCGTGGGCGCTGGCCGAAGCGCTGGTCGAACGGTTCGGCGGCGACCGGCTGGATGCGATGCTCGCCGCGCGCGACGCCGTCCGCGAACATTCGATCGACCGCAAACCCGAGAGCGCGCCGTGGACGTGAGGACGGGCGTCTCGACCGTGGCCCGGAGGTTCCTGCCGGCGCCCCCCCTTCCACCGGGGCGCCCGCGCCTGGTCGTCACGGGGTTCATGGGCACCGGCAAGACGGTGGCCGGCGCGCTGGCCGCGCACCGGCTGGGGCTCCCGTTCTTCGACCTGGACCGGGCACTGGAGGGCCGCGCCGGGCGTTCGATCGACGAGCTCTTCCGACTCACCGGAGAGCCCGGGTTCCGGGCGCTCGAACGCGACGTTCTGCGCGACGCCGCGCGGCTGTCCGGTGTGGTCATCGCCACCGGCGGCGGTGCCGTCCTGAGCGGGCCGGAGTTCGAACAGCTCGCCGCCGGCGCCGTCGTGGCCGTCCTGACGTGCGACGCCGAACGGCTCCTGGCGCGGCTGGGCCCGGCGGCCGACCGGCCGATGCTGGCCAGTGCGCCGGCCGATCGGATCGGCGCGATCCTGCAGGACCGTGCCCCGCTCTATGCTCGCGCGGGGCTCGCGCTGGACACCTCGACCCGTTCCCCCGGTCAGGTGGCCGCCGAACTGGCCGGCCGCTACGGTACCGCCGCGGGCTCCGGCCCCGCCCGAATCGACATCGAGGTGCCGGACGGCCGAACTCGGGTGCTGGTCGGCGAAGGGGTGGCGCTCCAGGTCGCCCGGCAGTTGCGGGAGCTCGTCCCCGGC
Source organism: Actinobacteria bacterium UBA5176 (assembly GCA_002413305.1). Lineage (GTDB taxonomy): Bacteria > Actinomycetota > UBA4738 > UBA4738 > UBA4738 > UBA4738. The sequence goes on along the minus strand of DHWS01000112.1, from coordinate 16,558 downwards.
GTCGCTGCCGCGGCCGTGTGCTTCGACCCGTCGGTGGGCGCGTTGGCGGAGCAGGTGGCGAGGCAGCTCTCCGGACATGGACTTCGGGCGTCCCGCTGCGCCCTACCCTCCGGGGAGGCGGCCAAGTCGTTCGAGGTCGTGGCCGGCCTCTGGGAGCGGTTCCGGGCGGAGCGGGTCGAACCGGCCGACGTGGTGGTGGCGGTGGGCGGCGGTGCCACGCTCGACGCGGCCGGGTTCGCCGCCGCCACGTACGCGCGAGGGGTCGCGTGCGTGAACGTCCCGACCACGCTGCTGGCCATGGTCGACGCGAGCCTCGGCGGCAAGGTGGCGCTGAATCACGCCGGGACGAAGAACCTCGCCGGCGCCTTCCACCATCCGTCGCTGGTGCTCGCCGACCCGTCGGTCCTGGCCACGCTGTCGCGGCGGACGTTCCGCGCCGGCATGGCCGAAGCAGCGAAGGCGCTCGCCCTGGCATCGCCACTCGGGTTCGACGCATTGCTCGAAATCGATGCGCCGCAACACATCTCGTGGGTCGTGGAACAGGCAATTCGGATCAAGGCCGCGTACGTCGAAGCCGACCCGCGCGACCGCCTGCTCCGGCATTCCTTGAACCTCGGGCACACGTTCGCCCATGCGCTGGAGTCGGCCAGCGACCACGCCATCCCTCACGGCGAGGCGGTGGCGATCGGGATGGTGGCCGCGGCCCGGCTGGGGGAGCGATTCGGCATCTCGCCGGAGGGCCTGGCGGCGAAGACCACCACGTTGCTCGGGGCGCTGGGGCTGCCGGTCGCACCGCCGCCGGGCCTGTCGCGGGAGCGACTGGTCGAGGCGATGCTCGGGGACAAGAAGCGGCGGGGCGGGCGGGGCGCGTTCGTCGTCCCGGTTCCGGGCGGCGTCGAACTGGTGGAGGGCGTGGACACGCGGGAGGCGCTCGACGTGCTGGAGGGAGCCCCGTGAGCCTCCGTGTCCTGGTCCTGCACGGGCCGAACCTCAACCTGCTGGGCGAACGGGAACCCGACGTCTACGGTTCGCTGTCCCTCGCCGAGATCGACGGCCGGATCGCCGCCCACGCGGACGAGCTGGGCATGGAGGCCCGATGCCGGCAGTCGAACCTCGAGGGCGAGCTGGTGACGGCGATCCAGGAGGCCCGGACGTGGGCGGACGGCATCGTCATGAACCCGGCCGGCTACTCGCACACCAGCGTGGCTATCCGCGACGCGGTCGCCGCGGTGGCCATCCCGGTCGTGGAGGTCCACCTTTCCAACCCGAACGCCCGCGAGGACTTCCGGCACACCGACCTGGTCGCCGGGGCGTGCGCGGGCGTGGTGGCCGGGTTCGGATGGCGGAGCTACGTCCTGGCGCTCGACGCGCTACGTGCCCTCTTGGGGGATCGTCAGGCCCGAACGGTGGGCGAGCCGTGATCGTCCGCCCTCGCCTCACGGTCCACCCCTCGCCGGAGGAGTTCGGCGCGCTGGCCGCCGACTGGCCGCTGGTGCCCGTGTGGACCGAGCTCCTGGCCGACGTCTCGACCCCGGTGGGGCTGTTCCCCTCACTGGCCGGCAGTGGCGACGGTGTCCTGTTGGAGAGCGTCGAGCGGTCCGAACGGTGGGGCCGGTATTCGTTCGTGGCCGGCGATCCTGCCGCGACCATCGAGATCGACGCCGCCGGAGCGCGGGTCGAACGGGTGGCCCGGGAGCTGTCGGTCGCCACGACGCAGGGCGGCGGCGCGCTGGCCGTCCTGAAGGCCATCGCCGCATCCCTCCGCGCCCCCCGGCTGCCCGCGCTCCCACCGCTCACCGGTGGCCTGGTCGGCTACCTCGCGTACGAGGCGGCGGAGCTGTTCGACGTGGGGCCCGTGCCGCGGGGTGCCGCCGACCGGCCGGGGCCGGCCATGCGTTTCCTGCTGATCGACCGGGCGGCCGTGTTCGACCACTGGCGGCAGCGGCTGTTCCTGGTGGCGCACGTGCCGGGGACGGCGGGGTACGCGGCCGGCGTGGCCGCACTGGAGGAGCTGGCCGAACGGGTCCGCATCCCGCACGCACTGGAGCCCTCGCCCCCTGAAGCGCTCCCCGGCGCCGAGCCGCTGCCGAACGTGTCCGAGGAGCGTTTCCTGGCCGGGGTGGAGACGATGAAGGAGCACATCCGGGCCGGCGACATCTTCCAGGGTGTGCTGTCCCGCCGGCTCGAGGCGCGTGCGCCCGAGGGCGGGCTCCCGATCTACCGCCTGCTCCGGGTGACGAACCCCGCGCCGTACATGTTCTTCGTCCGTACCCAGGGCCTGGAGCTGGCCGGTTCGTCGCCGGAGCCCCTGGTCCGTGTCGACGGCCGCCGCGTGACCAGCCGTCCCATCGCGGGGACGCGCCCTCGATCGGGAGATCCATTGGAGGACGCGCGGCTCGAAGAGGAGCTGCTGGCAGACCCGAAGGAGCGCGCCGAGCACGCGATGCTGGTCGACCTGGCCCGCAACGACCTGGGACGGGTGTGCCGGCCGGGGAGCGTCCGGCCCACGGAGCTGATGGTGGTCGAACGCTTCTCGCGCGTGTTGCACATCGTGAGCACGGTGGAGGGCGAGCTGCGGGACGACTGCACCGCGCTGGACGCCCTGGGGGCCACGTTCCCGGCCGGGACGCTGACCGGCGCCCCGAAACGCCGAGCCATGGAGATCATCGCCGGACTGGAGCCCGACGCCCGCGGACCGTACGCCGGCGCGGTCGGCTACCTGACCTTCGCCGGCGACCTCGACTTCTGCATCACGATCCGCACGGCCGTGGTCTCGGACGGGGTGGCGCACGTCCAGGCGGGGGCCGGCATCGTGGCCGATTCGGACCCGCCGACGGAGCTGGCGGAGACGAAGGCGAAGGCCTCGGCGCTCCTTGCTGCCGTGACGGGGAGGTTCGAGCCGTGATCCTGGTCGTCGACCACTACGACTCGTTCGTCTACAACATCGTCCAGCTGGTCGGGGCGATGGGGTTCGAGTGCGACGTGGTGCGGTCGGACGCGTTCGCGCCGGCCGACCTGGTGGCGCGCGAACCGGACGCAGTGATCCTCTCCCCGGGACCGGGGCGGCCGGAGGATGCCGGCTGCTTCATCCCGTTGATCCGTGCGCTGCCGGCTTCGACACCGTTGCTGGGCGTGTGTCTGGGCCACCAGGCGCTCGGCGTGGCGTACGGAGCTCGCGTCGGCCGTGGTCCCGAGCCGGTCCACGGGAAGGCGTCAAGCGTGACGCATGACGGTGCCGGCATCCTCGCCAGCATGGCCAGCCCCTTCGAGGCCGGCCGGTACCACTCGCTGGTCGTCGAACGCGACGGCCTCCCGGAGGAGTTGGAGGTCACCGCGGAGACCGACGACGGGGTGGTCATGGCCATCCAGCATCGCGAGCTGCCGAGGTACGGCGTGCAGTTCCATCCCGAATCGATCCTCACCCCCGACGGCCCACAGGTGGTGAAGAACTTCCTTGGGCTGGCGGCGGCTTCATTCGACTGACGCCGGCTCGATCTGGATGCGCTGCCCGCGCCGCGCGGCGAGCTCGCTGAAGACCATCGCGGCCAGGACCAGGACCGCGCCGAACCACTGATGCGGTGAGAGGCGCTCCCCGATCCAGATCGCGGCGAAGAACGCGGAGAAGAGCGCCTCGCCGGCCAGGATGACCACTGCGCGGGTCGAGGTCAGCGACTGCTGGGCGACGATCTGCAACGTGTACCCCAGGCCCGAGCCGACCACCCCGGTCACCAGGAGCAACGCCCACACGCCGTGCGTCCCCACCGTGTCCAGGTGGAGGCCAGACCCGATCACCGCCAGCCACTGGAAGGCGGCGGTGACCGCCATCTGCGCGGTCGACAGGAGCCACGCGGGGTAGCGGGCAGAGATCCGTCCGATGATCGTCACGTGGCCCGCCCACGCGACCGCTCCGCCGAGCACCAGGAGGTCGCCGCTGTGCAGCCGGATCGACGAGAAGCTCTGGATCGACAGCAATCCCAGGCCGCACACGGAGATCAGGACGGCGATCCAGGCCGCGCGGGGCACCCGCTGGCGGAAGGCGAGCGCAGCGATCAGCGGCACGAAGACGACGTATAGCCCGGTGATGAACCCCGCGTTCGTGGCCGTGGTCCTGGCCAGCCCTTCGGTCTGCAGGGTGTACCCGGCGAAGATCAGCGCGCCGAGCCACAGCCCCGGAACGACCACCTGCCGGATCGACGCCGGCCGCGTGGGTTCGGCTCGTCGCATGAACGGGATCAGACACAGGATCGACAGCAGGCCGAGCGTGCGGGTCAGGGCCATGAACGGGAAAGGGGGGAGGTAGCGGAGGGCGATCTTCGCGGCCGGGAACGACGCTCCCCAGAGGACCGGGGTGGCCAGGATCAGGACGTCCCGGTCGACCCGCAGCTTCCGAAGTCCTCCCAGGCTCCGCGGCATGCGGTGACGGTAGCAGCCGTCGCAACGCGGCCCGGGAGAACGCCGACCCCTAGAATTGCGGAGCCGTGAAGGACACCTTCTACATCACCTCCGCCATCTACTACGTGAACGACGTGCCGCACGTCGGGCACACGTACGAGATCGTGGCCTGCGACTTCATCGCCCGGTACCACCGCCTCCGGGGAGAGAAGGTCTTCTTCCTGACCGGCAGCGACGAGCACAGCCAGAACGTGGTCAAGGCCGCCGCCGAACGAGGCCTGACGCCCCAGGCGTGGACCGACCAGGTGGTCCCTGAGTGGCAGGAGGGGTGGCGAGCGCTTCGGATCTCCAACGACGACTGGATCCGGACCTCCGAGCAGCGCCACGTCGAACGCGTCCAGCGGTTCGTTCAGGTCCTCCACGACCGCGGTTACGTGTACGAGGGCACCTACGAGGGGCCTTACTGCGTGAGCTGCGAGGAGTTCAAGAGCGAAGCCGAGCTGGTGGACGGCCTGTGCCCGATCCACAAGATCCCGGTCCAGTACCTCACGGAACGGAACTACTTCTTCCGCCTGTCGAAGTACCAGGACGACCTGCTGAAGCTGTACGAAGAACACCCCGACTTCATCGGGCCGGACATCCGGCGGAACGAAGTGGTCAGTTTCGTCCGGTCGGGCCTTCGGGACCTGTCGATCAGCCGTCAGGCGGCAATGTGGGGCGTCCCGGTCCCGTGGGACCCCGAGCACGTGATCTATGTGTGGGTGGACGCGCTCCTGAACTACATCACGGCGCCCGGCTACGCGGCCGAACCCGAACGGTTCGATCGCATCTGGCCGGCCGACGTCCACATGATCGGCAAGGACATCACCCGGTTCCACGCGGTCATCTGGCCGGCCATGCTGATGGCGGCAGGGCTGCCCCTCCCGGCCCACGTGTTCGCCCACGGCTTCCTCTCGTTCGGCGGCGAGAAGATGTCGAAGTCCCGGGGCACCGTGGTGGCGCCGGACGAGGTCCTGCGGCGCTACGGGGTCGACGCCTACCGCCACTACCTGATGCGCGAGGTGCAGTTCGGCGCGGACGGCAACTTCTCGTGGGAGGGGCTGCAGGCCCGCTACACGTCGGAGCTGGCGAACGGGCTGGGGAACCTGGCCAGCCGGGTGCTGGCCATGACGGCGTCGTACTTCGACGGTCGGGTCCCGGAGCCGTCTCACCGGGACGGGCTCGGGCGGCTGTCCGGGCCGGCCGAGGAGCTGAGCAAACGGTTCGAGACCGGTGTGCTCGGCCTGGTGCTGTCCGAGGCGGCAGCGGGGCTCGACGAGTTCGTCCGCGAGACGAACCGCTACCTCGTGGAGGTGGCCCCATGGATGCTGGCGAAGGACCCGGCCAGGCGGCAGGAGCTGGCCGATTCGCTGTATGAAGCACTGGAGGCACTCCGCCTGATCGCGCTGTTCTCCTCGCCCATCATGCCGGACGGCGCGGAGCGGTTGTGGGAGCAGCTCGGCTACACCACGCCGCTGGAGGACCAGCGGTTGCCGGATGCGTCGCGGTGGGGTCTGATCGAACCGGGAAGCCGGACGAAGCGCGGGGGATCGCTGTTCCCCCGCATCGAGGAGTAACCCTCAACCCGTGGTGGACCCCGACGCGCGCTCAGCCCTCGATCCGCCTCCGGTCCTGGAGGCGGAGGTCGAGCCCCCACCCGGCTCCGCGCCCGATGACGGAGGAGCGGTCGACAGCCACTGCCACCTGTTCCTGATGGACGAGGAGGCGGCCGCGGTGGTGTCGACGGCCAAGGAGGCGGGGGTCGGGCGGATGGTCTGCGTGGGGATCGACCCCGAGACGAGCCGTCGCGCGGCCGAGCTCGCCCAATCCTTCCGAGGGGTGTTCGCCACGGCCGGCATGCATCCCCACACGGCCAGCGCGTTCGATCGGCGGGCGGGTTCGGTCATCGAGGAGCTCCTGGCCGACCCCATGGTGGTGGGGGTCGGGGAGACGGGACTCGACTACTACCGGCGGCTCTCGCCGGTGGGGGATCAGCACCGCGCGTTCCGAACCCACATCGGCCTGTCCCGCGAGTCGGGCAAGCCGCTCGTCGTCCACGTCCGGGATGCGTGGGAGGACGCGATGCGGATCCTGGAGGAGGAGGGAGCGGAGCGGGTCGTCCTGCACTGCTTCTCCGGGGACGAGCGCCTGGCGGCCGAAGCCGAATCCCGTGGCTACTTCGTCTCCTTCGCCGGCAACCTGACGTACCCGAAGACGGAGCACCTGCGGCGGGCGGCGGGGGCGCTCTCCGCCGACCGCATCCTGGTCGAAACGGACAGCCCGTTCCTCACGCCACAAGCGCTGCGCGGCTCCGACAACCATCCCGCGAACGTGCTCGAAACCCTGCGCATCCTGAGCGAGGTTCGAAACCTCGACCTCCATGGGATGGTCGCTCGGACGACGGCGAATGCCCTCGCCGCGTTCCCGCTCATCCGCTGAAGCTTCGCCCTGACCTCCCGAACCTGTCGAACACCCGTTCGGACGGCAGGTTGCACTTGAGGTTGAGGCTTTGATAGGGTCTCCGGGCTTCGCTTCGCGCAGGATCGCCGAGCGGCGGTGGACTTCCCCACTGTGCAGCGCTTGGGATGGTGTGGACATGTTCGTGAGGGTACGACGCGGTGGACTTCCCGTCCTCGCCGTCCTTGCCGTTGCAAGCTTCCTCTCGAACTCGATACTCAATCCGTGGCCGAGCTTCGGCGCGACTTCGAGCTTCAACTTGAGCGTCGCCCCGGATCCCCGGATCGTGATCGCCGGGGCCGACGTGTGGGTCCGGCCGCAGCCCGATCGCTCTATCGAAGACCTTGCTGCCATGCCGAACCCGTCGCCGGGGATGCCGGACGGCATGAGTTTCCTGGCGCTCGGCGTGAAGGTCGGGACCAAGGGCCCGGTGGTCGTGCTCACGAACGCCGCGACCGTCTCGTACCTCCTGGCCGCGATGGGTGTGAAGCTGCACCCGCGGGACATCGTCCGGCCCACCGTGGAGACCACCCTGTCGTGGGGAGCGGTGATCCGGGTGGTTCGGGTCCGAGAAACGGTGGTGACGGTCACCGAGGCCCTGCCGTTCCAAACCCTCACCCAATACTCGAAGGATCTGGCCGCTGACCAGATCGTCGTGGTGCAACCGGGGGTCGGCGGGAGCGCACGCCGGACCTACCGGATCGTCTACCGGAACGGCTTGGAGGCCGGCCGAATCCTGCTCGCCGAGCAGGTCCTCTCATCACCGGCCGACCAGATCGTCGAACGCGGTCTGCCCGAGCCGGCGGGCCACGGGAGCGAGACGGGCCAGGGATCCTGGTACTCGAGGACCGGGATGTGTGCGGCGAACCTCACCCTGCCGAAGGGAACGTGGGTCACGGTCACCAACCTGGACAACGGCAAGTCCGTGGGGGTGATAATCGACGACCGTGGCCCCTACGGCGTCCCGGGACGGATCATCGACCTCTGCCAGACGGCCTTCGCCCAGATCGCGCCGCTCGGGCAGGGGGTCGCCCGGGTCACCGTCTCCTGGTAGCGCCGCGGACCCGGTGGGTCCTCTCACCCCTGCCGCGATCCGCCGCCTGGCCGCCCGGCACGGCATCCGGCCGCGGAAGTCGCTCGGCCAGCACTTCCTGATCGAACCGTCCCTTGCTCGCAGGATCGTCGAGCTGGCCGGCGTCCGGCCGGGGAGCCGCGTGCTGGAGGTTGGTGCGGGACTCGGTTCGCTCACGATGGCGCTGGCGGAGGCAGGGGCTGACGTGGTCGCCCTCGAGGTCGACCCGAAGCTGGTGCCCGCCCTGTCGGAGGCGGTGGCTCCGTTCGGGAACCGGGTTCGGGTGGTGGTGGCCGACGCGATGGACGCGGACTGGGCCGCCATCCTGGGGCCCGAGGGCGCCGAGTGGGCCATGGTGGCGAACCTCCCGTACAACGTGGCCACGCCCGTGGTGGTGCGGGCACTGGAGTCCGAGCCCCGCATCCGGCGCTTGCTGGTGATGGTCCAGCGCGAGGTGGGCGAACGCCTCGCCGCGAGGCCCGGGGCCGCGCAGTTCGGTGGGGTGAGCCTCCGGGTCGCCTACTGGGCCGAGGCGAAAGTGGTTCGACGCGTCCCCGCCAGCGTGTTCTGGCCCCGTCCGCAGGTCGAATCCGTGCTGGTCTCGCTGGTTCGGCACGCGCCGCCCGTCGCCGCCGACCGGGAGCGGCTGTTCACGGTGATACGGGTCTCCTTCGCGGAGCGGCGCAAGACGATGCGGTCGGCGATGATCCGGCTTGGGGTCGATCGCGCGGTCGCCGCGGGCGTGCTGGAGGCCTGTGGGATCGCGCCGAACGCCCGGCCGGAGGAGCTCGGGCTGGCGGAGTTCGGGTGCCTGACCGAACGGCTCAGCGAGGGGCCGGAGTGAGCGCTTCGTCCAATACCGAGATCGTCGACGCCCACGCGAAGCTCAACCTGTTCCTGCGCGTGCTCGGACGCCGCCCTGACGGCTATCACGAGGTGGAGACGGCGATCCTGCCGATCTCCTTGGCCGACCGGCTCACGATCCACGCATCGGCCGAGCCCGGTCTGTTCCGGACGCTCTCGCTCGAGCTGCGGCTGACCGGCGATCCGGACCTGGTCGCCGGCGTCCCTGCCGACGAGTCGAACCTGGTGGTCCGGGCCGCAACCGAGCTTGCCGGGCGTGGGGGCACGAAGGGGTTCGCAGAGATCACCCTCCACAAGCGCGTCCCCTCCGCGGCGGGGCTGGGTGGAGGGAGCGCCGATGCGGC
>DHWS01000112.1:0-7205 GCA_002413305.1 Actinobacteria bacterium UBA5176 | reverse complement strand
GCCACGCTCCACGCGCTGAACCGGCTGTGGGGCGCCGGCCTGGACGCCGGGTCGCTGATGGACGTCGCCGCGCGTGTGGGGAGCGACGTCCCGGCCCTGCTGTTCGGCGCGCCCCTCATGGCTCGAGGCCGAGGGGAGCTCCTGGAGCCGTTCCCGACCCCGGCGTTCCGGTGGCTCATCCTCCCGCTCCCGTTCGCGGTCTCCACTGCAGACGCGTACCGCTGGTGGGACGAGGACGGCGAGGTGACCGGCCCCGATCCCGCGGCCCTGTGCGCGGCCGCGACCGCGGCCGACGGCGACGTCGGATCCGTGGGCCGCCTGCTCTTCAACGACCTGGAGGCGCCGGTCACGCGGCGCCATCCGGCGATCACCGAAGCCAAAGCCCGTCTCCAAGCCGCCGGCGCCGCCGGCGTCGTCATGACCGGCAGCGGCCCCACGGTCGTCGGGCTCTTCCGAGAAGAGCCGTCGATCTCTGTCGACGGCGCAATCGAAGTCGAGTCATGGCCGTCGGTGGATGGCGGACGATCGGCCCAAGACGCCTGACGTCATGCCTTGGTAGCGGGTCGGCTCGGCTCAAGTCTCGGCAGGTCAAGACACTGAGAGGGCCTGTCGATGATCACCACGTGAACCGCCGCATGGTCGTGGTGTGCGTCCTCGCGCTTGTGCTCGTCGGGGTATTCGCTGCGACCGCTGCAGTTGTTCCGTCAGTCTGCCCTGCGGGGTTTCACGTCAACGGTGTCGTGTGCTTGTCGGACGCCTCGCACATCGCGCCGTCGTCGGGTGTCCGCATCCCAAACGCGGTCATCTTGCAGCGTGATCCGCGACTGACGCTCCGCTTTGCCATCGCTCTCGCTGGACTGGTCCTCGCGTTCGGCATGATCGGTTGGGAGCGAGGGACGCGACGCCACGCGGGAGATGCGACGAGCGTGGCCGCGCTCACCTAGACGCCCCCTGGCTGGGCCCCCGCGACTCGAACGCGGATTTCCGGGACCAAAACCCGGCGTCCTGCCAATTGGACGAAGGCCCATCGGCGGCCCACGATACCGCCCGGCTTCGCCGGATGACATCGCCCGAGGGCCGGTTCCGGGACGACTCGGCCGGATGAGATAATCCGCGGTGCCGGGATGCCCGGGGGGCCGGGCTTTCGCAATCGACCGAAAGGAACGCGTTGGCTTCGTCCCGCACTCGCCGCAAGCTGGCCGTCGTGGTGCTCGCGGCCGGCAAGGGCAAGCGGATGAAGTCGGCGCTGCCGAAGGTCCTCCATCCGGTCGCCGGCCGCCCCAGCCTGTGGCACGTCCTGCAGGCCGCCAGAGCCGCCCGGCCCGACGTGCTGGTCATCGTGGCGGGCCACGGGGCCGAGGAGGTCGAACAGGCCGTCCGAGGCTGGAACATCAAGCCGCCGCCGGTGTTCGTCGTGCAGCATCAGCTGCTCGGGACCGGACACGCCACGGCGGCGGCGGAGCAGGTCACCGAGGGCGCGCAGGATGTGGTGGTCCTGGCCGGCGACGACCCGCTGATCGCCGCCGGGCACGTTCGAACCTTGCTCGGGACCCATCGCCGGACGAAGGCCGCGGCGACCATCCTCACCACGGTGGTCGACGATCCCACGGGCTACGGCCGGGTGGTCCGCGAGGGCAGCGAGCTGAAGGACATCGTCCAGGAGGCCGACGCTTCGCCGGAGCAGCGCCGGATCCGCGAGGTCTCCACGCTCGCCTACGCGTTCCGCCGCGAGGATCTCTACGGGGCGCTCCCGCTGGTCGGACGGGAGAACCGCCTGCGCGAGTACTACCTCCCCGACGTCCTGTTCATCCTGCGGAACAAGGGCGAACGGCTCTCCGCCGTGCCCGTGGACCTCGGCGGCGCGCTCGGGCTCAACAGCCGGGCGGGCCTGGCCGCCGTGAACCGGGTCATGCGCGACCGGATCGTCAAGGCGCATATGGCGGCAGGCGTGACGTTCGCCGACCCTTCGACCTCCTTCGTGGACGTCGACGTCCGCATCGGGCCCGACACGGTCATCCTCCCGCTGACCTTCCTGGAGGGGGCGACGAGGATCGGGCGGGATTGCTCGATCGGCCCCGCCACGCGAGTGGTCGATTCGACGGTCGCGGACGGCGCCCGCATCACCTTCGCGGTGGTCCACGGGTCGAAGATCGGCCGCCACGCGACCGTAGGGCCGTACGCCAGCCTCCGGCCCGGTACGGTCCTGGAGGACGGCGCGAAGGTCGGCACGTACGTCGAGGTCAAGGCCAGCCGCGTCGGGAAGGGGAGCAAGGTCCCCCACCTCGCGTACGTCGGCGACGCGGTGATCGGGGAGGGTTCGAACCTCGGCGCGGGGACCGTCACCGTCAATTACGACGGGTTCGAGAAGCACCGGACCGTCATCGGTGACGGTGTCCACGTCGGCTCGGATACGATGTTGGTCGCACCGGTGAGGTTGGGGGCGAACTCTTGGACCGGAGCGGGGTCGGTGATCACGAAGGATGTGCCACCGGGCGCGCTGGCCGTCGAGCGGACGGAGCAGCGGACGATCGCCGGTTACGACGAACGCCGGCGTGAGGCGCGCAAGAAGGACGCGGGAGCCAGGGGCCGGGCGACGAGGACGACGAGCAAAAGGAGCAGGCGTGGCTCAGACTGACCCTTCGATCCGGGAGATCGTCACCCGCAAGCGGATGATGGTCTTCTCGGGCACCACCCACCTGACGCTCGCCGAGGAGATCGCCCAGCACCTGGGCATCCGCCTCTCCGACGCGAAGCTCACCCGCTTCGCTTCCGGCGAGATCTACTTCCGGCCGAACGAGAGCGTCCGGGGCACCGACGTGTTCGTCATCCAGACGCATGCCTACCCGATCAACGAGTCGATCTGGGAGCAGCTGGTGATGCTCGACGCGCTGAAGCGGGCGTCGGCCAAGCGGATCACGGCCGTCATCCCGTACTACGGCTACTCACGGCAGGACAAGAAGGCTCTGGCGCGGGAACCGATCTCCGCGAAGCTGGTCGCCGACACCCTCTCCGCCGCGGGGGCGAACCGCGTGGTATCGGTCGACCTCCACTCCGGCCAGATCCAGGGGTTCTTCAACTTCCCCGTCGACCACCTGACCGCGCTCCCGGTGCTCTCCGACTACCTCAGGGACGAGCTCCACGTGGGGGACGACGTGGTGGTGGTGGCGCCCGACGCCGGGCGGGTGAAGACGGCCGAACGGCTCCGCGAATATCTCCACGCCGACCTCGCCTACATCTACAAGCGGCGGTCGCGGTACGAGGCGCACAAGATCGAACGCCTGGAGGTGGTCGGCCAGGTCGCCGGCCGTCCGTGCATCCTCATCGACGACATGATCGACACGGCGGGGACGGTGGCCGAAGGGGCGAAAGCGCTGGCCGCGGAAGGGGCGGCGACGATCTACGCTGCCGCCACCCACGCGGTGCTGTCGGGCAAGGCCGTGCAGAACCTCGCCGAAGCTCCCATCAAGCAGACGGTGGTCTGCAACACGCTTCCGGTGCCGGAGGACAAGCTGCAGGTGCTTGGCGAGAAGCTGACGGTCATCTCCATCGCGCCGATCATCGCCTCGGCGCTGCAGGCCGTGTTCGAAGACGAGTCGGTCTCCGAGATCTTTCACGGAGAGAACCAGCCTTAGGTCTCACTCGGCCCGGCGTGAGTGCAAACGAGCCACGGGGGGATGGATGCGATGGGCGCTGGAGACGCGGACGAAGATCTGGACCAAGTCATCGAGCGATACCATCTCGCGCTCGATGCGTTCATGAAGGGAAACCACGAGCCCGCCAAGGAGCTGTTCTCCGCACGAGAAGACGTAACCCTCGGCAACCCTTTCGGCCCCTTCGCACGCGGGTCGACGCAGGTCGTCGAAACGATGAAGCGTGCCGCTTCGCACTACCGGGACGGCGAGGCCAGCAGCTTCGATGCCATATCGAAGTACGTCACGGCTGATCTTGCGTACGTCGTCGAAGTGGAGCGGCTCAAGTCCAAAGTGGGCGGACGGGAGGATGTCTCGCCGGTGGATCTCCGGGTCACGAGCATCTTTCGCCGGGAGGACGGCCGCTGGAGGCTCGTTCACCGACACGCCGACCCGATCACCTCCGTTCAGCCTGCGGAGTCAGTCCTCCCCAAGAGCTAGGTATCCACCAGGCCGGGCGGCGCGATCCGCCGGTATGATGTCTGGCCGGACGCGATCGGCGCCCTTCCAATGAAGAGACTTCCCGGAGGAACCCCATGGAACGCAAGCTGACGGCCGAACGACGCGAGGATACGGGCAAGGGCGCGGCCCACAAGGTCCGGGCGAAGGGCCGGGTGCCCGCAGTTGTGTACGGCCACGGCACCGAGCCCGTCCCGGTGACCGTTGACGGGAAGGAGCTGTTCCACCTCCTGCACACCGACGCCGGCATGAACGTGCTGGTCGACCTCAAGGTGGACAGCGAGAACGTCCTGGCCATGCCCCGCGAGGTCCAGCGCGACCTCATCAAGGGCCAGTTCATCCACGTCGACTTCCTGCGGATCGCCCGCGACGAGAAGATCCACGTCGAGGTCCCGGTGCACCTGGTCGGCGAGTCGCACGGGGTGAAGGAGGGCGGCGTCGTCGAGCACCACCTGTGGGCGTTGCAGGTCGAATCCTTCCCGCAGGATGTGCCGGCGTCGATCGAAGCAGACATCTCCGGCCTGGGCATCAACGAGTCCCTCCGGGTGGAGGACCTCAAGGTCCCCCGGAACGTCACGATCCTGACCCCCACCGAGGAGACCGTGGTCTCGGTCGTGCCGCCGCAGGTCCTGCGGCTGGAGGAGGAGGTCGAGGCGGTCGAGGGCGAGGAGGCCGAAGCCGCCGAGGGCGCTGCCGAAGGAGAGGGTGCCGAGGGCGGTCCGTCCGAGTCCGAGTCCGGCTCGGGCTCGGAGAGCTAGCTCCGGCCGGCCCGGTTCGGAGAGCGTCCGGTCGTGGCCGAGACCTGTCTGGTGGCTGGGCTCGGCAATCCGGGTGAGCGCTACGCGAACACCCGTCACAACGCCGGCGCGATGGTGGTGGCGATCCTGGCCGGACGCTTCGGCGCGCGACTGCGCAAGGTGCGGTTCTCCTCGGTGCTGGCCGCCGAAGCGAACCACCAGGGCACGCCGGTGCTGCTGGTGTTCGCGGGGACGTGGATGAACGAATCCGGCCCGCCGATCGCGTCCTTCGCGCGCCGGCGAGGCGTCCCGGTGGACCGCGTCATCGCCGCCCACGACGAGATCGACCTCCCCCTCGGCGCGCTGCGGGTGAAGAAGGGCGGCTCGACGGCCGGGCACAACGGGTTGAACTCACTGGTCGAAGCGTTCCGCTCCGCGGACTTCCACCGGGTCCGGATCGGTGTGGGCCGGCCCTCGGGGCGTATCGACCCCATCGACTACGTGCTGCAGCCGTTCGCCAAGCGTGAGCAGGACGAGGTTGCGGTGCTCCTGGAAGAGGCGGCCGATGCGGTCCTCACGCTGATCGGCGAAGGGCTCAGGACGGCGCAGGACCGCTTCAATCGATCCGGGCCGCCCACTGCCCGCGACTAGGATGTCGTCCGTGACCTCTTCAAAGATCCCAGGGTTCTCGATCGACGTCGAAGTCCTGCTACAAGGCCCAGACCGCGGGTGAAGTTCGGGGTCGTCCTTCCTTTCGGCGACCCGCGCACGGCGTCGGATATCGCGCAGGATGCCGAACAGGCGGGCTGGGACGGATTCTTCGTGTTCGAACCCGTGTGGGGGTTCGACGCGTGGGTCGCTCTGGCCGCGGCGGCGGTGCGGACCGAGCGCATCCGGCTGGGAACGATGCTGTCGCCCCTGTCCCGGATGCGGCCCTGGAAGCTGGCCAGCGAGACGGTCAGCCTGGACCACCTCTCGGGAGGGCGGCTGATCCTTTCGGTCGGCCTGGGTGCGGTGGAGACCGGGTTCGTCGCGTTCGGTGAGGTCACCGACCGGCGGACGCGCGCCGAACTGGTCGACGAGGGCCTCGAAGTGCTGACCGGGCTGTGGGCGGGTCAGCCGTTCCGGTACGAGGGGCAGCACTACCGGATCGAACCGACCGGCTTCTTCCCGCCACCCCCCCCGGTGCAGCGGCCGCGCATCCCGATCTGGGTGGTCGGGGCGTGGCCCCGGCCGAAGTCCATGGCTCGGGCGGTGCGGTTCGACGGCCTGCTGCCGAACGTGTTCGACGCTGACGGGAAGCCACGGAAGGCGACCCCGGAGGACGTCGCGGCCATGCGGTCGTTCGTCGCGGATCACCACCAGGACCCCGGCAACTTCGACATCGTGGTGGAGGGCGAGACGCCCGGCGACGAACCCGAGGCCCTGGCCGAGGCCGGAGCAACCTGGTGGCTGGAGGTCCGATGGGCGGGGAAGGCGTCCGACGAACACCTCGGCCGGTTCCGGGAACGGGTCGAGCAGGGCCCGCCCACCGTGTGAAGCGAGCGTGTCGGAGCCCGCCCGTACAATCGAAGGCCAGAGACGGCGGCGCCGCGGAGCCACGGGGCGCCGGATGTGTGCGAAGTCTCACAGGCCGGGTCGCGAGGCGACCGGGCCTGTTCGTGCTGCACGGGTCCCAGGGTCCGAGGAAGGACGGAAGCGAACAGGTGAACGAAGCCCTCACGGAGGTGCTCGACGAAGCGGCCGGCACCGGGCCGTTCCAGCGTTTGCTGGCCGCGCCGGGGCCGGTCCGGACGGCCCGCGCCGCCTCGCCCGGACACGCCTTTGCCGTGGCCGTCCTGGCCCGCACGCTGGACGCGCCCGTCCTGGTGGTCGGGCACGACCCGCGGGCCTCTGACGCGCTCGCGGCCGGAGCCGAAGCGTTCCTCGGTCCCGAGCGCGTTGTCCGGTTCCCCGCCTGGGAGTCGCTCCCCTACGAAGGCATCAGCCCGGGCCCGCTGGTGGCCAGCGCCCGGGCCCGCGGGGCGTACCGGCTGCGGCGGGCGACCGGGGCGGTGGTGGTGGCGGCCCCGGTCCTGGCCGTTCTTCAGGGCCTCAATCCCGACCTCGGCGAGCACGAGCCGCTCCACCTGGCGCCCGGCACCGTCCTCGCTCCCGACCGCCTGGCCGAGCACCTGGTCGGGCTCGGGTACGGCCGGGTGGACGTGGTGGAGCACCGGGGTGAGTTCGCGATTCGAGGTGGCATCCTCGACGTGTTCCCCGCGACCTCCCGCCGGCCGGCCCGGGCCGACTACAGCGGCGACGAGATCGAATCGCTCCG
>DHWS01000154.1 GCA_002413305.1 Actinobacteria bacterium UBA5176 | reverse complement strand
TCACTCGGGCGGAACCATTCGGCTCCGCGTTCTTCGGCTCCGACTGTTCTTCGACTACCGCGCGCACCCGCGCCGCCTTGTCGCGCAACTCCCGCGCGTCCTTGCGCTGACCGACCGATGCGAACACGCCGGCCGTGGCCTCCAGCATCTCGGCGAGGGCCGCGGGTCCCCCGGCTCGATAGACGGCCTGCCGGCACCGGGGCGAGCACCAGCGCCGACGTGGATCCGCGCCGAGCGACCAGCCATCGACGGGGCACGTTCGGGGATAGTCAGGCATCTTTACCATCCGTCACGGGAATCTCATCGGCAACCTGAGCGCGCTTGAACTGGGCGTGGGCTTGCCGTTGAGCAGAGATCGCGTGCGGTCCCCCCCCACCCCCCGGGGGCCGATGGTCAAGTCGCCCGCCGGTCATGCGGTCAGCTCCAGGCTTCGGCCGCCCAGCCGGACGGTGTACCTGATCCCTCGGATCCGGAGGGCCTGCCGCTCGTCGTCTTTGTCGAACGCCGCAAGGATCTGGTCGAGCACTTGGGGAACGTGCTCCGCGACGGGAAGGCCACCGTTGGCCATCTCTGCCGCCTTGCTGTGCCAGTAGCACCGCCCCGAAGCGATGGGCCAGCCCGGACCTGCCGGCTCGCCATGGGACCACTGGAACGCCTCGGGGCACCCGCACGTCGCTTTCATGCTCCCGCCTTGGTCGGGGCCACGGTGACGAGACGGAGGGCGACGAGGTGCGAGCAGTTCGCCGAGAGCGCGGGACAGGTGCAGTACCAGTGCCCGCCCATATAGCCCGCCCGGTGCCAGGCCCCATCGCCTCGGACGACGGCGGCGACCCCATCGACCCCGACGTGGCGCAGGGTTAGGCGGCCTTCGGTGAGGTAGCGGCGACCCTTGACCTCTGCCGACTCGCGCATCAGGTCGCCGTTCCCGTTCTACAGTGGCGGAGTAGCGAAGTTCGTTGAGGGCTGAGGTGCCGATGCGAGCCGCCCAGATGAGCGTGCTGAGGTCGCTGGAGCTGGAGCTGGGCGACCGCGTCCTCGCCGGCATCCTCGAAGAGGCCGTCGACACGTCCCAGGCGTCTGAGGCGCTGTTCGACCGGTGCGTCGCCGCCGTGCGGCGGGCAGGCCGGAAGCCCACGCGGTACCCCAAGACGAGGAGCCGGCCGACCGAGTGCCCACGGGGCCATCCGTTCGACGAGGCCAACACGCGTACCCGCCCCAACGGGACCCGATACTGCAAG
Source organism: Actinobacteria bacterium UBA5176 (assembly GCA_002413305.1). Classification (GTDB taxonomy): domain Bacteria; phylum Actinomycetota; class UBA4738; order UBA4738; family UBA4738; genus UBA4738. The sequence continues at coordinate 5,404 of DHWS01000154.1, read as the reverse complement.
ACGTGCGCGGCCGAGAACAAGCGGCGGAGGAGGGCGGCGAGTCGTCAGCCCCCGCGCGGCGACCTCGCGAGCTGAAGAGACCATCGCGGCGGGAATCACCCCACCACCTCCAGGAAAGGCTCGATCTTCGCGGCCGTCCAGGCGTGGCCTCCGGGGTCCTTGAGGTCCCAGGCGTTCAAGGCGCGGGCGATCTGGTGGGCGTTGTTCCCGCGGCGGGATAGCCGGTCGATCTCGGTGGCGATGTCGGTGGCCTTGCCGTCCTCCGGTGGGTCCGCGTTCTCAGTCTGGGGATACAGTGCAGAAGACCCCGGCCCATCCCGGCCCACGGCCCCTGACCTGCGGTTTTCCGACTGGCCACCCGGGACCGGACCCCGGCCCAGATCGGGGTGGGCCGGGATGGGCCGGGATGTTTCCCATTGTTTGTCCAGTATTTCGGGACCCGCGAGCGTGATCCCTTGAACGACACGATCACGCCCCGCGCCGGCCCGATGACGGCGCAGGGTGAGGCCGGGCACGGCTGCCCGGAGGTCCCGCATCATCACCGCCTTCGTCCCCGCCTTGTCCCGGCCCTCGTCGTGGCACCAGTCCTTCCACGCCTCGAACAGGGTGTCCTTGTCCACCTCCAGCGCCGCCCCCACCTGGCACCGGTCACGCACGAACGCACCGACGGGCGAGGACAGGTCTTCGAGCTGGCGCATCGCCGCCCGCGTTGATTGGGGCGGCTCGAAGTAACCCCGGAGCATCAGCCGGTCCAGGCCATCGAGCGCCCAGTTGAAGATCCCCGTGGCCCCGTCCAGCAGTTCGGAGGTCAGGGCGGGGTCCTCGCGGCCGTAGAACGTCTTGGTGAGGAGCAGGATCACGAACCGGCTGGCCAGGGCTCCGGACGAGTCTGTGAACCGCGGGAGTTCGTTGGTGAGGACCACGAATCTCGTGGGGAGGCGTCCCGTCCAAGGGTCCCGGTACTTCCTGTCGATGGTGATCGAGTCCTCGCCGCTGATCGAGAGCAGGCGTTCCACCGCGATCGTCCCGTCAGCCCGGGACCCCAACCGGGCGTCGGAGATCAGGGCCAGGGGCTTGCCGATCAGGGGCGACAGGCCGAAGTTCGTGGTGAGTCCGGCCAGGGTGGGAGCGGCGACGTTGTGGGCGCCCAGGAGCCCGGTCAGCACCCGGCCGATGGTCCCCTTCCCTGATCGCTTCGGCCCGACGATCATCGTGATCTTCTGCAGCGAGGTCCCGCCGGCCAGGACGTAGCCCATGAGCTCGGCCACGCACCGCTTCGATTCCTCGTCCTCGTCCCACAGCTCATCGAGGAACCGCATCCACCGGGCCGGCGGGGACGCCGCAGGGTCGAAGTCGAACGGCAGGACGTGCGGCGAGAAGTAGGTGGGCGTGTGGGGGATCAGCTCCCGGGTCGGAACGTGGAGCAGCCCGTTTCGCACCGGGACCACCTGCTCGGCCGGCCACGTCGCATCGGTCAGCCACAAGGGCGGCGTCTCCGATGCGTCCAGGTGGGTCAGGGCCTTCAGCGCGTCGATGAGGTCGGCCATCTTGTGGCGGGTCGGTGCGAAGTCCACCAGCTCGTCGAGCGTCTCGCCGGCCTTCTTCCAATACTTCGCCGGCTTGAGCCACCGGTAAAGGTCCGACATCAGCCGCCGGTCTTCCGCCTCCGGCCAGGACGACCCGGTGTAGCGGTGGAAGGTGTTGCGGTGGTGCCGGATCAGGACCTCCGTGCCGGCCGTGTGGTGGTCCGTCAGGAACCTTTCGACCACGGCCAGCGGATTCGACGGTGGAGGAACGATCAGCTCGGGCGGATCACCACCACCGACCCGGGACTCGTCGGGAACTGCCCGGAGGTGGGCCAAGAACTTCTCGCCCTCGGTCACCACGAGGCCACCTCCTCCCACCGTGCGCGGGCGGCTCGGGCGGTCTCGTCCCGGGCGCGCAGGCGTTCCAGGGCCTTATCCGTGGTGGCCGTCCCCTTCCGCGACCGGCTCGTCCGGCCGACGAAGGCGAAGAACAGCGCGGGCGGATGGTGCGCGAACCCCACCCGTGCCTCGGCCACCGGCCCGACCATCGCGCCGAACTCGGCCAGGAACCCGACGACCAGGGCGGCGGGATCTGCTTCGGAATGGCCGGCGAGGGTCCGGGCCACCTCCCCGGGCAGCCCGTGGAACGCCGCAGACTCAGGTACCAGGATCGGGTCCTCCAGCACCATCGTGGAGGGACGCACCGGGAGGTCGCGGGTGACCTTCTCGACCTGCACCACGTCTCGCAGGAAGTCATCCCCGGGCATCAGGCCACCTCCTCGAAGACGGTGCAGAAGCGGATGGCCTCGCGCTCGGCCTCGCGGTGACGAGCTTCGAGACGGTCGATCAGGGCCGGGCTGGGGACGTCTCGCCGGCAGGCCGGGCAGAGCAGGTAGCCGGCATGGTGGAGCTGGCGAAGGGCCTGCCACGAGGTCGGCGCCGGGCCCGGCGGTTCGGGTCGACGGAGCTCGTACACGATGGAGGCCAACGCCATCTGCGGGAGCTGGGCCCGGGCGGCCTGGCGGGCGAGTCCATCGAGGAGCCGAGCCTCGTCATTGGCTTCGAGGTTGGCTTCGAGGGTGGCCACGACGGCGCTCTGGATCCGGCGAACTTCGAGGATGCATGACGGCATGCCGCGTTCTTCGGGAAGCGGTGCAGCGTCAAGGATGGCGGCGACACGCCGGGCCGACGTGGCGGTAGAATCCAGGTGATCATCTGGGCGGTGATCATCTTCTGGGCTCCTGGGAAACCGGGGGCTCAGTCTTGTCCCGGGGGTCATGGTCCACCGCGAGCGACGGGGCGGAGCCGGCCGCCGGCCTCTGCCTGACGGGCGAGCTCGCGGTCGATGAACTCGGCCAGCCGGTCCCGCGGGACTTTCAGCGAACGTCCGACGTGCAGAGCCGGCAAGCGGCCTTCGGCAATCGCTTCGTACAGGCGGTCGCGGGGGTAGCCGAGCTGCTCGGCAGCCTGGCGCACCGACACGAGCAGCGGCAGGGCCGCGGTCATCGGCTCGCCTCCTCAAGACGCCGGAGGAGCCGCAGGTACGGCCCCGCGTGCTTTGCGTCGGGGTTTCTGCTGCCTCGCTCCCAGTGGACGACTGCCATCCGGCTCACCCCGAGAGCTGCCGCGACCTCCGAGGCAGAGGCACCGGCGGCCTCTCGGATCAACCGCCTTCGAGCCGGTGAGGGGAGCTGCCGCCTCGTTCGCACCCTGCGCAGTATCTGCTCGGTCGCGGTCATGTTTCAAAGCTTGGCATAGCGTTGCCGAGTGCGACAACATTTGTTGCGGGCGCTCGGCGAATCAACGCTTTTTCTTTCGATGGTCCGCGAACCGTTGACACAATGTCGCGAATGGGTTTACGCTTCGCCTGGCATGACACCCAGGGCAACGACCCGGAAGCAGCACGGTTCGGCAGACCAGGGCTACCGGCCGGGGCCGCCCCAGTTTCGCGCGCCGCCACCGCCCGACGATTACGATCGCGTGATCTTCGCCTGGGGACCTGGCGCCGCGATGGCGGGAGCAGTCCTCGGCTTCAGGTGGGTCTCCCCGGCCGGTGATTGGTCGGCCAAGGGCTACTTAGCCGTCGTGAACGAGCGCCTCGTCATTCGCGACCTGTTGCTAGAGCCGGAGGCTGGCGTGCCGGAAGCGGGCGTGACGAGTTCGGTTCTCCGCAGCATCCCCGTCGGACGATTCCTCGCCGAGGGAAGGGCAAAGCTCCTCGATATCCCGGACTGGTTCGCTCGCGGTGAGCTTCCCGGCGGTAAGCCTCTCTTCCACGACACCGCCGTTCGCGAGGCGATGGCAGCCCGGGGCACCGAGGGAAAGGCTGCCGCAGCCAAGCGACGGGGACGCGGAGACGAGTACTACCAGCAAGTCGCGCTCGACTACCTCCGGCTGTCAGGCCGAGGGATCGGCCGTGGGATCCTCCGGGAGCTTGCAGCGGAGCGCGGTGTTCGGCCGGAGAGGGTTCGTGACGACGTGCACGAAGCCCGGGTGCGGGGCTTTCTTAGCCCAGGTTCACCGGGGCGTGCCGGGGCCGAGCCCGGCCCCAACCTACCGATGCCACCCAAGCCCGGGCGGCGCAGAGCAAAGGGGAAGCCATGAGCGAGTTGAGGGCCAAGGACTACGTCAGGCCAGGCCGGCGGGGCTACACGACCCGCCTATGGGTCACCGACCCGGACGGGGGCCGGCGTCAGGTCCGCGTGACCGCCCCGACGTGGCGGGAGTTTCGCACCGAGCTGAACCGGGTGCGCCGAGACAACGACCTCGGCCTGCTGGCCGATCCGCAGCGGCTCACCGTGAGCGGCCTCTCGGGGCGATGGCTCACCACCATGGGAAGCCGCATCCGCCCGAGGACCCACGAGCGCTACGCGCAACTTCTCCGGGACCACGTCATCCCGCGGATCGGCGGGGTGCGCCTCGCGAAGCTCCGGCCCGCGCACGTCCAGGTGGTCATCGACGGGATGGCGGGCGAGGGGATGGCTGCTCGAAGCATCGTCCAGGCCTATCGGGTCCTCAGCGAGCTGCTCAAGCAGGGCGTCAAGTGGCAGGTGCTCGCCGTCAATCCCGCCGCCGCCGTGAGTCCGCCCCGCCCGGGCCGCCCGGTCCTCACCATCCCCGACGCCGCCACTGTGGGCCGGGTCCTGGTGGCCGCCGAGGGCGGCGTCTTCCATGCCCCGCTCGTCCTGGCCGCGTCGACCGGGATGCGCCGAGGGGAAGTGCTCGGTCTGGCGTGGCGGGACGTCGACCTCGAAGGGGGCCTGGTCCGGGTCAACGCGACCCTGCAGAGGATCGCCGGCGAGCTGGCGCTGGTGGACCCGAAGACCGATCGGTCACGCCGCACGGTGATGCTTCCGCCCTTCGCTGTCGCGATCCTCAAGGAGCACCGCGCCGAGCAGGCGGAGCGCCGGCTGCTGGCGGGACCCGGGTGGACCGACCGCGGCCTCGTATTCGATCGGGGCGACGGGCGGCCATTGGATCCGGGCCACTTCTCGCACGTCTTCCACAGTCTCGCCATTGCAACCGGGTGCCCTGAGGTTCGATTGCACGACCTCCGGCACGCATTCGCGACGACGCTGCTCGCCAGCGGCAGGGTGCACCCGAAGGTCGTCTCCGAGGCCCTCGGGCACGCCAGCGTCGGCTTCACGATGGACGTCTACGCGAGCGTGCTTCCCTCGATGCAGCAGGCGGCCGCGGAGGCGATGCAGGAGGCTCTCGGCGGCGTGGTGACCAATCTGTGACCAATTGGTCAATCCGAGAGGGCGGCCCGGAGGCCGCGTTTCCCGTTTCCGCAGGTAGATCGGGGTGCGAGAGGGGGGAGTTGAACCCCCACGCCCTTTCGGGCACCGGATCCTAAGTCCGAGCAAGGCCGTCCGAGG
>DHWS01000023.1 GCA_002413305.1 Actinobacteria bacterium UBA5176 | reverse complement strand
GATCTGGTCGCAGAACCGCGTGCACCGCGCACACAGCACGCACCGTTCGCGGTCCAGGTTCACCAGCGGGGAGAGCGGCAGCGGCTTGCGGTAGGTTCGCTTCGCCTCGATGTACCGGCTGTGGCCGCCGCCGAACGCCAGCGCCTGGTCCTGGAGCGGGCACTCCCCACCCCGGTCGCACACCGGGCAGTCGAGCGGATGGTTGATCAGCAGGAACTCGAGCACGGCCTCCTGCGCGTCGCGGACCTCGTCGTCGGTGTACTGCGTGTGGACCACCATGTCGGGGGCCACCGGTGTCGAACACGACGTCATGAGCTTGCGCTGGCCTTCGACCTTCACGTAGCACTGGCGGCACGCGGCGACCGGCTCGAGCAGCGGATGGTCGCAGAACCGGGGGATCTCGATGCCGAGCTCCTCGGCGGCCCGGATGATCAGCGTCCCGCGGGGCACGCTGACCTCCTTGCCGTCGACCGTGACGGTGACCAGCTCGGCGCTCACCCCAGCACCTCTCCCAGGTCGAGCTCCCGGCCCTCGGGCAGGATCTGGGCGGTCCCGCCCTCCGTTCCCCCGGTCCGGGGGCTTGCGGCCCGCACCAGCTCCCGGTCCTCCCGGAACGGGCACCACCCCAGGCGGATGTGCTCCTCGTACTCGTCGCGGAAGAACTTGATGGACGAATCGATCGGGCTGACCGCGCCGTCGGCCAGCGCGCAGAACGCCTTGAACAGCATGTTCCTGCCGGTGTCCTGCAGGAGGTCGATGTCCTCCATCCGCCCGTGGCCCCGTTCGATCCGCTCCAAGACCCGGGCCGCCCACCAGGTCCCCTCGCGGCACGGCGTGCACTTCCCGCAGGACTCGTGGGCATAGAACTGTGTGAACCGCAGGACCGCGTCGACGATGCAGTCGCGTTCGTCCAGCACGATCATGGCTTTCGTCCCCAGCAGCGATCCGGCCGCCTGCACGGAGTCGAAATCCATCGGCGTGTCCAGGTGTTCTTCGACCAGGAACGGCGTCGAGGAGCCGCCCGGCGTGAAGGCCTTCAACCGCTTCCCGTCCCGGACGCCCCCGGCCATCTCCAGTAGCTCCCGGGCCGGGGTGCCCATCGGCGCCTCGTGGTTGCCGGGGCGTTCGACCTTCCCGCTGATCGAGAACACGCCCGGGCCCGCCGACTTCTCGGAGCCGATCGAGGCGAACCACTGCGCTCCGCGGTCGATGATGTGCGGGACGCACGACAGCGTCTCCACGTTGTTGATGACCGTCGGCGACCGGTACAACCCCTCGACCGCGGGGAACGGCGGGCGAAGCTTCGGCTGGCCGCGGCGCCCCTCTAGCGATTCCAGCAGGGCCGTCTCCTCCCCGCAGATGTACGCTCCGGCCCCCCGGTGCACGACGATGTCCAGGTCGAAGTCGCTGCCGACGATCCTCCTGCCGAGGTAGCCCTTCTCGTAGGCCTCACCGACCGCCCGCTCGAGGACGGTCCCGGGCCACACGAACTCGCCGCGCGTGTAGATGAACACGGTGTGGCACCGAACCGCGTACGCGCAGATGATGGCGCCCTCGACCAGCTGGTGCGGGTCGCGTTCGACCAGCTCCCTGTTGTTGAACGTGCCGGGCTCGCTCTCGTCGAAGTTGACCGTCACGTAGACCGGTTTGCCGGTGTTCTGGGGGATGAACGACCACTTCGTCCCCGTCGGGAAGCCGGCCCCGCCCCGGCCGCGGAGGCCGCTGGCCTTGACCTCGTCGATGACGGCGTCGGGCGTCATCCCGAGCGCCTTGTGGAGCGCCGCGTACCCGCCGGTCTTCTCGTACCCGTCCATGGTGACGGCATCGGGGTTCCCCCACCGAGCCGTCAGGACCGGTTCGAACTCAGCCATCGGACGCCGCCCCCTCCGCCGGCCGGAGGCCGTTCAGCCCCGCGAGCGTCCGGGAGACCTCTTTCAGCTCACCCGGCACACCACCCCGCGACGCTTCGGGCACGCTCCCTGCCCGGATGGACCCGATCATCTGCTCGAGCTGCTGCTGGGAGACTCGGTCGAAGAACAGATAGTTGAGGGCCACGACCGGCGCCGTGTCGCACGCGGCCAGGCACTCCTCCTCCTCAAGGGTGAACAGGCCATCGGCGGTCACCTGCTCGCTCCCCGGGCCGAGCAGCTCCTTCGCCCGCTGGTACAACGCCCGCCCGCCCACCAGCGAGCACGAGGGGTTCGTGCAGATCGACAGCACGTACCTCCCGCAGGGATGGAGCTTGAGCATGGTGTAGAAGGTGGCCACGGCTTCGACCTCGGCGGTAGTGATGCCGAGCAGCTCGCCCACCTCCCGCATGCCCTGGCGCGGGACCCACCCGGCCTCCGATTGGACGAGGTAGAGGAGCGGGACCAGGGCCGAACGCCGCGTGGGGTACTTCGCGATGATCCGCTCGGCCTGCCGGCGAACCGCCTCCGACAGCACCGGGCTGGGCACGTCGTCCTCGACCACCCGGAGGGGCGCGAGTTGGCCGGTCTGTGAGTCTGGGACCCGGCTCACGCGGTCCTCATCGGTCGGCGTCTCCCATCACGGGGTCGATGCTGGCCACGGCGGCCACCACGTCGGCGATCAGCGAGTTCTCGATCATCGTGGGGATCGACTGCAGGTTGGCGAAGCTCGGCCCGCGCAGGTGCACCCGGTAGGGACGGACCCCGCCGTCCGACACGACGTATACCCCGAGCTCCCCGCGGGGGGATTCGACCGCCTGGTACACCTCGCCGGCCGGGACCTTGAAGCCCTGGGTCACCATCTTGAAGTGGTTGATCAGGGCCTCCATCGACTCCTCCATGATGTGCTTGATGTACCGCTCGGAGTTGCCGATGCCGTCGGGGCCGACTTCGAGCTCGGCCGGCCACCGCACGCGCGTGTCCTCGACCATGACCGGGCCGGGCTCCAGGCGGTCCACGCACTGCTCGATGATCCGGACCGACTGGCGGATCTCCTCGAGCCGGACCTCGTACCGGGCGAAGCAGTCGCTGTCGGTCCGGGTGGGCACATCGAACTCGTACGTCTCGTAGCCGAGGTACGGCGTCGACCTGCGCAGGTCCCAGCCCAGGCCCGAGGCGCGGAGCATGGGCCCGGTGACACCCAACGCGAGCAGGTCCGGCTGCGCAAGGTACCCGATCCCCACCGTGCGCTGCCGCCAGATCGGGTTACCGGTCAGGAGCTCCTCGTACTCGTGGAGCCGCTTCGGCATGAGCTGCACGAAGTCCCGAACCTTGTCGGTGGCGCCGGGCGGCAGGTCCATGGAGAGCCCGCCCACCCGGACGTAGGCGTGGTTCATCCGCAGGCCCGTGACCATCTCGAAGATGTCCAGGATGGTCTCCCGCTCCCGGAAGCCGTACAGCATGATCGAGATCGCTCCCAGCTCGAGGCCGGTGGTGGCCAGCCACACGAGGTGTGAGGCGATCCGGTTCAGCTCCATCACCATCACCCGGATCATCTGGGCCCGGGGGGGCGCTTCGATGCCCAGCAGGCGCTCCACGGCCAGGCAGTAGCCCACCTCGTTGAAGAAGGGGCTGAGGTAGTCGGCGCGGGTGACGAAGGTGACGCCCTGCTGCCACGTCCGGTATTCGGTGTTCTTCTCGATGCCGGTGTGGAGATAGCCGAGGACCGGGCGGCAGGAGACCACGTACTCGCCGTCGAGCTCCAGCACCATCCGGAGCACCCCGTGGGTCGACGGGTGCTGCGGGCCCATGTTGATGATCATGGTCTCTTCGCGGACCGCGTCCCCGGCCATGTCAGATCCCTCGCTGGTCGGGGGGCGGGATGAACGCGCCCTTGAAGGCCGTGTTCACTCCGGCCAGGGGCTCGGTCTTGCGCAGCGGATGCCCGACCCACCCCTCCGGCATCTCGATCCGCCGGAGGTCCGGATGCCCGTCGAACACCACCCCGAAGAAGTCGAACACCTCCCGCTCCAACCAGCTCGCTCCCGGCCACAGCGACGTCACGGACGGGGCGTGCGGAGGGTCGGGCTCGGGCGGCAGCCCGACCTTCACCCGAAGGCGATGCCCGTGTTCCATCGAGAGCACGTGGTATGCGAGCCAGAACCGGGGATCCAGGTCGGGCCAGTCCGTCGCGGTGAGGTCGGACAGGAAGGCCAGCCGCAGGTCCGGTTCGTCGCGGAGCCACGCCAGGGCGCGAAGGAGGTCACCGGGGGGCACTACCACCGTCACCTCGCCGCGCGCCTCGAGGGCGTCCGGGAAGCGTTCGCGAAGCCGCTCGGCCATCTCGGTCGGGTTCACCGGATGAAACGAGCCTCCCGCTGCACCTTTTCGTGCAGCCTCAGGATGCCGTACATGAGCATCTCCGGGCGGGGAGGGCATCCCGGGACGTAGATGTCGACCGGGACGATCGTGTCGACCCCTTGGATCAGTCCGTAGTTGTTGAACATCCCCCCCGACGAAGCGCACACGCCCATCGAGAGGACCCACTTCGGCTCGGGCATCTGGTCGTAGATCTTCCGAAGGACCGGACCCATCTTCTGGCTGACCCGGCCG
>DHWS01000014.1 GCA_002413305.1 Actinobacteria bacterium UBA5176 | reverse complement strand
GTCCAGCCAAACAAGTTCGACCACGGCGCGAAGGGATCCGACACCATCGGAAACCTGGACGTGTTCACGCCGCTCCTGACGACGGGAGCGAACAGGGTGGATTGTGCTCTCGCCACCGTGATCCCGGCGATGGGCTTCGACCCCACGACCCTGACAGGCGCGGGTGCGCTGGCCGGTCTGAAGTCCGACTTCGCCGGCGTGACCCTGGTCCAAAAGCTCGGCCGGACGACCGGCCTGACCGAGGGACGGGTGACGGCGTTCGAGCTCGACAACGTGGTTTTCGAATATGACATCGGCAACATCCGCTTCGACGACCAGATGGAGATCGAGGGCACGGGGGCAGGGCCCTTCAGCATGCCGGGCGACAGCGGGTCGCTGGTCTTCACTTCGGGAACCCTCTTGGCCTTTGGTCTGCTTGTGGCCGGCTCCCAGACGGGCGGATCGAACGGAGAAGGCGTGAGCTACGCGAGCCTGATGGCCAATGTCCTGAACGACCTCAACGCCCAGCTGCTAGCGTGAGGTTGTGGCGAAGGCGAGCACCCTCGAGCAGGCTCGGGCAGCCAAGGCCAAGGTCACGAAGCTGGTCGGGAAGCATCCAGACGTCAATGGGATCGGGATCGCCCTCATCGGCGAGGGATATGGAGTGAAAGTGAACCTGGTCGAAGGGTTACTCGCCGACCAAGTCCCTCGCGAGATCGACGGCGTGCCGGTCTGGGTTGAGACGGTCGGTCGGATCGCGAAGAGAGGCCGCGGCGGCTGAAGGGTTCCGGAGCGCAGCCGGATCGTCGGTCAAAGGGCGACCCTTCTCGATCCCTGCCGGGCATCTTCCCGTGATCCGAGTGTTCGACGCCGAGGGCTGATGACTGCTACCAGCGCTCGGCCGAGTACGCCGACGCCATCTCCCTGAGCCGTGTGTGCGCACCGCTGTACACGTCAACAGCCGGCAGGTACGCCTTGCGGATCTTCGTGAGGCACGTGTAGTTCGGGTCGACCACGTTGGCCACCGGCGTCTCGCTCGCCTGGGACAGGAGCTGGTATCCATCCAGCCTGGCCAGCCCGAACTCGGCCTGCATCCAGTCGATCAGGTCGACTTGGGCGATCCGGAAGGCGTCCTCCAAGGGCCGGGCGGACCCCGCGCTCATCAGGTAGTCGTCGTTCTCCAGTCGTGGCCAGGGCGTGGCCACTCCCTTGATGAGGTCAACGATCAGGACCGTATCCATGGCCGCCTCGACGGCGACCCCGCAACTCTCGCCCTCGCCTTGCCGGCAGTGTCCGTCCCCGATCGAGAAGAGTGCCCCCTCCACGTTGACGCCCAGGTAGCACGTGGTGCCCGCGCGCATCTCGGGGGTGTCCATGTTCCCGCCGTGCGCATCGGGCACCAGCGACGAGCGCGCCTCGAATGCGGCGGGGGCCACGCCGACCGTCCCGTGCATCGGGGCCAGCGGCAGGTCCACCACGAAGCCGCTCTCCTTCGCCCGGTACGTGACCGTGCGACGCTTGGCGTCCACCTCGTACATCCACACCAGCTCGGGCAGCGGCTCCTGCAGGCCCGCCGTGGTGTGCGTGGTGGTCAGCGAACCGAACAGCGGGATCGTGGTGGAGGCGGCCCAATCACGGGACGGTTCGATCGACACGAAGTGCAAGGCCAGCGAATCGCCCGGCTCGGCGCCCTCGACGTAGAAGGGTCCCGTCTGGGGGTTGACGAAGGGGAACTCCACGACCTTCGACACAAGGTCGTCGGGACCTCGGACCTTGCCGCCGAACGCATCCTCCGTCCACAGCTCCAGCACGGTCTCGGGCCGGAGGCGACGGATGGGCGCCGCGCCGCCGAACGTCCACGCGAACTCGGACGGGTTCGGCCGATACGTCAGAACATCAAGCGCACCCACGAAGTCCTCTTACACGGCCGCCGGCGCGGTGCCGGGCTGCGCGGCCACCTCCGGCTCGTCGATGAACACACGGCCGGTATCCCGGATGCGCTTCGGGGCCACCACAGAAAGAACGATCAGGTAGATGACCCCAACGCCCATCAGGATGCCGTCGATGATGCCGACGAGGTTGTACGGAGACGGCAACGGGACGACGAAGCTGAAGACGGACTTGCCGACACCGACGGCCGTGAAGAACGCGGGCACGAAGGCTGCGATACCGGCGAGGGGCAGGATGCCATGCAGCAGCACGTTGAACTCGGCCCGCTGCTCGCGGATGTAAAAGAGGATGCACGACACGTTCACGAGCATGTAGATGGCGATGATGATGGCCGTATCGATGGTCGCCACCAGGATGAAGGCCACCGGGAACGGCCCGTACTTCGCGCCCAGCACCAGGGTCAGGACCACGCCGACCACGAACTGCGCGACGACTGCGACGTCCGGCGACTTGTACCGAGGATGGGTGTGGGCGAAGAACCCCGGCAGCAGCCGGATGCGCCCCATCGCGAACCACGTCCTGGTCGTCGCGTTCGCCGCGGCATTGGAATTGGCGATGGCCGAGTTGGCGATGGCGAGGAACACGATGAACCAACCGCCTCCCCACACGGCGCGGGCGAGCCCGTCCCACGGGTTGCCGCCGCCGAAGCTCCCGAAACCCCCGAACTTGCCGGGTCCGAAATACACGGTCGCGGCGTAGGTGGTGAGGACGTAGAAGACGCCGATGCAGATGCACGAATACACCACGGCGAGCTTGATGTTGCGTCTGGGGTCTCTGGTCTCCTCCGCGAGCGGCGCCGCCGCTTCGAAGCCGATGAAGGCCAGGATGGTGTAGATGGACCCGGCCACCACGCCGCCGATGCCGACGAAGCCTTTCGCGGTCGCGAACTTCGTTCCGAACACCGCGAGCGTATTGGCGCTGCCGGCCTTCGCGATGAGCCAGACGGCCAGAGCCGTGAACACCCCGATCTCGAACAACCCCAGGATGGTCCCCGTCCGAGCACTGATCCGGATCCCGAAGTAGCCGAGTACGAAGACCACGACCGCGGCGAAGAGCGCGGCCGGCCACCACCACTGGCCGTAGTTCCACCCGAGCTCCTGGTGCAGCGTGTTCGCGACGAGGTGTCCGAAGATCAGGAACAGCAGGGGAGCCACGAGCGGCTCGGCGACGGCATAGGCCCATGCGACCAGGAACCCGACCCCGGGATGGATACCTCGGGCGGTGTATGTGTAGAAGCTCCCAGCCGACGGCAGGTGCCGCGCCAGCTGTCCGATCGAGAGCGCCACCAGCAGGCATCCGATCAAGGCGAGGATCACCGCCAGTGGCAGCGCCCCTGCAGCGAAGCCGGCTCCCGCGATGATCGAGAAGGCAACGGCGGCGGCCGGCGCCATGTGGGTGACCGATTGGAAGAACACCTCGCGGAGACCGATCGCCTCCTGGGCGAGGCCCGCCGACGGAGTGCGTGGCGCGGACCGGGCACCGAGTGGGTCGGCTGTGTCCACCGCAAGACCTCCTGACTGGAGACGTCCGGATAGTTCCTCGCCGCATTGTGCATCGGCGACGGCGAAGATGGAAACTGCGCCGTCGCGAAAGAACGCTGGTTCAGGTGCGTCTCGAGGCCTGTCCGAGAGGCCTCTCGGCGGTGCCGACGTCCTCGACCAGCTCCACGAGCGTCTTGGTGAGCAGCCGACCAGTGGTCATCGCCGACAGCCCGAGCGCCACCTCGTGCCCTGGCTCCAGCGGCAACCCGTCGATGGTCCGGTCGATCTCCTCACGGTGTCCCGGATCGAGCTCGCCGTGCACGATGAAGGTCCGGAAGGCAGCCCGCGGATAGCCGGTCCGCTCGATCAACTCCTCGACCAGCGCGCCCGAGGGCGGGAACCCCTCCGCGAAAGCGAAATACCCCAGGAGCGTGATCGGGTGGTAGTGAAGCGCCCAGTAATACTGAGCGCCGGCCAGGCTCGCCACGGTGGCCGTCGGCAGCCGTTCCAGCACGGCCGCAGGAGGCATTCCCATGAGCTCGAGATCCTCAAGGAGCCACTTGTCGTGGAACCGCTCCTCCTCGACGTGACGGCGGAGGTACGCAGCGACCCCGCCGGCCACAGGGTCGGCCGGCGCCATCGCCTCCGCCCTGGCGATTCCGGCTTCCATCAAGGGCGTGGTCGAGCGGATGATGGTGTGGATCTCGATCAGATACTCGGGGAGCAGGTCGACGATCTGCGGGTGGCGAAAGACCCCCTCGCACGCCTTCCCGAATGCAGGCGCTATAAGAGCAATCTTCCCCCTCAGACGGCCGCTCGGCCTGAGCGCACGGCTCGACCGGCCGCGCGCGTCCGTTCGCGACACGCTGTACATGTCCGCGTCAGACCATATGGGCGATGATCCCCGACGAAAGGAGCCCGTCCTTCTGCAAGACGTCCTTGATCTGGGAAAGAACACGCAGCTCGGCGGGAGTGAGTTCGGCCAGTGCTTCGATGATGTTCTGCGGGATCTTCGACGCGTCGATGTTGCTTGTCGTCATCGCCGCCAGCGGGTCTTCGGAGAAGGCCCGCCTGAATGCAGCACGGTCGAGAGCGTCACCCAGCAAAGCCACTTGTTCGTATCCTTCGTCATCCGCCATCGCCCGCTCCTCTCAACCGAGATCCTGGGCACACAGTCATGAGCATCTTCCCGCCGGTGTCAAGAGGCGCGGGCCCACCCTTGACCAGTCCCCGGATGGCCGGTCAGAATCCTGTCCAACGGTTGCCCTCTTGTCAACCGGCCCACCTTCTATGGAAGGGTTGTTCCATGACGATCGCGCTCACGTGCCCGCGATGTGGAACCGACAACGGCCCGGATGCCCAGTCGTGCCTAGCGTGCGGCATGATCCTCTCTGGCGCGGTGTCCGAGGCCCGCAAGGTGGTCACCGTGCTGTTCTGCGACATCGCCGGGTCGACGGTCCTCGGAACGGAACTTGACCCGGAGTCGCTCCGACAACTGATGGCGCGGTACTTCCACGAGATGCGATCGATCGTCGACCGACACGGCGGCACGACAGAGAAGTTCATCGGCGACGCGGTCATGGCGGTGTTCGGCGTCCCGCGCCTGCACGAAGACGATGCCATCCGTGCGGTTCGCGCGGCGCTCGAGATGCGGGCGAACCTCCACGACCTCAACGAGGAGTTCGCTCGACGATGGGGGGTCCAGATCTCGACCCGAAGCGGGGTCAACACCGGTGAGGTCATCGCTGGGGATCCGAGCCGCGGCGAATCGTTCGTGATCGGCGACGCGGTGAACGTAGCTGCCCGGCTGGAGCAGTCGGCCGAACCCGGCGACATCCTGATCGGCGAACTGACCTACCGGCTCATCCGGGGGGTCGCGACAACGGAGGCGCTCCCGGCGCTCTCGGTGAAAGGGAAGCGGGAACCGCTCCGGGCGTGGCGCGTCATGAGCGTCGCGGCCGGCGTTTCCGGGTCTCCCAGACAGATGGACTCGCCGCTGGTCGGGCGCGAAGCGGAGCTCCAGTCGTTGGAGAAGGCGTTCCAGCAAACGGTCGACGCCCGGTCTTGCGAGCTCGTCACGATCTTGGCTCCTGCGGGCTTGGGCAAGTCGAGGCTTGTCGCGGAGTTGGTGTCCGGCCTCAACGGGAGAGCGCACGTGATCTCGGGCCGGTGCTTGCCTTACGGCGAAGGCATCACGTTCTGGCCCATCGTGGAGGTCATCCGGGACGCTGCGGGAATCGGCTCGCTTGACTCCCCGGAGGACGTCCGGCCGAGATTGCGACAGCTCCTACACCCTGCCGATGCGGGCCATCCCGTGCTGGACGCTGAGCTGATCGAAGAGCGCCTCGCCGCGCTGCTGGGGCTTTCCGATGTCCGGCCGGGGATCCAGGAGACCTTCTGGTCCGTCCGCAAGCTCCTGGAGCAACTGGCCGGTCGACGGCCGCTCGTGGTCGTCTTCGACGACATCCACTGGGGAGAGCCGACGTTCCTGGACCTCCTCGAATACCTCGTGGACTGGCTCCGCGAGGTGCCCGTGCTGATCCTTTGCATGGCCCGCCCAGAACTGCTCGAGGTTCGAGGGGCGTGGATGACCGGCAAGTCCAACGCCTCCATCGCCACGCTCCGGCCCCTCTCCGGGGGAGAGACCGACGGGCTGATCCACCATCTCTTGAGCGGAGGCGAGCTGACATCCGAGACGCGCACCCGGATCGCGGGGGTCGCCGAAGGAAACCCCCTGTTCGTCGAGGAGACCCTTCGGATGCTGGTCGACGACGGCTTCTTGCAGCGAAGCAACGGATCGTGGTCCGTCATCGGGGACCTCTCTTCGCTCACCATCCCGCCCACGATCCAAGCGCTGCTGACCGCCCGGCTCGATCGACTGGAGCACCAGGAGCGGGACGTGATCGAACGGGCATCGATCATCGGACGCACCTTCTGGTGGGGAGCGGTGTCCGAGCTCTCCCCCCCCGAACGGCGTGCGACCGTAGGTGGTGCCCTGCAGTCGCTGACCCGCAAGGAACTCATCCGTCCCGACCGTTCGGAGTTGGCGGAGGAAGATGCCTTCCGGTTCGCCCACATATTGATCCGTGATGCGGCCTACGGCGGGATCCCCAAGGCCTCCCGAACCGACCTGCACGAACGCTTCGCGGGGTGGCTGGAAGCCAAGATCCGGGGCCGCGCGGGCGAGTACGAGGAGATCGTGGGCTACCACTTGGAGCAGGCCTACCAAACACTGTCCGAGCTCAGTCCCCCGAATGCCCGGACCGAGGCCCTGGGCCGCCGAGCCGCGATTCCCCTGGCGTCGGCGGGCCGCCGGGCGTTCGCGCGCGGCGACATGCCGGCATCCGTGAACCTCCTGTCACGCGCCGCCAACTTGGCCAGCGCCGATGCCTCCGCGCGGGCACAGCTCCTTCCCGACCTGGCCTTTGCCCTGCTGGAGACGGGGGACTTCGACCGGATGCGGAAGGTCAGCGCCGAGACCGCCCTTGCGGCTGCGACGTCCGGTGACCCGACTCTGCAGGCGCACGCCATGGTCCTCGGTCTGTGGATGCGGGTCTTCACCGATCCAGAGGGGTGGGCGGACGAGGCGTTCCGCGAGGCCAACCGGGCCATCTCAATCTTCGAGAGCGCACACAACGAAGCCGGGCTGGCGAAGGCGTGGGCGCTGCTCGGCCTGGTCCACCTGCTCACGTGCCAGTTCGCGATCTCCGAAGAGGAGTGGGAGCGAGCGGCCGGACATGCCCACGCCGCCGGCAACACGAGGGAGGAACTCGAGTATCTGTCCTGGGTGCCGCTCGTTGTGTGGGGCGGCCCGACACCCGTCCCGGAGGCCATCGGGAAATGTCACTCCGTCCTCGAACGCGCAGACGGCGACCGCAAGGCCATGTCGACGGCCATGTTCGTCATGGCGAAGCTCGAAGCCATGCGCGGAAGGTTCGACGAGGCTCGGCAGCTCATTGACCGGGCCCACGCCATCCTTGAGGAGGTGGCTATCCCGGTTTGGCTGTCGGGACCGCTCACCCAGATGCACGGCTGGGTGGAGGTGCTGGCGGGTGAGCCGGTAGAGGCTGAGCCCAGCCTCCGACGGGGCGTGGAGGTGCTCCGTGAGATCGGGGAGCTTTCCTGGCTCTCGACCGTCGCCGCGATCCTGGCCGAGGCGCTCTACGCACAGGGCCGCGAGGAAGACGCGGACGAATTCGTCCGGATCAGCGAGGAGGCGGCGGGCAGCGAGGACGCGTACTCTCAGGGGCTCGTCCGCAGCATCCGGTCCAAGATCCTCGCGCGCCGAGGCGAGCTGGATGCGGCCGTCGACCTGGCCCGAGATGCAGTGGCGATCCTGGAGCCAACCGACTTCCTCTTTCTTCAGGGATTCTCGCGGCTGTCCCTCGGAGAGGTCCTCTTGGCGGCGGGACGGACCGACGAGGCGCGCGCTGCCCTTGGGGAGGCTGAAGCCCTCTGCGGGGCGAAGGGGTTCTCGGTAGGGGTCGCACGAGCTCGGGAATTGCTCGCTCGCCTCGGCTGATCTCCGTTCGACGTTCTCTGCGAACATTCGGGATGCCTTCGCATGTCGCGCCAGGGTTGGGAGGCGAGAGCGACCTCGACGAGCAGCGGACCCCTGGTCCGAAAGGTTCGGCTCGCCCTCGATGACCCGAGTGGTGTCGACGCTGTTCAGCCCAGGGAAGTATTCATCGGGCCTGGGTCGCGGCCCAGAAGAGCTGACTCGGCCCGACCTCTGCGCCCGCCGGCAGTGCTCCGGCCTGAGATGGAGTCCCTGCCCTATCGGCCCGCCCACTGAGGCTCCTTGTCTCATGCCCGGGATCGCGGCCGTCCCGCCTCGAGCTCCCGCCGAATGGCCGCGAAGAAGGCGCTCAGGACGTCCCCGAGATGCTCGGGATCCAGGCGCTCTCCAAGCCCCGTGGATCCGGTCACGTCGGCGAACAGCATCGTCACCAGCTTGCGTTCCGCCGGGCCGTCGTCCGGTGGGGAGAGCGGGGTGCCGCAGGAGGGACAGAAGCGGGCTCCCGGCACGAGGTCGGCGCCGCAGCTCGGACACGTGTCCGCCAGGGGCAGGCCGCAGTGGAAACAGAATCGGGCGTCGGCTGGGTTCGCGCTGCCGCAGTTCGAACAGGTCCTCAATGTGCGATGCAGTCTAGGCGGGTCCGGTCAGCCGGAGATCCCGTGATGCGGGAAGATCGACCGCTTCACGTCGGCGACCACGGCCATCACGGTCTCCCGGGGAGCGCGGCCCGAGACGGATGGCTCGGAGAGCGTCGAGGGGACCTCCGACCCCAGCTCGCGTTCGGCCTCTTCGATCCAGGCCTCCGGGAGTGCGTCGGGGAGCTCGGCGCCGGCCATCTCGGCGAAGTAGATCGTCCACGCCCGCGGGACCACCCGTGCCCATTGGTAGCCGCCGCCTCCCGTCGCCACCCACCTCCCGCCCGCCGTGCGGTGGGCAAGGTCGTGGAGACGGCGGGCGGTCTCCCGGTACGTTCCCGTGGTCAGGGCCATCATGGCCAGTGGGTCCGTATGGTGCGTGTCGCACCCCAGCTGCGTGACCAGCACGTCCGGTTTCCACGCTTCGATCAGCGGCGGGACCACGGCGTCGAAGGCCAGCAGCCACTCGGCCCCGCCGGTGAATGGCGGGAGAGGGATGTTCACCTTCGTGCCCCTCGCCTCGCCACGCCCCATCTCCTCGACGAACCCCGTGCCGGGGAACAGCGTCCGGCCGGTCTGGTGGAGCGAGATCGTGAGCACCCGTGGGTCGTCGTAGAAGATGGCCTGGGGGCCGTCGCCGTGATGGACGTCGACGTCGATGTAGGCGACCCGCCCGGCACCGTTCGACAGGAGCCACCGGATGGCCAGCGCAGGGTCGTCGTACACGCAGAAACCGCTGGCCCGTTCGGGCATCGCGTGATGCAGCCCGCCGGCCGGGTTGAACGCGTGCTGGGCGCGCCCCGTCCACACGGCTTCAGCGGCCACCAGCGAACAGCCGGCCACCCGGGCCGAGGATTCGTGCATACCCGGGAAGATCGGGTTGTCACCGGGACCGTAGCCGAACTCGAACCACGGCCCCGGTTCGCCACGGCCGGCCCGCTTCGTCGCGTCGAGGTAGCGCTCGGTATGGACGGTCAGGAGCTCCTGGTCGGTGGCGGTGCGGCCGGGCGTTTCGAACACCACCTTCCGGTCGATGATTCCGTAGGCGTTGATGAGGTCGCGGGTCAGGATCACCCGTGCCGGCCGAAGGGGGTGCTCGGGGCCGTGGTCGTACCAAGGGATGTCGTCGCCGTACCAGATCAGCTCGACGCGGTCGCTCATGCCTGGCTTGAGGCTTCGGCCGGCACCAGTGCCGGGAAGATCATCATGGCCATCGCGTAGAGGAAGGCCGGGCCCGCCGCCGCGACACCGGTGTCCGCAGCCAGGTACGCCACCACGCTGGCCAGCACCAGCGCCACGATCGCCGACCGCCATTGGGGTTCCGGTCGGAGCCCGCGGCCGATCGGACCCGGCCCCCGCAGGGCCAGCATCAGCACGACGGGCAGGCCGACGATCGGGATCCAGGCGGCAGGCACATGCGTGAACTGCCCGAACCCGACGTCCAGGCGGCGACGGACGGTGTCGAACACGTACGAGAGATGCCCTCCGCCGCGATGGATGAACCGGGTCACGTGGGTGGGAGTGGCGGAGCTGAGCCGGTTCGCCAGGAAGACCAACCCCATACCGGCGACCGCACCGACGCCGGCAGTTGCCAGACCCAGCGGGCGCCGCGCCTGACCCCGGAACCACCACCACAACACCGCCGCCACCAGCAGCGCGGCCGCCGCCCCGATGTTCGCCCCCAGCCCCGGGAAGCCGGCGAACAAGCCGGCGGCGAACAACACCGCGAAGCCGGCCCGGCGGGACAGTGCGTGCGCGACGAACAGGGCGCTGGCCAGCAGGAACGCGACGAAGAGGTTCGGCAGGCCATAGAACCGCACGCCGTCGAACATGGTCCCCCCGTACAGCGGCATGCGGAGGGCCCGCCCTCCCACCGTCGCGTCCAGGACCAGCCCGGCCAGCCCGACGGCGCCGACGAAGACGAACGGCCCGAACGGCCGGCGCCATCGTGCCGCGATCGCCAGCGCGGCCAGTCCTGCCGTGGCCAGCACCAGGTACGGCAGGACCATCGCGTACGTGAAGCGCGGGAGCAGGCCGCCTTCGAGCACGACCAGGAGGAACCCGACCCCGGCCACCACCAGGAACCGAAGCACCGCCGAAGCCCTCGCCGGGAGCCGGTCGCGCTTGGTCAGCCAGACCAGTGCGGCGATCCCGGCCAGGCCCACCGCGCCGATGAATCCGATCTCGCCGAGGTCCACCGGCAGCCGGACCCGCCGCTGTTCGAGGTGCAGACGATGCAGCCCGAACGGCGCCGGCGCGCCCGGCACGATCCGGATCGGCAGGCCGTCCATCGTGGAGGGCGCCGGAATCCCGAACCAGTCGAGGACGCTGGGCGCGACGTCGACGCTCGCAACCAGGCCGTCGAACCGCGTGGTGTTCGAGGTGAGCGCGTGCATCGAACCCCTCGCCGGAAACAGGCGGTCGGGCCGCCGCTCCGCCATCACGATCCCCGTCACCTGGTCTCCCACCCTGTCCATCGCGGGCGAGGGGACGATGGAGGCACCGATCAGCAGGGTCGGCGTCGACCCTCGCACCAGCGACTCGACCGGGGGCGGAGCGACCCGCGGCTTCGGGTAGGTGTCATCGAACACGAGCAGCGCCGGGCCGGGCGCTTCGAGGCAGCCGGGGAACCCGCCTCCCGGGCC